>JAAYVN010000022.1 GCA_012517155.1 Ignavibacteriales bacterium | reverse complement strand
TTCTATTATTTTTCCACGGGAGAGGGATGCAAATACACCCAGCAGGCAGATAAGTGAAAAGAAAGAAAAGGCAAAATTAAGTGCGATGATAAAAGTTGCCTGGTTTTGTACCGATATCTGTGCTTTTCCAATAAAAACATTAATCAGAACAATAACAACCCCCAGGCTGAACATTTGGCCTGACATTCTCATGAGAGTAAGAATGGCTGATGCGGGTCCGTAATGTTTTTTCTCTATGGAACTCATAACTGCATTGGCGTTCGGCGAAGAGAAAAGGGCAAAGCCTGTACCCAGCAGAGCCAGATTTCCAATAATCAACGGAAATGGAAAGGCGGGGGAGATAAAAATAAAGATAATCAGACCGATTGTAATAATACCCATACCCAAAGATGCAACTATTCTGGGTTCAATTTTATCTGAAAGGCGACCAGCAAGCGGACTAAGAAGGGCTTGCATTACAGGTTGTGAGATAAGAACCAAACCTGCTTCCTGGGCACTGAGCATGCGAACATCCTGAAGATAAAGACTCATAAGAAATCCAATAGCAAAAGTTGCCGCATAGTTAATAAGCGCCGCAATATTGGAAAAAAGAAATCCTCTGTTATTTTTGAACAACTGCATATTAAGAACCGGAGTTTCTTTTTTTGCCTCAACTTGCTTAAAGAAGTAAAGACCCAGACCACCAAGAATTATCAGTCCGAAGCCATAAAGTCCGGGGAGTGATGTAAGTCCAATCATCAGGAACAGCATAGTAACCATAAGAACGACTGCCCCCGGAATGTCAAATTTCTCCCCCTTTGCCTCACGCCAATCAACAGTAAATTTCATTAATGTCAGAATCCCAAGCACAATGCCAAGAAGCGTATTGCTATAAAAAATGTAGCGCCAGTGGAAGTTGTGAGCAATAATACCTCCGAGAAAAGGACCGGAGGAGAGTCCAATATAGACAGATGCCACATTAATTCCGAGAACCTTTCCCCTTTCGTGGACAGGTACAGCACTTACAAGAATAGCTGTGGAGGTTGTAAAAATAAATGAAGACCCGATACCCTGGAAGAGTCTGAATATCATCAGCCATACTCCGGAACCGGCAATTGCACAAAGCAGGGAGCCGAGTGTGAATATTCCAATTCCGATTTTGAAGAATAGCGTTCTACCGTATATATCGGCAAGTTTACCAATAGGTATTAATAGTGTGGCGGTTGTGAGAAAGTAAGCAGTAGCAATCCAGCTTAAAAAGATTGCATTAAGAGTAAATTCCTTTCCGATAACGGGCAGGGCAACATTCATGGAAGAGCCCATAAATGCGGTCATGAAGGAAGTAATTGTGGTAATAAGAATTACGTACCCTTTGGAAATCCCTGTTGCGTGCTCAGAATCCATTATCAGTTGTGAAGGAGAAGAAGTATTTCTTTATAAAGTTCGTCAATTTCTCTAGATGAACCGGTGTAATTATTCGAAATCATCGAAAACGAAATAAGTTTCCCGGATTTATTGCTGATATATCCGGAGAAGGAGCGAACCCCGTGAATTGTACCCGATTTAATTCTTGCATTATTTTCGATTGGCGTTCCGATACCAAAGGTCTTGAATCCACCAGGATCGGTTTTCACTCCGGCGATTGGGAAGGAATTGTAATAAGCTTCAAAATCCTTTTGTTTGGTCATGAAGGTTAAAATGTTTCCGATAGCTTTCGTGGTGATCATATTAGTTCTTGAAAGACCACATCCATCCTCCAGCCTGACACCGGAGAGGTCAAGTCCCTTTTCTTTATAGAAGTTCAACATTGATTTAATGGCTTCATCAATATTTTTTGTGCCTGAAGTTCTGTTTCCGAGGGCAAGAAGTATCTGCTCAGTGTATAGATTATTGCTTCGTTTGTTCACAATAAAAACAATATCCTTCAAGGGAGGAGATTGAATTGTTTTGATTTCCTTCATTTGCGAGTAGTCTATATTTTCCCTGAGGTCGGGGATGCGAGCTTCTCCCAAAACTTTAATTCCCGATCGTTCCAAATAGTCTCTTAAATATCTTGCAAAGAAGAGGGGCGGGTTTGGAATTGAACCGCTAATTGTAAAAGTATCGACTCCAGCCGGGACAGTGCCACGGAGATAAGCCAGTTCGGAAAAAGGGGCAGAATAGATATATCCATTATCCCCAGAACCTTCCTTTCCTGTGGTCACGCTATTTGCGAAAATAAGTCCAACACCGGGGGGAGTTGTTCCCCATATTCCGGTAGTATCTCCGGGAGTTTTCCCGGGTTTGAAGTGGAGTTCGTAGGAATTTTCATTAATCGTAAAGGCAGAAGTACCTGCCCCATAATAATTACCGATATCTATCCAGTGCCAGTAATCGGGAACGGGATTGCGTTCATATAGGAGATCATCGGCAATAATATTTCCCGTTATCCGTTTAATTCCGAGTTCAGAAATGGTGTTATAAATTTCCGAGCAGAGTTCTTCAAGGTTTTTAGATCCCTTGATTCTTGCAGAACCGAGTGTGGGATCACCGGAGCCGGTGATGACAAGATTGCTGTTTAGTATATCACCTTTAAGGATATTCATCCCGGCAAAAACTTTCGTCTGAAAACGGAAGTCCTGACCAAGCAAACAAATGGCGGCACCTGAAGTAACCACTTTAAGATTTGAGGCGGGCGCCAGTCCTTTTTCGCTATTAAAGGAAATTATTGGTTTGCCGGTTTCAGAGAACTCAGCATAAACAGAAAGAGTTCCATGCTTCAGGAGTTTCCCGGTTGATTTTTCCGAGAGGAGCTTTTGAATTTTTTTGGTGCTTTGGGGTGAAGCAATAAAATTAAGAATCAGAAAAATACTAATTAGTGATATATAAAAAGTTGAATAAGAAGGTTTCATTGAATTTCCGTTTTAACTTAAATACTCTTTTAGTTTAACAATGTTATCAATTTCACTTGGGTCTTTTCCGCGAATGATGGCAAGATAATAGGAAATCCAGTCAACCAGGTATATCAGTTCGAGGAGTCTTAGGGCAAACGAATCAAATTCACCGGAAAGGGGGATATTGCCTACTCCGGAAGCCCCGACAATCCGGGTAGTAAAATCAATCCGTTTATTGACCTGAGGATGATAAGTATCATCAAGAATTGTAACCAGTTTTGCGGCAAGCCGGGAGTTATCCTGAGATTCCCATCCGACTATCTCGTTGTGGTTCAATTCCGAATAGACGTTGTGGAATGCATGAATTTTTGAATTCTCGTTAAGCTGGCATTTAAATCTATTACCAACAGAGTCTGTATATCCTGCGACTGAATAAATTAGGGGGATAAAGCCCAGCAAGCTCTCCGCAAGTTTAAGCGGGTTGCTATTATCCTGAGAGTATTCCTCTCCTTTCTTTTTCCAATGGTCTAATATTATGGAGACATTTGAGTTCTGGTCATTGATTAATTCAAGAGCTTGGAAAACTTTAAGAAGGCTAAAGAAACTCAATCCTAAAGCATAGCGGGGTTGAAAACCTGTTTGCAATTTGACCACCGGTAATTTATTCTCTTCGGCAATCCTGCCAATTTTTCCACCGGTAGTAAGACAGACTATTATTGATTTTTTATTTATAGCATCGAGAAGGACTTCAATTGTCTCCTCTGTATTTCCGGAATATGATGAAATAATGACCAGTGTTTTTTCCGAAGCGAATTTTGGGAGCGAGTAACCCCGATTCACGGATAAGGGATAAGCAAGTTCATCCCGAAGGTAATTCACCAGTAGGTCTCCGCTAATAGCGGATCCGCCGAGACCACTAATAACAATATTTTGAATGCCGCCGATATCAATTGACGACAGGTCAACAGGATTATTCCATGCAAACTCAATTTGAGTGTAAGATTTTTTCAGTACTTCAAACTGGTTTTGCGGATCATATTTTTTTACAAGATCAGATATCATAAGTTTCCTTTTTCATTTTAATATACATAACAAGGGACGGTAAAACGGGGCGGGAATCATATTAAATAATGTTCCTGGTCCTTTCAATATTGTTTTCCCTGAAATAGTTTTCAACTTCTTCAGTTACTTCCTTTTCGGAGGACATTTTAAGACATTTTTCAGCGAGACTTTTTGCACTTTCGAAACTAAGATTGCGAATAGTTCTTTTAATTGAAGGGATAGCTGAGGGAGATACACTAAGACAATCAAGACCGAGACCAACAAGAATGGGTGTTGCCAGAGTATCTGCGGCCATTTCACCGCACATACTTACAGACACATTGCTTTTCTTTCCTTCTGTTACGATATGGTGAATTGTTCTAATGACTGCAGGGTTAAATTCCTGATACAAATCGGAGACGATATCATTACCGCGATCCACGGCCATAAGGAACTGAATGAGGTCATTAGTACCGATACTAAAGAAATCAACATGTTTACCGAATTCGCGAGCCATTAAAGCGGCAGAGGGGACTTCTACCATAATTCCAATCCGGATGTTTTTATCATACTCAATGTTTTGCTTACTAAGGGTTTTCATGCAACCGGCAATGAGTTCTTTTGAGCGAAGGATCTCATTAAGAGTAGAGACCATTGGGAGCATGAACTGGATATTTTTATTCACGCTTGCCTTGAGGACCGAATTAATCTGAGAAACAAAGAGGTCTTCATTTGCAAGGAGGAAGCGTATTCCTCTTAAACCAAGAAAGGGATTGGCTTCCCGCATGTGGAGTTGTTTGACCTTATCCCCGCCAATATCAAAAGCTCTGATTGTGATGGTATCGGGATAAATTCTTTCAGCCAGGTTTTTATAGGCTTTTATCTGAATTTCCTCATCAGGTATTTCGCCGAGTTCTTCAATAATCTGTTCGGTTCTGAAAAGCCCTACTCCTCTTGACCCATTGGTAATAGTAGTATCTATCTCTCCAGTAATATCCACATTAGCCATAAGGACGATTTCCCTGCCGTCGGTAGTAACAGCCGGTTTATCCTTTAAGCCCTTCAGTTCGGTGTCAATTTTACTAAGGTGTTCGATTTTCTTTTTGAAGAAGTCGAGTTGTTCACTATCGGGATTAACCAGGATCAATCCATGGAAACCATCGACAATAAGGAGATCACCGTCATTGATTTTTTGAGAGCCATTGTGAGTACCCACAACTGCCGGAAGATCGAGAGAGCGTGCGATAATAGCTGCGTGAGAGGTAAGTCCGCCACGATCAGTAACATAACCCTTGGCATTGGATTTTGTAAAGAGTATGGCATCGGCAGGGGTAAGATTTTCGGATACTACCACAGCATCGTGAACAATTTTAGATGCCCATCTTTTTTTCTGAAGGTTTCTGATAATCCGGTTTTTAATATCCTCAATATCCATTGCTCTCTCCTGAAGGTAGGATTCGCTTGAGAGAATCATGAGCTGCTGGTACTTGGATATTTCGTGATTAACGATAAATTCGGGAAGGCGCTTTTCGTTATTAATTCTGGATATAATCGTGTCAATCAGGACGGGATCGTCGAGAATCATGAGTTGTGCTTCGAAGATAGCGGCACGAACCTCGCCCATTTTATCTTTAGCAAAGTTAAATATCTTGAGCATTTCCTTTTTTGACTGGCGGAGAGCATCATGGAAATTGCTAACGGCTTCTTCCACATCGGTGATGTTCGAATCAGCAACGGAGATGTGTTCTTTACTATACTTAAAAGCGTATCCGATATCGAGCCCCGGAGCGGCAGCAAGTCCGTAAATAACATTATCAGAGTGTTCGAGTAATTTTTTTAGTCCTTTCACTGTTCGTCAAATCCTCTATTAATGTAATCCAGAATTTCACGTGACATATCCTGTTCATCGGGTCCGTCGAAGGAGAGATTGAGTTCACTTCCCATTTCAGCGGTAAGCGTCATAACTCCGATAATACTTTTGCCATCGATTCGCAAGCCGTCCTTGGAGATAAAAAATCGGGAGGAATATTTGGAGGCAATTTTAACTATGGTGGCGGCGGGACGTGTATGAAGTCCTGCTTTATTAACAATCTTTGCGGAAATTTCAATCATTATTTAGCCCTATTTAATAAACTATTAGCGAGGACAACGAGCATTTCCTTTCCCATTGGATTGGTAATTGAATGAAGGGAGTCTATCGCTTTTTTAAGGTAATTTCTGACCTCAGCACGGGAAAGGTCGAGGACGCCGAGATTTTCGTAAATTCTCCTGAAGTGGGGAATTTTATATGGTTTAATCCCTTTATTTTTAATGATACCGAGCAGTTCCTGTTTTTGTTTACCTTTTGCCAATCTAAGGGCATGTAAAAAGACAAAAGTTTTCTTTCCTTCTAAGAGGTCGCCACCGATAACCTTTCCGAAGTCATTTTCATCACCGGTGATATCAAGAAGGTCGTCCTGTATCTGAAAAGCGATACCCAGATACTTGCCATAGTTTGACAATCCTTTAATTTCGGCATTAGAGCCGCCGGCAATTTGGGCACCGATTTTACAACTCATCTCTGTCATTGCTGCGGTTTTTTTAGTAATCATGTCGAGGTATTCTTCAATAGAGACGGATTTGCGGAGTTCAAATTCCTTATCAAGACTCTGACCTTCACAGACCCGGATGACACAGTTATTAAAAGTGGTAACGACATCTTTTACTTGTGTGGTGAGGTCTTTAAGGAGGAGTTCATAAGCAATTGAGAGTAGGCTATCACCAACGAGGATGGCAGTATTGACGTCATATTTTTTATGGACAGTGAGGAGTCCTCTGCGTTTATCTGCGTTATCCATAATATCATCGTGAACGAGAGTAAAGTTATGAAGGATTTCGACAGCTGCCGCGGCGTTATATGCATTTTTATAATTACCCCGGACAGCATTAGCCGAGAAAATAACCAGGAGAGGGCGAAGACGTTTACCGGGATTATTGAGTATATAAGCCCCCGGCGCATACAGGGAGGAGGGCTTGCGTTCATTCAGAGTGTTTTTCAGAATTTTTTCTATTCGTGTTTGCTGAAGATTGTATAATGATTTAAAATATCTTTCAGGATTCACCATAAATTCTTCCGTAATGTTAATTTTGTTGAATCGAAGTCTTTTAAGTTTTGAGAGCCGGTTAGATACATTATTTTTTTCAGGGTGGAGAAGTGGTCATGAACCCAAGTGAAAACAGCAGGAACACCACCATTGTATAATTGTTTAATAATGGGGCGTGCGGCAGCCGTAAGATCAGCACCGAGTGCAAGGGCTTTAGCAATTTCAAATCCGGTGGTAATACCGCCGGAGGCAATGAGGGAGAACTTGTAGTCCTTTTTAAGAGGAGTGATTTTACGAATGCAATAGCTTGTCGGGAGTCCCCAGTCCCAAAAGGCATTAGCTGATGGATCAGACTCATTCCTTGCGCGGAGAATTTCGACTCCCGCCCAGCTGGTGCCCCCAGCGCCGGCAACATCAATACCTTTAACCCCAATATAGAGGAGTTCTTCCGCTGCTTTTTTGGAAATCCCGGAACCAACTTCTTTAACAATAAGCGGGACATGAAGTTCTTTCACAAGGAGACGGAGAGCTTTACGAAGTCCTTTGAAATCTGTATCGCCTTCCGGCTGCAATAATTCCTGCAGAGGATTGAGGTGAACGACAAAAGAGTCGAGGTCTGCAATTTTAATCAGTTCATTAAAGCGGCGGATGTTTTTATCTTCAAGAATCTGAGCTGCGCCGATATTACCGAGAATGGGGACTGAGGGAGCAGTTTCACGAATTTCTGAGAGAGCGGAATCAAATTTGTCAGTATCAAGCATATAGCGGAGACTTCCGAGTCCCAAGGGAATTTTAAGAGATTCGGCTGCAGAGGCAAGTTTAAGGTTAATATTGCTGGCTTCATCAGTTCCGCCCGTCATGCAAGAGATTAGAAAAGGATACGCAATTTTTTTAGAAAGGAATTTAAGGGAGAGATCTATCTCGTCCATAATGATCTCTGTAGGAGCATAGTGGATAAAATCGTAGTTTTCAAAACCGTTGCATTTAAGTTTGAAAGCGACCTTATCCGTCAAACAGAGCTCAATATGTTCTTTTTTGCGGTTTCCAATCTCTTCGTTCATCCGGACGCATGCTTTTTTTAATTAATTATTAATGCAAAATATCAAAATTCGTGAATAATTAAAAATCAAAAATAGGGATTAGGAAAAAGAAGTTAATGATTGTATTTTTCCGATGAAAATTATTTGAGTTTGTAAATGAGGAAAAATTGGTAAGCAAATTCTTTGAGAGAATAGGCAGGACAGCAATAAACTTTTTCAGTGAGATCGGGCAGATATTTATTCTGCTGGGGGGGATAGTTAAGAGTGTGCCTAAAATCGGAAAAAGCAGGAACCTGGTAGTGTACCAGATGGAGCATATTGGAGTGAACTCGCTGCCACTTGTACTAATAATAGCCACGTTTACAGGGGCTGTAGCAGCATGGCAGGCGGCATATCAATTAAAGGGAATTGCCCCAATGTCTTTTTTAGGGGGAGCTACAAGCAGGGCAATAATTACCGAGTTAGGACCCGTGCTGACAGGAATAGTGATTGCGGGAAGAGTAGGCGCTTCGATCGCTGCAGAGTTAGGGACGATGAAGGTTACGGAGCAAATTGATGCGCTTGAAATTATGGCAATTAGTCCGGTGAGGTATCTGGCAATGCCGAGGTTTATGGCAAGCATTATAATGATGCCACTGATAGTTATTTTTGCAAATGTGATTGCGATAATAGGGGCATATGTGGTTTCCGATTTCTTTTTAGGAGTTTCATTTGCTGTTTTCTTTGAGTCAGTAAAGAGATATTTCAGTTTATGGGATTTCACAGCGGGTTTAATAAAGACGATATTTTTTGGGGGTGTGACTTCCCTTTTGGGATGTCATATAGGACTGCGAACTGAGGGGGGGGCTGAGGGAGTTGGATTATCAACTATCAGATCTTTCGTGTTATCAGCAGCTTCGATTCTGATACTTGACTATGTTTTGTGGATGTTGATTTTTTAATATTCAAAGTTAAAAAACAGAGTAAGGGAAAAAAATATACAGTGTCTCATTTTGAGAAAGTCTGTTTCATTTTGATACAAAAGTCTCAATTTGAGACAAGGGGGCCATTTGGAGAAAGCTTCTAATCGAGTTTGAATCGAAGTTAGAACGAAGGAGAGCGAATCCGGATTTTGTCTCATTTTGAGACAAAATTAACAGTGTTTAGAAATTTTAACATCTCAACAATAAACAAAGGGCTGATAACCATCAGCCCTTTATATTTTCCGATCTATGAATTGCCTATTTCTGGAGAATCATCTTTTTCGATAAGGTGAAAGCGTTTGATGATATCTGATAGATATAAACGCCGCTTGCCAGACCTTTTGCATCAAAGTTAACCTTATACTTACCCTCAACGAGCTCACCATTAATCAGAGTCCGAACTTCCTGTCCGAGAATATTGAAGACTTTGAGAATCACATTGGTCTTAACCGGAAGAGTAAATTCAATCAATGTAGAGGGATTGAACGGATTTGGATAATTCTGGCTAAGAGAAAATGACTCCGGTACTTCGGGGGTAGTTTCTTCAACTGAAACAAGCGGAGCGGTATTAATATATATGTTTCCATCGGATGTACCAGCTACGAGAGTGGCGTTTGATGCTTCGGTGTTTGAGGAATTAGAGTAGAGGGAGCTAACACCGAAGCCGCTCATTCCAAGGGATTCCCAAGTGAGACCAAAATTCGAGGAAGCAAAGACACCCGAGTTCCAGGAGTTCACGAATATGTTATTCTGGTTATCGGCAGTGATACTATAAATGTATGCATTTGTGAGTCCATTATTCATTTGGAGCCAGAAATCGCCTCCATTTGTAGTTCTGTATACTCCACTTCCATATGTTCCCGCAAAGATATTATCGTCAGCGAGGATTTTGATTGTCCAGATATAATCATATGGGGTTTGAGTTCTAACCCAGTTAGCACCTGCATCAACAGATTTGAAGACACCAGCGCCATACGTGCCAGCATAAATTTTATTCTGGCTATCAACAGCGAGTGCGTGAACAGCAAGTGCGGTAAGTCCGGAATTTACTTGCTGCCAGTTAGTGCCGTTATCAGTTGATTTCCAGATTCCCGAGTCCCAAGTACCCGCGTAGAGTGAGCCCGAGTTATCAATGAGCAATGCACGGGTATCGTGACCGGTAAGTGAAGTAAGTGACCAGGTTGCACCGTTATCGTTTGATGAATAGATACCGGTTTCTGTTCCTGCGAAGATGGTGCCGGTGCTGTTTACAACTACTGACCATATATAAGTTACGGACATGGAAGGATTTATAAGAGTCCAGTTGAGTCCGCCATCCGGAGAACGATAAACTTTACCACCGAGGGTACCGGCAAGCAGGTTATTTGTATTATCCTTAGTTATAGTCCAGACCATCTGACCCTCAGCGAAGTTTCCGACAAGCTGCCAGTTACCTGAGCCGGTTCCAGTGCCACCACCGGCAGTTCCACCTGCACGGGGATCAATATTTATTGAAGCGAAGGAATCATTATTATCGGGATCAGGATCCAAAGGCAGACTATTAATAACCTGCGCCACGTTAACAATGGTAGTGTCAACCGGAACGTTGCCGATAAAATGTGCATAGTTAAATTGTCCTTGTCCGGTAAGTTTGCGGCAAATCATTTGACCGTTTTGAACTCCTGTAACGAAATTGACATGTGCATGAGGAGCCAGGACAGAGCCTGTAACGTCAATATTATGTATTCTGACGCTATCAGCCTGGGGGAAGTTGAACAGTACATTACGCTTATCCGTACCGGTAACAACGAGTCCACCTGTCCATTTTGCATAAGGTCCGGTTATGTTAACTACAACAACGGAACCGTTTGGAGCGTTAATCTGGAAATTATTTGCCAAAGTCAGGTCAGCACCGGAGACTTCGAAAACATTTAGCAGCGGGCTTGTTCCGGAGCAATTGAGAGAACCCCATTCAAAAGTAACCGAGCCATTGGGGGTGTACTCACCAAGCTGAGTTGAGAGAGAAGTGAGATATTCCCTGGCGGCGTTAAAATCAATTCTGTCAGGATTCTGAATGAGTGTACCATTATTGATAGAAGTAAGGTTAATCGGGAGATTTGTTGAAACTCCATAAACAACGTTACCTGAGTAAACAGCTCCGCTGCGGAAAGTGAGATTTCCACCGACGACAAGAATGTCCTCTGTGCCATTTGAATTCGGATATTCATAACCAACGCTATAGTTGGCAAGATCGGCACTGCGACCAACAGCTACTTTACCTTCGGTATCCGAAGAAGGCTGAATAAGATCTTCAAACACGAAAAGGTTATATTCATTTGCAATGCCAAGGTCTATTACAGCCTCGTTAGCGAAGGTAACATCCACTTTGGCTTTGATGGACATTGTGCGGGATTCACCATTGGGAAGATTTCCGACAGTCCAGATACCGGTAGTTTCATCGTAAGAACCGACCGAAACAGTTGCGTAGAGATACTGAAGACCAGCAGGGAGAACATCGAACACCTGTACGCCTGTTGCATCTTTGGGTCCATTATTTTTTACGAGAATGGAATAGGTAATTATTTCATTGTTCTGAGGTTCAGCATTATCAACTGTTTTGATAACCTCAATATCAGCCTCGTTTGGAAGAGGCGGAGGACAAACCTGGGGAGTCCAATAAACCAGTTTGGTAACCGGCGAACCCATTTGAGCACCCTGACAATTGAACAGAACAACACTGTATTCAATTTCAACACGGGTATCGGAAGAAGTAACTCCGGGCCAATCAGCAGTGATTACAAATGAAGAGTTATCCTCGATATTAAAATTAGTATAATGATAGCTATGGTCAGCTCCTTCAGGATAAGTAATTCTCCAAGCTGCCTGAACCCTTGCTTTTCCGGGGTTTGGAGTAAGGTTAACGGAAACGTTAACAGGAATCTGGATTGGATTGTGTTCGCATATTGTTACGTTAGCTCCGAGATCAGCCGTCCATTCGGTTGCGCAAGGAACTTCGGTGCTATAGATGCCAGCATCCCATGAAAGATCGTTAATACCGTAAGGGAGAGTGATACAAGTGGTAATACCGGTAAGCGGATCAACATCTGAATCAAGGGCTGAATTCCCCCCCTGGTTTTTTGGACTGAATGCATAAGCACCGACCAAAACAGGTTTTATGTAATAACTACCAGCCTCAAGATTTTCGAACAGATAATTTCCGTTAGCATCAGTTACCTGAGAAGTAATAAGAACATTACCGCAGGAATATAGTTCAACGGTAATACCCGGGAGTCCGGCTTCACCATTGTCCTGAATTCCATTTTTATTCACATCGAGCCAAATAAGGTCACCGAGAGAAGAGAGAATAAATCCGCAGGTAAGGAAATTGTTATTTACTGTTCCGTTATCAAAATTTTCATTAATGGCAGTTGCGGCATCATTAATCTGGCTGTAAGTATAACCGGTTGAAGCACCGCCGATTGCCTGATTGGCAATAGCAAGAAACTGATTTACGGTTTTGCCTTCGAAGGTACCAGACTGAATAATCAGATCTCCCAGATTCGTTGAGTTGGAACCAATTTTTCCGGCGGCATCATAAGCGACATTAAGAGTAAGCGCTACTATCTGACCGGCAAGAACTCCGGCAGAGGTTTTATCCGGATTGGTATAGTCCTTATTAAAAGCAGCTGATGTTCCACCAGCCGGGAGAAAATCCTTCACATCCTTTGCAGAAGTAAGAGTAAGTTTATAAGCACCACCAACAACCAGGCCATTTGGGAAAACTTCATTAAAATAGAGATCCCTAATCCTACCGGGAGTACTGTTTGAAGGGCTGCCCCAACCACCCTGAGTAAATGTTGTAAAACCGTTAACGTCGCAAGGACCATTAGTTGCATACCAGGAAACCGTAGCAGTTGCACTCCTGGAAACTGTAACAGGGGAAACGAGCACGAGTTTCTGATATTCATCAGGATCAACATTATGAACAAAACGGGTTCCATTTGGAATAACTGCATTTGCGGTTGCTGTGATTGTTACATCGGCGGAAGAACCCTGAGTGAGAGTAATTTCCGGAGTAAGTCCATCTGACCCAGTGGAGGCAGAAGAAAGTGAGAGTGAGCCGCCAGCAGCAGAAAGTGTAACAGTAACACCGGATAAACCATCGCCTTCATTATCCAGAACCAGGACTCTGAATTTAGCGGGAGTACCTGCAACAATTGACTGGGAAACAGGGATAATCGAGACAGTAACCGGAGGAACAATATCCGGGCTGTTTGAGACAGCGAAATCCCGTATCTCTATTGCCCGGTTTCTGATTTCAGTTCCCAAGCTTGAATTAGTTTTATGCGTAATGGAGGATAAATCGACATTGTCTGAAAAATGCCAGATAGCAAGCTGAACTGCAGCTGCCTCTTTTTCAGGGGTGCTTAGACTGCCTGAATAAGAAAGTGGTTTATAGGGATAATAATTATTTACAATAAACGTAATTGCTGAAGAGGAGACTTCATGATCAGTATATGTGTGAGGATTCTGATTTGAATAAAAAGCAGCATTGTGAAGGAGGTCAATACAATAGAGTTTTGCGTTAGTACTTGCAACGGTGCCGGAAAGAGTACCCGCCCAGACATCCATGGTTTTATTAGGTCTGGAGGGATCTTTAATCCTTAAACCAGAAGTTCCCTTATCTGTATCCATTAATCGTGCTGTAACAAGTCCTTCGACCGTAGTAGCCGAGAAATAATTATGTGGATACTTTACGTTATCTGTACTTGATGAATCCGGAATAATCGCGTAAGTGGAATTCCCAATTATCCCAAATAAAAACAACGTTGTTAAAATGCTGCCGAATAAATTTTTTTTCATTTTTTTCTCTCGTATAGTTAAATACATTATAATGTATATAAAGAGCAAAATCCGTACCATTAAAAATACAAAAATACTTTGAAAAAAGTATGGAAAAATGAAAAAACTTGTCTCATTTTGCGACAGAAGAACCGATTTGTTTCATTTTGAGACAAAGTGAGAATAGTTAAAAGTTGTGCGGAAATGTGATTTAATAGGTGCGGATAATTAACAAATTTGTTTAATAACCGTACTTACCGTTCAGAATCCGTAAACAGTTTCTCAAAAATGTTAATAACACAAACCGTGATGTTATGGAAAAGCCGAAAAAAAATTTAATAATTGAAGGAGATCCCTCTGAGTGGATCTCCTGAAGGAAAAATTATTTGGGTCCGGTCATGTTTTCCGGGCGAACGAACTGATCAAACTGCTCTTCGGTGAGGAGTCCGAGTTCCACAGCAGTCTGTTTAAGTGTCTTATTTTCCTTATGCGCTTTTTTAGCCACTTTTGCTGCGTTGTCGTATCCGATATGGGGATTTAATGCCGTAACCAGCATCAGGGAGTTTTCCAGATGCTTTTTGATGTTTACAAGATTTGCTTCGATTCCGGCCACACAGTGTTCGGTAAAACTTACTGAGGCTTCCGAAATTAACTTGACTGACTGAAGGACATTATAGATTATTACCGGCTTGAAGACGTTAAGTTCAAAATTCCCCATAGCTCCGCCAAAGTTGACAGCGACGTCATTTCCGAAGACCTGCGCACAAACCATGGTCATAGCTTCCGATTGAGTGGGATTAACCTTTCCAGGCATAATAGAACTACCCGGCTCGTTTTCGGGCAGGTTAAGCTCAGCAAGTCCACAGCGGGGTCCGGAACCAAGCCAGCGGATATCATTAGCAATTTTCATAAGAGAAGCCGCGAGGGTTTTTAACACACCGTGAAATTCCACCATCGCATCGTGAGTGCCGAGCGCCTCGAATTTGTTGGGCGCGGTAACGATTTTCTTGCCGGTTAGTTCGGCAATTTTAGCTGCAACTTTTACTGCAAACTCCTTGTGAGTATTCAAACCGGTACCTACAGCAGTACCCCCTAAAGCAATTTCATAAAGGTGAGGGAGTGCGTTGTTAATCCTGACCAGTCCGTTTTCAAGCATCTGAACATAGCCTGAAAATTCCTGCCCCAGAGTAAGCGGAACAGCATCCATAAGGTGAGTCCTGCCGATTTTGATAATATCTTTGAACTCTTCTGCCTTAACTTTAAGAGCATCCTTTAACAATGTAATTGATGGAATCAGGTTCCGGTGGATTTCCTCGACAGCGGCAATATGCATGGCTGCCGGGAAGGTATCGTTTGAGGACTGGGCTTTATTCACATCATCATTCGGGTGAATTGGTTTTTTCGAGCCGAGGACTCCACCGGCAAGTTCGATAGCACGGTTGGAGATCACTTCATTTACATTCATATTGGTCTGGGTTCCACTCCCG
>JAAYVN010000021.1 GCA_012517155.1 Ignavibacteriales bacterium | reverse complement strand
TTAAGCGGCAGAAAATTTTTATTTGAACTTCCCCCTTTATCGTTTCAGGAATTCTTATTCTTTAAGGAAAAGAAGGAGGATATTGAAACATCAGCAGCTGATTTTTCCAAAAGCATATCCGAACAGAGCGAATTGAATTCTCTCCGTTATGAATTCGAATATAGCGAATATTTACAGTATGGCGGATTCCCGGAAGTTGTAACTACCCCCGACAATGCTACAAAAAAACTAATTCTTACTAATATTCTTAAATCCTTTTTTGAAAAAGACATTCGTCTACTTAGCGATCTGAAGGATATCAGAGAGTTGCGGGATTTAATCCTTCTCCTGGTCCCCCGAACAGGAAATATGCTTGATGTAACAAAACTTGCCAGCGAGCTTGGTGTTAACCGAGTTAAAGTCTATGACTATCTCGAATTACTGCAGGGTACCTTCTTTATTAAACTGATTCCGAAATATTCTTCAAAACCGGGGAGCAGGGTTGCCGGCGGAAAGAAGGTTTATTTTTCAGATACCGGAATTTTAAATGTCCTCGGAAGTGTTACGGAAGGACAACTTTTTGAGAATTGCATTGCAAATCAGCTTTCTCTATATGGAGATTTATCTTTTTACAATCACAGGAACACTGCCGAAATTGATTTCATACTGGATGGGAAAAGAGGGTTTGAAGTTAAATTAAAAGCTGACGCGAATGACCTTACTCGACTCAGATTCCTCGCGGAAAAACTTAAACTAAAGGAATATTATCTTATCAGCCGGAATACAGGTTTTAAGGAGAAGGTGATTTTTCCGGCTTCATTATGACAATGAAGCCGGTTAAATTTTATCTTAGGGAATCACAATTCTTGAAATATTAGAATATCCAGATGTCGCTAGGGGAGGAACTGTCCTGATAACTCTTATTCTATATTCGTAATCAGATTGAACACTCACTGTGGAATCTTGATATGGTCCTGTCAACCCCACTGTCTTAATTCGTGAGTAGTTAATATCCCCTACGTTTCTTCTTTCAATTTCAATATAACTTGCGTTTGGTGCTCTGTTTGTCCAGTTAAGAGTTACCAAAGGAGATGTGATAAAATACGAAAGAGTTGCTACAAGATTAACCGGTTTTAACAATGGTGTTGTCAATTCACTGGTATAGTCACCACCATAACCCCCTTTAACAGCTCTCACCTTAACGCCATATATCTTTGTCTTTTCCAATCCCTGTAAAGTATATGACATTGATGATGTTGTATATACCTGATAATTTGGACTATCACCTTCTCGCACATATATCTCAAAATAATCATATGCACCCGCTTGATATGTCCAATTCAATAGGAATCTTTCTCCCTCGGTAAGTTCACTCATCGTAAAGTTTTTTGGCGCCACAGGTCGCGTGAACGGTATTATTACCGACTCTGTATTGCTGTACGGAGTAAAGAAGCTTTCAGTAGTGAGTTGTCTTATCCTGTATTGATAAGTGATCCCGGACTGGTTCAACTGCGAGAAGACAGGATCCTGAAAACTCGATGCTCCCTGCTGTGTAATAGCAATTACTGTAAACTCGTTTGCCACATCCCGTCTCTCGATATACGTGCCGTTTTCTTGATTACTGTTATTTGTCCACGTGAGCAGTATATGCCCCTCTGCAGCGTTATAACTTGCGCTGAAGTTAGTCGGTGCTGGAATATCTTTGTATGCTGTGGTCACCGTTATTATTGAAGAAAAAGTCTTTTTGGTTGAGTATATTGCGACAATACGATAACTATATGCTTGAGATGCTGTCAGATTATTATCCAGATATTCCCTTGCAGTGTTTGGTAAGTAGGCAATAGCTGTCCAATTATCCGTACTGCTTTGTCTTCTTTGAATTTCAAATCCATTCAAACTTGAATTTGAAGATAGTTTCCAGGAAATCTTTATCTGTGTAGCTCCAAGCACTTCCCCCTTGACCTCTGAAGGAGTGTCAGAAGTCGATGTTGAACTGCCTGACGATATCCCCACTTCGTTGCTGAAACTTGAGGCTCCATACTTGTTTATTGCCCGTACCTTGTAAAAATAATTAAAATTAGTTGATACCGTATTGTCTGCATAACTTATTGTATTTGAAGGTCTTGTCGTTAAAAGTGAATAATTCGAGTTGTTATTTACACTTCTGTAAATCTCATACCCGGTTTCATTTGTGGCATTGTCCACCCAAACCAATAAAATTGAAGTCGGGGTTATATACGGTGCTATTAAACTATCCGGTGCATTTGGCGGATTAGTGTTTTCCTTGACTACCAAACCGCTCACCGGCTCACTTGTTTTGTATCCCCCTGTGCGGTTATAAGCTGTAACAAAAATTGACAATTTACTTCCTATGGTTTGTGAAGAGTCAACATCAAAGTAAAGTTTAGGGCTTCCGCTGTCTGCACTTACTGCAAAAACTTTATGCGATAACCCATTTAAAAATACTTCAAATTGACTAAATCCACCCCCATTGGGATTGTCTTCCGCTGAATAGGTTATGAAATTCCTCCCCACTACTATGGAATCACCGCTTTTAGGCGACACTATATCCATTGTATAAGGAGCATTTTCATTCTCAACAGTTTGAGGCTCAAGACAGCCCCGGAATAGAAGAAGGGAAAGTACACCTGCCACACAATATTTTATTGAATTTTTCATTTTTATAAAAATTATATATACGGAACTAAAAATTCTATTTTCTCACTTACAAAATAAACTATTATTACGTAGATTTCAAAACAAAATTACGGTTTACTCCGGCCGCTTTGACTTTGCCCTTATAAACCTTTTCCCAAAATTTTAGGAAATTGTAGTACTTTACTGTTCAAATTTGTCAGCGATTCGACAAAGAGCTTGTTTTGATGATTGAAGAATGGATTTGTATATTTAAAATCATTTTTTAACAATTTTTGTGAGTGTGATATGAGCGTGCCTGAGATTAATGTCGGTATAATGACTGAGAAAAAAATAAATTTTGAACTGTACGGGGATTTTGATATTAATCGTACAGGCAAAACTTTAAGCGGTAAATTCAAAGCCGAAGTACAGGGAGATAAGATCATCGTTCAGGATAAAGGACAAAAATTGGAATTCGAAAAAGAAGTCCTTTTCACCCCGACGAATCCGGCTACAGAATCCTTTACACTTAGGGATGTTGTTATCGGTGTCGACTTTCATTGGCAGCGAAAAGAAAAACAGAATTTCAGCGGTATTCTTAAATTCCTCGCTAATGAAAATAAATTGACCGCCATAAACACTATTTCGATTGACGAGTACCTTAAAAGTGTAATTTCATCTGAGATGAGTGCAAAATGCAATATTGAACTGCTTAAAGCCCACTCCGTAATCTCCCGAAGTTGGCTTCTTGCCCAAATCGAGAAATCAAAAACAATCAAACAGGAACGCGTTGACTATTCCAGCACAATTTTAAAAGAGGATGAAATTACCAAATGGTATGACCGCGAAGACCATGCTCTGTTTGATGTATGTGCTGATGACCATTGCCAGCGTTATCAGGGGGTTACTAAGATTTTTACCGATATTGCAGTAACAGCTGTCGAAGAGACAAAAGGAATTGTTCTGACCGATTCTCTTGGAAAAGTTTGCGACGCAAGATTTTATAAAGCTTGCGGTGGAATTACTGAAGCTTTCGAGAATGTTTGGGAACCTAAACATTTTGACTATCTCGTACCCGTTGTTGATTACAAGTACGAACCGGATAACTATAAAACTGACTTTACCGTTGAGGCCAATGCGGTTAAATGGATCAAATCAAGTCCGCAGGCTTATTGCAATACTACAGATAAAAAGATACTTGCTCAGGTTCTGCTGGATTATGATCAGGAAACTTCAGACTTCTACAGATGGCGGATTGAATACACGCAGGCTGAACTGGCTGAACTGATCAGAAAAAAAAGAGGCATCGATTTCGGAGATATAGCAGACATAATTCCAATTCAGAGAGGCGCTTCAGCCCGGTTGATTAAAATGAAAATTGTTGGTTCAAAGAGAACTATGATTGTTGGCAAGGAACTGGAAATACGAAAAACCCTTTCCAAATCACATCTTTACAGCAGCGCTATTGTTATTGAAAAAGAGGATCTTAAAAATGGTATTCCACAAAAATTTGTGATTTACGGCGCGGGCTGGGGACACGGTGTCGGATTATGTCAGATTGGCGCAGCGGTCATGTCCGAAAATAATTTCCATTTTGACGAGATTCTTAATCATTATTATCACAACTCACATTTGAAGAAAATTTATTAATAACCATGAATATTCTTTACTCCTGCCTCTCTCAAAGCTGGGGCGGAATGGAACTATTTGCCCTTACAGCCCTAAAGCAACTTCAGAACAGGGGACATGATGTGGAACTTATCTGTTATAAGGATTCGCGGATTCATAAAGAAGCCATCAGTATGGTTATCCAAACTCATTCCTTCAGGTTTTCCTCATACTTCCATCCGTTACAGGTTCGGAAATTAAAACGGATTCTGAAAAGAGGGGAATACGATTTAATTCACACACAATTCTCAAAAGACCTTTTCCTTATCATTCCGGCTGTTAAACTGGCCCGACTAAATATACCGGTTTTTCTTACCAAACAGGTAGGTTCCTACATAGTTAAAAAAGATTTCATCCACAAATGGATTTATAAACGCCTGACCTGTGCTTTCGCTATTAGTGAGGTAATCAGGAAAAATTTGCTCGATACTTGCCCACTGGACATCTCAAAGATAAGATTACTCCACAACGGAGTGGACACGGTAAAGTTCAATCCACATATGTCCAACAGAGAAAAGATCAGGAATGAATATAATATCGGCGCGGACGATTTAGTTATGGGAATGCTGGCAAGATTCAGTCCGGGTAAAGGTCATGAGGAGTTTCTTGAAGCAGCCCGCGAACTTTGCGGGAAATATAAACACTTGAAATTTATGATAGTCGGGGAAGCAAGTCGTGGAGAAGATGAATATGCAGATCATATTGAAAAAATGGCAAACGATTACATCCCGGGGAATGTGATTTTTACCGGCTTTCGCAAAGATACTCCCGACATTCTCCATGCAATGGATATATTTGTCTTTCCCTCCCATTCCGAAGCTTTCGGAATTGCACTTATCGAAGCCATGGCAATGGAAAGAGCTTCGGTTGCTTCTCGTACTGATGGAATTCTTGATATCGCAATTGATGGTGAAACGTCCCTGCTTTTTGAAAAAGGGAATGCTGTTGACTTGAAAGAAAAATTAGAAACACTTATCGAAAATCGGGAACTTAGAGAAAAAATGGGTAAAGCAGCAAGAAAGAGAACAATTGAGAATTTTGAAATCGAACTACTTTCTCAGCGTGTTATTGACTTTTATAAAGAATATCTGAATAAATAAAAGCGGGATACTTTTGGTTTAACAGCAATACAATATGTTGCTTTAATGTAAACTCTTTTTTACCGTCCCGGATTACATTCTAATTTTCCAGCTTAAGCACTTTCTCCAGTCGTCTGATATGTCTCTCTTCATTTGAGAATTCCGCTCTCACAAAAGCTCCGACTATCTCAAACGCCAGTTCATACCCTACTATTCGCCCCCCCAAACAAAGCACATTCATATTGTCATGCTCAACTCCCTGATGTGCAGAATAGGTGTCATGACACACACATGCCCTGATACCCTTAATTTTATTTGCCGCAACACATGCTCCGACTCCGCTTCCGCAGATCATTATTCCTTTTGAACCGGGAGTTGCAGTAACTTTTTGTGCAAGATTAATAGTCAAATCGGGATAGTCATCGGTCTTGTCGTAAACAATACTTCCCGTATCCTCTGTCTCAAATTTGTTCTTTACCAGGAAGTCTTTTATTTTTTCTTTGAGTTCAAATCCCCCGTGATCTGCTCCGATAAATATTTTCATAATTTCTCTCTAATTAAATAATTCCCAGGCTACGCCAAAACGGATCCCACGCCTTGGCATCGGGAAATATGGTTCAATATAATATTTGTTGTCTAATATATTTTCAAAAGTGAAGTATAGTATCGCTGCCTGCTTTATCTCGCCGGATACTTGGAAATCGATTGTAAATGAAGCCGGAACCGCCTCCCTGAAACTGATGATCGCAGGCATTCTTAAAAATGGATCCGTTATAGTATGTCCTTTTTCACTCCTGAAATCAAGTGTAAATCCTCCTTTGACAACCAGGCTGGAGTCAAAATGTACATTGCGATAATAGATTCCCAAATTACCCGATAATTGGGGTATAGGATCTTTAACCTCGCTTTTTCTTGTTGCTGAGTGATAAGAAAGCATCAGGTCGGTTTCAATAAACTCATAACCGTATTTTATAAAACACCCGACTCCCATATCATTCTTGTAAAGATTTTCAGTCAGAATGGTCGTACTGGCACTTAATGGATTGGGGAAATCCGAATCATAGTATCTCTGGTAAACAACTAACCTGGTAAAAAGCGAACCGGATGTATACTCAAAGGAACCGTCAATGGAAATCACTGATGGTTTATATGTGGCAGTAGTAAAGTATGAATGAAAGCGCTCATATCTGCTTATCCCAAAGTAGATTTTAACGTTTTCTGCAGGACGCAGAGTCAGGTCGCTACCAAAGCCATTGTAAACATTTTCCCTGAAATATACTGACTTGGCAAAGAATGAAGGGGTAATCCCAAGCGGAGCAATATTTATATTAAGATTTCCGGCAAAGCCGGATATGTTTTCCTTTAATGACAAATCGGGAATAAGCCGGGGATTCAAATAATAGATTCTCTTTAAATTCCTTGTTTCATGAAAGCCGTAAAGATCCAGGCGAAACAGGGAAAGGGAAAAATTCTGTTTTACGGAAGCCCCTATAACATCGTAGGATTCATCAAACTTAAGCCCTTCCTGATTTGCAGCAAGCCCGTGTTCATTTTGACGGTTTTCGTCAAGGTTTTTATCATAATATAAATTAATCTCGGTCAGAGTATTTCTGCTAAGCTTAAGAAGTGTTTTAAGTTGTATTTTATGACTGTTGCTCTTTCGGTACCTGTATGGATAAACAACCGGCGCCAGATACTCATTATAAAGTATATCATCAATATTCTCATACTGAGAAGCAATTTTCTCACGGTCAATACCACCGTTTAAGGAAGTAGTCCCCTTGTTAAAGAAGTAACTCCCCGAAACATTCAGCAGGTTTGAGAAAAAGTATTTTAGCTTAATGTTTCCCTGCCAGTATGACGAGGATGAGTTTGTATATGAGTCCTCAACCTTTTTATTGGAAATATCAAGTAAAAAATTTGTCTTCTGTGAAAACATGGTGTTGAACTGTACATCCACCATTCCCTCCTCTCCCGGTCCCTCATAATAGCGTATTCTGGAATAAGGAGCCGGAGGCACAAAGTCCCTTGTTAGGAAATTCAACGCGACGATATTGTTTTCCGTTCCATACAAAAAACTTCTTGATGGCGGAATAACCTCTATCGAATCAATATTCTCCGATTGTACCCGGTTAAGATCAAAAGAGTTGTAAAACCTGTCATTTACCGGGATGCTGTTCATCAGGAAACTAATCCCGTTATTTCCTGCGCCATATAGAATCAATTCATTCGGTTGACCAACAAAACCGTAATTTCTGTTAAAAACAGTCGGGAAAGAATTGAAAAAATCCCCTGTATATCTGTAATCCGTAAACACCAGATCCTCTCTCAATATAAAACTGCTCTCTTCGAACAGGGGTGACTGTTGAATCGAAAATAATGTATCAACAGTCATTGCGGCAGTTGTGTCAACCAGAGAGGAATCGCTTATCCCCTTAAGGGTATCAATACCCGTTTGTCCTGATGCGAGAGGAGAAAACAGAAGAATTAACAAAAAAAGTTTTCGCATTACCTATTGTTCATTAAAATAATCATTATCAAATATACAAAAAATAACCGAGTTTTAACAGAAATCAAAAATTGGTGAATTAATTCTATTGTGTAAGAAAAAAAATATCGCTATTTTTTCATTCATATTTTCAGTTAAATCATAAACACCAACTAACAAAAGGAACAAAAAGTGAAAAAAAATCTTTTACTTTTACTAACACTCCTTCTAATGGCTACTGATGTCTATAGCCAGGCAATGGTTAGCACCCGTCTTCAAACCGCTCTTGCAAACAGCGAAGAAAACGAATTCGTAAGAGGTCTTATCTTTTTACGCGATCAGGTGGACATTGTAGGCTTGGATGCACAGCTTTATGAAGAAAAAGCTACTCTTGAAGAGCGTTCTTTCAGAGTTATTACTGCTCTCCAGGAAAAAGCCGCTCAAACTCAGGGCAATCTTATCGCTTTTCTTGAAGCCAATCTGGCAAGCAAGAAGGTCTTTCAATATCAGACTTTTTGGATTGCAAACATGATAATGATCGAGGCAAAACCCGAAATTTATCAGCAGTTAACGAATAGCATCGAAATCCTTGAAATGGATCTGGATGCAGTTCTTCAATACGATAGACCCACAATTTCAAGTGAATCTCCAACCGGAATTGAAACAACAGAATTAGGTCTTAGAGTTATCAATGCCCACTTGCTCTGGCAAATGGGAATTACCGGTCAAAACAGAATCGCCATGAATATCGACACCGGTGTTTATCCTACCCATCCGGCACT
This sequence comes from Ignavibacteriales bacterium, assembly GCA_012517155.1. Lineage (GTDB taxonomy): Bacteria > Bacteroidota > Ignavibacteria > Ignavibacteriales > Ignavibacteriaceae > JAAYVN01. The sequence goes on along the minus strand of JAAYVN010000021.1, from coordinate 25,677 downwards.
TCAGCATAAATGGAGAGGTAATCATGTTCCTCCGGGCCAGGCATGGTTCGATCCTTCACAGCCAGGTGCAACAACTACATCAGACTGCGACGGTCACGGCTCCCATACCATGGGAACAATGGTGGGAAGATCATTAACTACTCCCGATACAGTTGGTGTTGCTTTTGATGCTGAATGGATTGCAGCTAAAACAATCTGCTCATCTCCTCACACATCCAACTCTGTTGCAGCTTTCCAGTGGGCAATGAATCCGGACGGAAATCCGTCAACCATTACCGATATGCCCGATGCTATTAGCTGTTCATGGTACGATCCTAACGTTAGTGACGAATGCTCAGGTATATATGTTACTACTCTTAACTCTGTAGAAGCTGCAGGTATCGCGGTTGTTTTCTCAGCCGGAAATAACGGACCAGGTGCCAGCACAGTAACAAAACCAAAAAATATTAGCACTAACGAAGTAAACGTTTTCTCCGTAGCAGCTATTGATGGTGCCCTGTACAATGGAGGAAATAATAACCCGATTGCATCTTTCTCCTCACGTGGTCCTTCAACTTGCGGCGGAACAGGTTCCTTGTTAATTAAACCCGAAGTCTCAGCTCCCGGAGTTAACGTACGCTCCTCAGGAACCACAACCGGTTATAACCTGCTCGACGGAACCTCAATGGCAAGCCCGCACGTCGCAGGCGCTATTGTTCTCTTAAAATCCGCCTTCCCTACATTAACCGGACATCAACTCAAAATGGCTCTTTACAACACTGCAAAAGATCTTGGAACAGCCGGCGAAGATAACAACTACGGAAAAGGACTCATTGACTTATATGCAGCGTTCCTTTCATTAGGAACACCTGATGTTATTCCTCCAACTCCGATAACAAACCTTTCCGTTGGAAACGCTACATCTAACAGTCTAATGCTCAATTGGACAGCACCAAGCGATACAAGTGTGGGTGGCGTAACGAGATACGATATCAGAATATCAACTACTCCGATTACCGATACAACAACATTTGCTGCAGCCACACCGGTTAACTTCCCCAATGCACCCGCTGCACCGGGGTCACCCGAGCAACTTATTGTTACAGGTTTAACCTCAAACACACTTTATTACTTCAATGTTAGATCGAGAGATACCTGGGGCAACTGGAGCGTCCTCTCCAATCCCGGAAGTTCATCAACCCTTCAGGCACCTACTGTACTCGTTACTCCTTTAACACTTACGAAAACTCTGGCAGCCGGTGGAGAAATCTCCGATACTATACATATCACAAATAACGCAGGATTCCCTTCAACCCTGGACTACAATGTTGCCTTTGCAAACAATACTTTCCCGGAAGGGAAGTACAGGATACAGGTTATTCCTTCAAAGAATGAAACCGAAGCAGTTCAGGATAAGGATAATCCTACAATTATCTACGGTCAGTCAATTGAGGGAAGCGGCGGTCCGGATCTCGGTGGTTACGAATGGATCGACAGTGACGAGCCAAACGGACCGGCTTATGTTTGGAACGATATTTCAACAACCGGAACTCCTATTACCAACTGGGTTGCTACAGGTACCTTTGGTGCCACGGATGAGGGTTATTCCGGACCATATAATTTCGGATTTAACTTTAAATTCTACGGACAGGTAAAAACACAGTTCTATCTCTCCTCAAACGGATTTATCTGCTTTGCACCTATCACCACTAATTCATTTACAAATGCAGCACTCCCCACTTCAGCAGTTCCTAATGAACTCATTTGCCCCTTCTGGGATGACCTTGATGCTAAAGCTCCCGGCACAGTTCATTACAAACAGGACGGCAACAAGATGATCGTTCAGTGGACCAACTACCAGAGATACAGCGGAACAGCCGGCTATACCTGGCAGGTTCACATGTACTCAAGCGGAAAAATTATTGTTTATTATAACACAATGACGGGTACTATAAACTCAGCTTCTGTTGGTCTGGAAAATGCAACCGGAACAATCGGTCTGCAAGTTGCCTACAATGCCAACTACATTAAGAACAACCTTGCTCTCAAATTCTCTGCTGAGCCTGACTGGCTGGTAACCAACAGCCCGCTTAACGGGACACTTTTCAATGGTAATACCGCTAATCTGCTTCTTACTTTCAAAACCGAAGACTATCCGATGGGTGCTTACTCAATGGATGTGGTTGTTACTAGCAATGCAACCAATCTCCCGTCAGTTACAGTTCCGGTTTCTATGACCATAGTTCCCATACCTGTAGAAATGACCTCCTTCACAGCAGAAGCTGTTAACGGACAGGTACAACTCAAATGGGAAACCGCTACCGAAACAAACAACCAGGGCTTTAAAGTTGAAAAACGCCTATCCGGTACCGAAAGCTGGAAAGAAGCAGGATTTGTTGAAGGAAACGGAAGCTCGGCACAAGCCCATTCATATACATTTGTTGACAAAAACAACTCAGTCGGTAAATATGAATACAGACTGAAACAAATCGATTACAACGGAGATTTTGAGTACAGTAAAATAATTGAAGTTGAACTCGGACTACCAACGGCATTCATTCTAGATCAGAACTTCCCGAATCCGTTCAATCCGAACACAACAATCACTTATTCGTTACCGGAAAAATCCGATGTAACAATCAGTATTTACAGTTCAATAGGTGAATTTATAACCACGCTCGTAAGCGAAACAAAGGAAGCCGGCTACTACAAAGTAGATTTCGATGCTTCGAAACTTGCCAGCGGAACTTACATTTATCAGATGAACGCCACCGGTACAAACGGCAAGACCGTTATGTCCAAGAAAATGATTCTGATGAAGTAAATTCGTTTGTAACGTTTTTAACGTTCATAACGTTTATAACGGAAAAGCCGGCAGAAATGCCGGCTTTTTTTATCCTGGCAAAAAATTATTTTTGTCAGTCAAGCTATTTTTTGTAATTTAATAAGCCTAAAAATGTGTTATATTTCTAAGGCTTTATAATAATATTAAAAAAACCACATAACATTTTATTAAAATATATTAAATCCGGGCACAATTTATGGATGAAAAAAAAGTAAAACTCCCTTTCCCTGCCTATACCGGCACAGAGCCCTATATTTTTGCAAGCTATTCTCACAAGGACTCTGATCTGGTTTTTCCGGAACTTCTTAGATTAAACAAAATGGGATTTCGAATCTGGTATGATGAGGGCATCACCCCCGGATCTGAATGGTCAGAAGAGATTGAGAATGCTATAAAAGATGCTACAATGTTTATTGTGTTTATGTCGGAAAAAGCGGTAAACTCCAGAAACGTCAGAAATGAAATAAATTTCGCATTTGATGAGAATAAACGCTTTCTTGTTATGTATCTGGAAGAAGCTGTCCTCAAATTCGGATTGAAACTTATGTTAAGTTCAATACAGGCAATAAAAAAATACGAACTCCCGGATGAAATCTATGTGCACAAACTTATGAAAATTGTTCCTGATGTGCTAGGTGAAAGCCCCAAGGTTAAATCCGCTCCCCTCCCCGATTCCTTTATCCAGGCTAAAACAATTTCATCTGATATTGACGGATCAATTAAAGAAGAAAAAATACCGGATAAAGAAAACCGGGAAATGGCTGATGAAGTTATAGCTGGGATTGATTCTCAAAAAAGTGATATACGCAAAGTCTTTGAACTTCAAAATGAGAAAACCCCAGAAAAAACTAAGCCTGAGGTTATTACCCAAATACCGGTAAAAAAAATTAATAAAGGTGATCAACTGTGGATGCTGGAAAACCTGAATGTTGACACATATCGCAACGGAGATATGATACCACAGGCAAAAACTCCTGAAGACTGGGAAAAGAAACAGGGTGCCTGGTGTTATTACAATAATAATTCTGAGAATGGAAAAAAAATCGGTAAGTTATATAATTGGTATGCCGTTAACGATCCCCGGGGTCTTGCGCCTGCAGGATGGCATATACCGGACATACTTGAATTAGAATCTATTGTTAATGCAGTAAACGAAGATGAAAGCGTCTTTAGTATTAAAAACGGCGGAAATCTAATTGAAATAAAATCAGAATTTGGTTTGTTTTCCACCCCACTGTCTGGTAATCGTCTTTATAATGGCGATTTCAGCGGACTCGGAGAGTATGCTTATTTGTGGTCTTCCTCTGATGAAGGGGATAAAAACGCTTACAGGTTAAGATTAAAACCATCCTTAACTTCCGGGGGTCTTTCCCTGCTGTTAAATAACAAAGCTTATGGCTTTAGCGTCCGCTGTATAAAAGATTACTGATATTATGGAACAGTCTAAATTCAGACTTAAAGAATATGAGTGGCACCTTATCGGACTGGCAGCCATTTTAGTTTTCCTGATTGGTGTTATTGGATTCAGAAGTGCAGGAAGGGGATTGCTTGATGCCATGTATCTCTCTATCCAGCTCTTTGTTCTGCAGTCCGGGGATGTTGTTCCATTAGTCAACAATTATCTTCAGTTAGCCCGATTCGCTGCACCGCTTATCACTGCTTATGCAACAATAAAATCAGTCGTAGGGCTCTTTCAAAAAAACTTAGGATTGATGTTCCTGAAAAACCACATTGTGATTTGCGGACTCAGCAATAAATCATTAATACTTCTAAGGGATGTTCTGTCGAAAAAAATGAAGGTTGTACTAATAGAACCGGGGTCTGATCAGCACAGCTTGCTGAATCTGCGCACCGAAGGAACCATATGGATAAATGAACACCCGGCTGATATTACCGCATTAAGAAAGGCAAGCGTAAAAAAAGCCAAAGCTGTTTTTCTCCTTAACGACAGCGATGAACTGAATATTGAAATAGTTACCAACATCTATAATTTGTTCGGCTCAGGATTAACGGATAAGCGGGTGTTGTGTTATGTTCAGATTTATCAACCGCTTATAGAGGAAATATTTAAATCACATCAGATATTTCTGCAACCCAACGATATGTTAGACTCCAGAATCGTAAATGTCTATAAGCGGGGAAGTGAAATCCTGATAAATGAATATCCCCTCATTAGCAAAGACTTTTCTGAAGATAAAAAACAGTTGAAAATAATGATGCTGGGATTTGGGAAAACCGGCAAGAGCATACTGATTCAAGCGGCACTGCTTCACCACTATTCATACCAAACCAAATTATTGGTGACGGTAATCGACAAAAATGCACAAAAAGAAATTAATTCATTCAGAAATGATTATCCCTCAATTTATGAACTTATTGAACTCGATTATGAAGAAACTGAAATTGAAAAGCTTACCATAAATAATTTCCGGACATATTTGTCGAGTTGGAACTATGAATCGATTTTCATATGCTTAACAAACGATGTACTCAGTTATTCCCTGGTAAAACAAATTGGTCAGTTGCGTTCCGGATCAAATATATTCGTCGCTTTTCAAAGGAATTCAAATCTCACACAGCTTATCAGCGAAGGAGAGTTATTAAAAAGGATTAATACTGTAAAATATTTTAATATATACGAGAAAACCTGTTTGTATGATCAGCTTGTAAATGAAGAAATTGAGAAAATTGCCGAAATTATTCACCAAAAATACGTTGAGAGCGAAACTCAACGCGGAATTACGAAAGAGCAAAATAAAACACTTGTTGACTGGGATAACCTTCCGCATGAGTTAAAAGAAGCCAACAGACAGCAGGCTTTTCACATAAAATTAAAACTTAACTCATTCGGATATGATTTGGTTCCGGTTAATCATCCGCCTCAGGCAATCGATCCTGCCAAAGACAAGGAATTGCTTGAAAAAATGGCAAAGGCAGAACATATCAGGTGGATGGATGAAAAATTGCTGAATGGATGGCGATATGCTCCGGGAGAGAAGAATCTTTTGCTTAAAACCCATCCGGATATAATTCCTTATGAAGAACTGGACGAAGAAGCCAAAGAAAAAGATCGCCAAACTATAAAAAACTTACCGGATCTACTCAAACTTTCCGGAAAAAAAATAATCAAGAATACGGTGAATCTCTGAATCATGATATTCTAATTTCGGATCAATGAATATCCTTATTCGATTTTCATAAATGTCTTTTTCTTTTACCTGATAAAATTATTGATTTACTCAACTTATTAAGTAAATTATCTCAAGCAATTGAGTAAGTTCAATTGAGATAATTATCTCAGTGTATTGAGTGATTTTCCTTACCTGATTTTATCTGAAGAACTGAAAGCACCTTTCTGAATTCAGCGTTTGCGCAATAATTAAAGATTATTATATTAGAATAATGAAATTTGACAAATTTGAAGATATACAATCCTGGCAGATAGCCAGGGAGATGGTCTTGGATTTATACAGGATATTTGCCGAAAACAAAGATTATGACTTCAAAAGACAAATAATCAGAGCGGCAGTGTCTATAATGAACAACATCGCCGAAGGATTCGAAAGACAGACAAACAGTGAATTCAAGCAGTTTTTATATATTGCAAAAGGTTCCTGTGCTGAAGTTCGGAGCATGTTGTATATTGGATTGGAGTTAAACTACTTATCACAAAAGGATTTTAATTAAATCTCGGACAACGCAGATCATATTTCAAAAATTTTATCGAATTTAATAAAGACATTAAAAACATAAAAAATATTTACGTTATAAACGTTATAAACGTTACAAACGTTACAAACGGAAATGCTAAAACTTTCTAACACAAAAATCTGGTTAAAACCTTTACTGATTCTTGTCGCTGTCAGTATAGGCATCTTCGGGATACTCCGCGGAATTGACTTCCTCCTGATAAGGGAAGGAGTCCATCCCTTTGCCGTACTCTACAGTACCGATATCGGAAACCTGACCAACACCCTTAGCGGACTTGGGGAAGTGATAGTTGCTATCCTTGGTATTGAGATAACAGTTATCGCGATTATCGTGCAGTTAGCCGCCAACAAATATTCATCCAAAATAATGGACCTCTTTGTGGGTGACCGTTTTAACGTTGCCGTAATAAGTCTGTATGTAATAACATCAATAAACACAGTACTTGTAGTAAATACGATAAACGAGCGTTCCCTTAACTACTTCAGTATAACCTTCACGCTTGTTCTTATCATACTTTCACTTTTATTTGTCATTCCTCACTTCAATTATATATTCAACTTCCTCCGTCCCGAAAACTTCCTGGCATACGTAAGCCGCAGTGCGCTCAATAAATTAGAAAACATGCCAGGGGAATTGAAAGGCATACTTAAAACAAAGCGGAAAACGAAAGAAGACATTGATTTCATCGGTGATATTGCCCTTAATTCCGTATTTCAGGGGGATAGAGCTGTCACCATCCTTTCTCTTACCAGCTTAAGGGAAATACTTGTTGACTACTTTACTATAAAAAGCAATCTTCCAAAAGAGTGGTTCAGAATTACCGATGAAGAAAAAATTGATCCCGACTTTTCCAGCTACAGTGAATTCGTCCTTAGCCATATAGAAAAAGAAAAGATCTATCTCGAAAGAAAAATACTTAGTCTTTACGAAGTAATATTCAACAACTCCAAAACCAAACTCCGTGATGTGGCAAGCGGAGTCCTGCTCAACACACAACTGATAACAATCGAAGCAGTCAGATGGGGGGATAAAGGGGCAATTGAAAACTGCCTGAAATACTTCAATTCCTACCTGCGAGCCTCGATCCGGGATAAAGATCCCCGTTCAGCTTTCAACACACTCGAACATTACCGGATTATTGCCGAAGAAATGCTCTCGAAATTTCCCGAGATCGTTGAAAAAATATCTGTTTATTTCAAGTATTACGGACAGGAAGCAAACAAAAACCAGGTACTCTTTATTCTCGAAACCGCTGCCCACGATCTCTGCCGCATAAATGAAATCGCGCATCAGAAAAAAGTCGGCAATATAAAAGAACTTCTCGATCTTTTCCTCACGGTGGACGAACCGGCTGAAGCAGGGGAAAAGGAACTAAGTGCAAAGGAAGTATCCCTTATCGGAGTTAGAATTGCGCAAGTCAAACTTGCCGGATATTACCTTCTTCACGGCGAGGAGGAATTAGCAAGGGTTATTTTCCGTGATATGCAGGTTGAACCTCTTGCAAGAATCAAAAAAATCGAAGGAATAATTTTTGGCACCGAGCAGGAAGAATTCTGGGAAGTCACCCCTCGCGGAGTCAATTTTTACTACATAAAACCCGAAGCCAGGAGTGCTTTAAAGCAATTTTTCGCCTGGTTTTCGTAAAAAAAGTGTGTTCTTAAAAAAAAGTAATTGATTATAAAAATATTTTTCTTATTTTTCGGTGTAACATTCACGGAAAGGAATTAATGACGACAAATCTACCGATTATGCGGAGGGCAATATTGTATTTTTCCGTTTTTTTTCTAAAACTCCAAATAACAGGACTTATATATCGTTTAAACTCCGAATATTTTTTCATATCGAAAAATAAAGGGTTTTCTATAAATAAAAATCCGGTTTGTTATAGCAATTTTATCGGTCAATACGCTGTTTATCTTTCTATGGTTTGTAATGGGAATTTTAGCTTATTAAAAAATGAACTTGTTTTATTCAAGGGAAAACCAAATTATTAAATATTATATTGGAGGAGAAAAATATGTTTAGGACACGTGACCGATTAATTGTTAAACCTGAAGAAATCCAAAAATCAATTCTCAGGTTTAAAGATTTTCCTAAACAGGAGTTCGTACATAACGAGCGAGAGGAAACCTTCAATATTTTAAAAACAAATTTCCTCATGGAAATTAAAGACAGAGATGATGTTACTAAAGAAAATCTCAGTGAAAATAAGATTATCGAATTGGAAAAAGCAGGCAATCAATTGAGCGATGAAAACCTGTTGATTAATCAAGATGGAATAGACAGATTAAACAAACTTATTAAAAGCTCTTGTTATACAGAACTTGTTCTGTATCTTTTTCTAATTTGTTCGATTATTTCTGCCATTACCTTATGGGTATTAAATGCAACAGGAACTATTATTGACAAGCAAGTTACTCTTATTGTTTTTGTTCTTGGAATTTCTTTAATTTCACTAACTTTTTTAATAAACGGTATACTACTCCGCAGAAGATATTCTATTGGCGAGAGATATATAATCAAAGGAGATCCCGAAGAATTATCGAGGCGGTCATTATCAATACTTGGGTATAAAATGACAACCTCATACATAAACAGATATGAAAATAATATTACAGGTTTAGTTTATTTTGGTGCTGGGCTATTAGTCATCGTGGTTGGATTAAGAGGATTGGGTAATAAAATTGAAAAATTGGGATTCCCATTTCCATCGTTTGTTATTGAAGACAAAAGTCTTGCACTCTGGGTTATTTTTGTTGCTTTGTTCCTTGAATTTTCCCTCTTAGTATGTTTAGCTGTTTTCACATTCTTTAAAGATGAAAAAGAAAATAATATGGATAGTGTTAAGATAGATGAATCGGGTGGAAGAAGTGGTCAACCTTTATCTATCGATAATTTTAAGGAATTGATTAAATTATCACAGCATCAACCCCTTAAAGTGGATTTTTCCGAACTGGAAGGTTTGCTGGCAACTCTTAATACGAACGTCTCAAAGGGGTTGATTTATAGGGATAGGGAAAATCCAACTAGAAATTACCCATATCTCGATATTATTAATAAAAAAATTGAATTTGAAAACTTAAAAAACATATTTGCTTCAGGATTACAAGAACTTGCCAGCATTGATCCATCAAATGTTACAGAGTTCTCGGTCGCAATTGAGAAAATTAGCAAGTCCCTTAATGGAATTTCATCGAAGCTAAATGAAAATAAACTTCAGGAACAACTGATCAGTTTTAATAAGACAATTATGGAGATAAAACAGACTCTTGGCGTTAAGTTTAATGATGGAAATAACGGAAATAAACCTATTACAAATCAATAGAGGTTTTTAGAATGAAAGCAAAAATAGTTTACTTTGTACTTTATCTTGTGGTTATTGCTGAATTACTAGTTGTTATTCACGAACGAGATCTTCTTGTCGAAAGCTTGACTCTTGATGCTATAGTGAAAACCGCAATACAAAAATTGGGTGTGGCTACAAATCAACCCGATAATGTCTATAAAGTGAGTTTTCAAGAAGCTACTCCGTCGTCTTATACGATTTTTGCTCCTAAACTAATCTCGGAAACTGAAAAAGCAAGTGTCCAATTTTTTGCCGAACTGGATCCTGCTAGCAGGAATCTCTTCGGGGCAAATTTTTTTCCCGACAAGTTATCATCACAAACATCGGATAACAAGTTGAAAATATATCTTACAAAAGATGCGGATCAATGCAAATTAACAGTTCAAACCTTCTTTCTTGAGGTTCCCGGAAATGTGAAGGGGCTTTTAACTGGTAGGAGAGATGTTATACTTAAATATTATGTCTATTCTAAAACCCCAAGAATTTTATCGGATGAAATTGCACCCAGAAATACCGAGCAACTCTTCGAAAAACTGTTGCAACCGACTGATAAGGTTAGGCAGGATTTTAAAGCTGAATATGGTATTGACAAAAGAGAAGAACAGAATAAAATACTTAAAACAATTGCTGCAAGGCTTTTTCTCGGTCTTGAAGGAGAACGATTAGCTAATTACGTTACAAAGACAGGTATTAATCCTGAGTTTGAGCTTTCTAACTCTGCAGTTGATGAAATTGTCAAGAAAGCCAATGAGGTTCTGGAGAAAACAGCTTCTATTAACGAGCCTGTTCAAAAAGAAAAAGCTTTTGAAGAATTTAAAAAAGAAGTATATAAAAACTTCAAAGGGAAACAAAATCTTGGATTTTCCAATGAAGATGATTTTTATTACGAAGTTAGCAATAAAATACCTGTTATTATCAGGTTATCACTTTTTTAATTGGAGTAAACCATGACAAATACCTTGCGATTATTTAAATTTACTCTTTTCCTTTGTCTGTTATTTGTAGGGAATATGTTTGGGCAGGTACCCACTTATTCAGTTTATCCTTATACAGATAAAGTTCTTCCCGAAGAACCACTTGTATACTATCCCACAACCGGAATAACCTTTGGACCCTCCAATATAAGTATTAAAGATGAACAAGGAAAAACGCCGGATGAGAATGAAGTTAAAATTGTATATGCTAGACCATTTTATAATTCGCGTTTTAATACCACAACGAGTTTTGGAATGGGCTATCCAGCCTCATGTGTGGCGAGGATTTTATTTAAAAAGCCAGGTAAAACCTACACAATATCATTTAGACCGTCTGTAAGTTGTGCAAATTGCGCTAATGCAGATGGCAGTTACCCCGGAGACAGAAAGATTCTTGGGAATAATGAATTTAAGGTGCAGGTAATGTACCCAAGAATGGCAATTCCTATTAACCTTGAAGAATTTTATGTAATTGGGACAAAACTTGCGGTGAATTTTGCTGCAGTTGGACTTGAAGACCATCCCAACCCTGACAGTACTTATTATTCTTATGAGTTTACGTTCAAGGATAAAACAGAAGAAAAAAAGGGTAGTCAGGTCGTACTCGACGATATTTTTGCAGATCCGGATAACAGGGATATGGTATTTACTATAACCGGTAAATATCGCGGTGAGATAATTCAATATTCTCCTACAGAAAAAGCCCAATGGAGTTCGAAATTAAGGTTCAATCCTGAAAATCTAATTGTAAAACACACTTGGTCAGACAGTAAAAACAATCCAAAGGAACTGAGTCTATCCGATGATAGTAACTTTGAAATTAAATTCAGATATGAAGATGAGCTACCGAATGGAAGTATGTTTGTTTTCCCAATGCAAGGGATAGCTTCAGTAGGGGCGAGAATTGAATTAAATGAGAAACCTTTTATTTATGATACTCGTCAGTCAGCAAAGGAGTTTGTCCTAATTGTTGATAAAAAAGCTATTGCTTCACAACTTGGAAAACTTTGCACACTTAAACTGCAATTTACCGATACATTCGGCAAGACGGTTAACAAAGATCTATTTGCAATTTTTAAACAATAATAAATAAAGATAACTTATGAAAAGAATAATTTTACTTTCACTGTTCTTTACAACCCTGGTATTGGGACAAAATAAATATACAATATCAGATATGATTGAAGATTACGTAAAAGGAAATTCAACGAGATACTTAAAAATCGATGTCAATTCAGCCCCGGTTGCCTTTACTTCCCAGAAGCTGGATAATATAAATCAGATTTTAAGTTCAATAGGGTTGAAGGACAAACTGGATCTTTCGTCTGATGAGTTTCTTAAACTTGTAGATAAAGGTTCGGGACAGCGTTTCTTTGGATTTAACAAAAATAAAACCTATCGTTTCTATTTTGTTAATAGGGAACCGGGAGTTGCCCTCAAAGAACGTGCAGATATTCAGCATATTCTGTGGATTAGAGATACTGATCAAAACGGGCAGAACTTTAACTTCTGGCAAATTTATAATTTGAAGAATTCCTCTGTTGATGAATATAAATTACTAGAGGCTTTTGTATTTGCTTGTCTTTATGGGGAACAAATTGTCGGTCCGCAGGATCCTGCTCTTACGGCAACAACTCCGAAAAACGTTGAAGAAAGTAAATTCCTGGTAGAAAAAAGGATAAATGATCCTTTTATTTATCAGAGATCGGAAGATACAAACAAACCTGCGTTTACAGTTGACTTTACATACCTAAGCAGGTTGACCTTGTACTGGACTTTCTTATCTGAAAACTTCCTTGGCGGAGATGAGAATAACCACTTCCTGATAGCCGCTGATGTGAACCGAAATGAAAAAGTTCTCCCTCTCCTGCCTGGTCAAAACGATAATATAAAATGGGGATTACGATTTGTTATTCCCGGAACAAGTTATCTTAATGACTGGGGAATGGACTTCAGGCTTTATGCAAAAACAAATAACGTTCTTGCAGGAAGTGAAGCCGGTTTATACAAATCAGTCAAAAAGGGAAATCTCAACAGCAACAGTGGCGGTGTACTTGATCTCTATTTTTTCAATTCACCTCTCTATTTCAACCTTTATGCATCGGTTTCTTCCAATAAATACACTGATCCACAGCAGGTTAATAAAGGGATCATTAATGATTATTCTTATTTTTCCTTCTTTGATTTCCAATTTACCCACTCTTTCTTCTGGGACTTCAATGAGTTCCACAAACTTAAATTTGACTTTGGTGTAGGCGGATATGATGTTTTTGCTGCCGAGTACAATAATGATGTTTTTATTGGTTCCAGAAAAGTTAGCAATATAACAGTACTTCCGGTCGTTGAAGTTACTTACAACATGCTTACCGAGCCGAGACCAAATTACTTGCTTGGGGCAAATATCCGCTTCTTTGATAGTAAGTTTAAGGTTGGTGCCTGGTTGCAGTTGTTTAGCTATCAGTTAGGACAGTCAAAACTTGTAGGGCGGCTTGAAAGCATGTTCCTGACGGATAAAGTGCTGGGAGTCAAAAAAGAGTATGAGGAATACTCCAACAGCGGTCTGCTTGTGCAGTTTAGATTACGTTACGGATTTTAATAATAATTAAAAAGTAGAAAATTTATGAAAAATAAAAGTATTTTAATTATAACGTTATGCTTAGCGCTTTTCTCATCTGTCAGCTATTCCGCAGACTCTTACAAGGATGAGATAATTAAAAAATTAATTAAGCGCTTTCAGTTTTTAGGCAGCAACTATACGTCTACTAATCAACCAATTTCTAGTGATCAGTTTGAGGATTTCCTTGCGCAAACAAATCTGGATATTACTGCCGAAGTTAGTAAGGATGGCACACGAATCACTCAGATTAAATTATCAGTTACTGGTTCCTCAATTCCTGATATTGAAATCATTGAGAATGAAATTGGCTTAACACTTTATGAAAAACTAAGCCCCTCAATTTACAGCATCCTCCTCAGGAAAAAGAGCCTCGAGATCTGCGATGTAAGTCTGAAATCATTGCTTGATGATTTTATTATCAAAAGCGAATACAAAACCAAAGAACAATGGTTAATTACTGATCAGCAATTTATTTTTGATGTGGCAAGCAAACTGGAAATTGCCAAAAAACTCTTCAACCTTGGTTGTCAGGCAACCGTTGAGTATTCAAGATTAGTTAAGAGACTTAGACTCGTAATCCTGGTTGAGAAAAACTTTTACAACGAGGAAATTGATGCTATTACTTTCCTGAGAGAGTCTGAAACCAAACTTCCTATTGATTACAGATTCGAAATATACGACAGAATCCTCCTTGAGGATTTCCGCAATGTCCTGACAGCTGATCAGTTCACCAGACTTGGCAACAGAGTTTATTGGCTTTCTTTTGACGAGGGTCTGGAACCATCAGTAAGCGAACTGACTTATAACTCAGTCTATATTTCCGCATTCTCGCCGGAGTATCTCCTTTACAGAATAAGGACTTATAGTGTTCCGGATGAGAAGACTGTACTTGAAGAATCAAAACCGGTTTACCATGATTTCTCTCTTTTCGGTCAATGGGGATATGACAGAATACCCCTTCTCGGCTGGTATATGGATGAGTATAACCTGGGTCTGAAATATGCACGCAGGGATAATACATTCGATAAACACAGAGAATATGTCTCAACTTCATTTGGTATAACTTTCCCGTTTGAACGTGTCTTTAAGAAATCCGAACCAGATACGCGTTTTGTTAATTCAGGTCAGGCTGTTTATTTAAAACTCGTAACCCCTATACCCGGTTTAGTAAATGATGAATTTGGCAAGGACTTTGAGTTTATTTTTGAAGGGAAGATGTCAATTAACGACAGGAAGTCAGATAACTTCAAGGAAAAAACTCCGTTTATTTTCAACTCACTCAGGTCATTTCTCTCTTATGAACTGAAAAAGTACAAAATATTGCCGAAACCAATTGAGCCATTCCCGAATATCGACCTCGGTTATTGGGAGGCATCAATAGGAGCTGCTCAGGTTGATGTTCGAGAATACACATTTGATCCCGCGGTTATCGAAGTCAGAGAGAAAGACCTGAATAAAAGCAGTGATATTTTCAAAGCTTTCCATAATGTTTTCTTTATCAAAACAGGCTTGGCAAGATATGACGGATTTACAACTTATAAGTTAGAACTTGCATATCATAGTGATTTCCAGGGAAGTATCGGTTACTTTGGTACAAATTTCGAGATCTTATTTAATGACACCTGGGGTTTCATGACTAAAGTTGCAATCGGAACTGTAAAGAAAGAAGATCTGAAACCTTGGGCAAAGGATCTTCAGGTTATTTTTAGCCCGATTATTAAGTTTAACTTCTAGAAATACGGTTAGATTATTTAAAACCCACAGAAATGTGGGTTTTTTTTTGAAATTATTGGATTCAAACTAACTGGTTTTTTGTGTATATTCACAATGTAAATTTTTTTTTAGATAGAATAACGTGAAATATAAATTATCATTAATAATTGTTTTACTTGTAATAACAAATTTAGTACACTCGCAGAATTCATATTCATTTAACAGTTTGCAAAATACAGCGAAAGAGAATCAGGATTCTCCTAAGAGTTTTCGGGAAATGAAAAGCAACATTTTGCAAATGATCCAAAAGGGGGAGGGAAACAGGGCAATAAAGTACATTGGTTTGAACCGGGACCTCTTTCCGGAGGAAAAAGAAGAGATAAATGGCTTTATCAGATTGAGCAAAACAAAAACATCCTTACGCTCATCAGAGTATCAGCAATCTCTTAACTTGTTGTCCAGTGATGAATATCATCCGGTGGTTTCCGAGGATGGTTCTGAAATGTATTTCTGTGCACACAGGAGAAACGGAGGAGGCGGTGGAGAGGATATTTTTTATGTTTCTAGAACAGGCAAGGACTGGGGAGAGGTTTCTCCTCTCAGATCTTTGAATACCTCATCTAATGAAGTGCCCACTTATATTTCTTCTGATAAGCAGAAGATCATAATTATGGGATTTTATACGGGATCAGTTAACGGAGATCTGTTCCTTGCGGAAAAAACAACTTCAGGCAAATATTTATTGAAGAAATTTTCAACTCCTGTAAACTCCAATTATTTCGATTCTGACGGAAGTCTCGTAAAAAATAATATTATGATCTTCACATCAGACCGCCCGGGGGGAGTGGGGAGTTTTCGGGAAAAAGGGACTCATTATAATGGCGACTACTGGGGGAATACGGATATTTATCTCTCGCTCTTAAAGGATTCTGTCTGGCAGGAACCAATTAATTTGGGTCCGGTTATAAACACCGAAATGGCCGAAAGGACACCATACCTGACTCCCGATGGCAAATACCTCTTCTTCTCATCAACCGGACATACCGGTTTTGGCGGATTGGATATTTTTGTTTCAAAACGCCTTTCCGAATCCAGTTGGACGGAATGGTCTGAACCTGTAAATCTTGGCTATACTGTTAACTCGCCGGAGGATGACTGGGGTTTCATGATTATCGGTGACGGCAAAACAGCATATTTTAGCAATACAAAAGATATTTACTCCTGCATTCTTCCGGATGATTTTTATAATTTTGATAAACAACTGCTTCTCTCCGGTTTGATAAAAAATGAACTCGGAAAACCGGTTAAAGCGGATATAACTCTTACCGGACTGCTTGACAATTCAGTTTTGCAGGTTTCAAGTGATTCATTAAAAGGGGAGTACCGCATTTCCCTTGATCCCTTTACAGATTATAAAATTGTAGCATCTGCTTCCGGATATAATCCCGTCCTTCTGACTCTTGCTTTTAATTCCGATACCGCTTCATACATCAGGAAGGATATTACTCTTATCTCACAGAATCAGGTTCGTATTGATACTTCCGACGGGCTTATAACGGTCTTCTTTGAGTTTAATAAATATAACCTCGATAAGTCATTCCATCCCAAACTCGATTATGTCGCAAACCTGCTGAAAAACCAATCTGAAAACAGTCAGATTACAATTGAAATTGGGGGTTATACAGACGCTATTGGAAGTGAAAAATACAACGAAAAACTCTCCCTCAAAAGAGCGCAGACTGTCTTCGGTGAACTGATAAAACGCGGGCTGGAGGATGACTCCTTTGACGTTAAAGCGTATGGCGAGAGTGACCCTGTTGCTCCGAATAATACGAACGAGGGTCGCGCTAAAAACCGCCGCGTGGTGCTGAGAATAAAAAATAGTTTGTAACGTCTGTAACGTTTATAACGGAATTGAGAGCAGTTTGTTTGCTAATAGATTCCTTTACATTTATTCCATAATGTCACATTTCCTCTCTTTTTTGAGGTCCTAAGTTAACTGTTTACTGACATTTCTATTGAGTCCATAACCTGATATTTTTAAAGAGTCATCTCTTCTTCCTTACAGAAAGTAAAAGTCATTGCTGATTTTTTCAACACACTTTTCCTGCTTTACCTTCCCTAACGCCAAAGATACCAAATTTTTTACCCTCTTTCCTTAGTTCTCCCCCTCACTCCTCCTTCGATCTAACTTCGATCAACCATGCCTAAAAGGGCATAAATTTATACCCTAAAATCAGACCTCCGGGGACTGTTGACTATTTCAACACTCTCAAAATATTTTATGCAAATTTAGCTGGAATAGAAGCTGTCTCATAAGTGAAAAACATATTTAGTTTGTGAGTTAATAAGAGAATGGTCGGGAGAGGAGCAGAAGCGTGTCGGAAGCGTCTCGGAAGGGAAGACTTTTACAGAAAAACCCTCCGGAATAACACATAAAAAAAGGAGCCCGCTCCAATCAGACTCCTTTCAATTCCGTAACAAACGTTATAAACGTTATGAACGTTACAAACGCTACTTAACGAACTTAAACTCCACCCTTCGGTTCTGAGCATATCCCTCTTCAGTATCCGTAACACTAACCGGCTTCGTCTCGCCGTATCCCTTGGCAATCAGATTCTCCTTCTTCACGCCGACAGACACCAGATAATCCACAACAGACTGCGCACGCTTCTTCGACAACTCAAGATTCGCCTTATCACTCCCCCTCGAGTCCGTATGTCCCCCAATCTCCACCTTCAGGTCACTCTCCTTAAGAATCTTACCAAGCCTGTTTAGCTCCGTAAACGATTCCTGCTTCAGCTCAAACTTATTAAAATCAAAAAAGATATTATTAATCCTTACAGAAAGCTCCCGTGCCTTCATCTCCTCAATAGACACAAGCACAATATTCTCCGTAATATTAAGCGGTTTACTCTTGTCGCTCAAATCCACATTCTTTGAAACCGGATAATACCCCTTCTTCTCAGCATAATAACCATAATTCTTTCCCAGTGGCAGCGCTATAAAATACGTCCCCTTCTGAGGATCACTCTTTAGCTGACCAACATTCTTTCCCGTTCCAAGGTCTTCCCACACAATATCCGCCTCAAGCGTATTCCCCTTGTCATCAGTAACCTTTCCGCGTATCGTAGCAACCAGATCAGGTCTCAGCTCAGCCGGAAGCGTAATCGAAAACAAGTCATAAGCTCCGTCCCTTACGGCAGAAAAATAAGCCAGATCACCTGATGTAGCAACCTTATATCCCCAGTCATCGCTAACCGTGTTAATCTCCTTCCCCAGATTCACCGGCTCGCTCCACTCAGTCCACGAATTCTCATTCAGACGCACAGACTTAAACACATCCAGGTGCCCCAAACCGTAATGCCCGTCCGAGCTGAAATAGAGCGTCTTCCCGTCCGGATGAAGAAACGCAGTCCTCTCTGCAAATGGAGTATTTATCGTAGGTCCCAGATTAATCGGTTTTCCCCATTCATCCCCCTCCCTTAGAGAAACATAAATGTCAAGATTTCCCCAGTAATCACCGTGAAAAAGCTCATCAGCTCCTTTTTCCGCATAAGGACCAACTCCCCCTTTTCTGTCCGAAGTAAAAATAAGCGCATTCCCGTCACTCGTAATCATCGCGTCCGACTCAAAATCCGGGCTGTTAACAGGCTCGTCAATATGTTTCACCTTACTCCACCCCTCGGGCGTTTTATCCGAATAAAATATATCTCCGTTACCCAGACTCTGTGAGTAATTCCCAAATATAAGAATCCTGTTTCCGTCCGCGGAAATTGCGTTAATACTCTCATTTCCTTTAGTATTGATAATCTTTCCCAGATTTTCGGCTTTTCCCCATTTACCATTACTGAATTCCGACACCCAGATATCCTCACCCCCCAGATTGTCCGGATTCTCCGCCCTCGTAAAAAACATATACGATCCGTCCGCCGAAGGATTCGGTTTATACTCACCGTATTTAGGGGAGTTAATTCCCTCACCCAGATTAGTAACAATCAGGTCCTGTTTAGCTGCATTCAGCAGGGCAGACATCTTCTCAAAGCGCTTCTCCATCCCCTTAAAATAAGAACGGAAATTCCCAAACACATCAGCAGCCTTATCCCATTCTCCGTCCTGAATAAATTTCTCCGCAATTCGCTGAATAGCCACAAACGCATCCTCCGAAGGAGCATTAGTTTTAACAAACTCTTCATATTGTCCAAGATTCTTAGAAGTTGGAGCCGTAGAAAGGTCAATCGGTTTCGTTTTAGATTTAGGACCCGTCGCCCCTGCCTGGGGGAATAAAAAAGAGGCAATAAGAACAAACATAACAGGAATAAATACACGTATCATTCGATAATTCCTAAAATTAAAAATTAAAAAAAACACACCTATTTAGAAACAATAATCCATATAATTCCGTTCACAAACCCAACGGTGACTGGTGACTGGTTGCTAGTACCTGGTGACTGGTTATATCACTTAATGGACGTTGATAATTTTGAAATTAATTTAGAAACACTTATACATTTTTCTACAAGGAGGCTGTATTTATCTTCATTGCAATATTTCAACTCAACAGCAATATGAAGCATGCTCCTCACTTCGGCTGCTGATCCCTTGGCAACATTCAGAAAGTACCCGAACTCTTTACTTGTTCTTCTTTCAAAACCCTCGGCAATATTATTCATAATACTCAGGGCAGCTCTGAAGTACTGGTAAAGAAAAACAGTATCTTTAACGTCCTTAAAAATTACTTTTGACTCAAGATAAATAGATTTAGCAATTTGCCATGACTGAATATCCTCAAATTCTTTAATTAACATAAATCACCCACTTAATATTATAAAAAAACTTAACCAGTCACCAGGAACCAGTTACTAGGAACCAGGCACCCGTCACCAGTTACCAGGTATCCGTCACCAGTTACCAGGTACCCGTCACCAGTTACCAGGTACCCGTCACCAGTTACCAGGTACCCGTCACCAGTTACCAGGTACCCGTCACCAGTTACCAGGCACCCGTCACCAGTTACCAGGCACCCGTCACCAGTTACCAGGCACCCGTCACCAGTTACTAGGTACCAGGTACCCGTCACCAGGTACTAGTAACCCGTCACCAGGTACTAGGTACCCGTCACCTAAAAAAGAATATCCTGCTCAATAGTTTCCAGCAGACGCAGATAGCTTTCATACCGGAAATCGAAGATCTTTTCATCATTAACCGCTTGTTCAACCGCACAACCCGGCTCGTGGTTATGTGTGCAGGTGCTGAACTTGCAAGCATTGATATAGGGTAGAAAGTCTATAAAGTAATGTCCCAGATCCTGTTTTTGAATCCCAAAAGGATCAATTTCTCTTATTCCCGGTGTATCAATGATATATGTTCCCTCTTCAGTGGGAATCATTGTCGAGGTAACGGTCGTATGTTTCCCCTTCTGATTAAAACTGCTGATCTCTCCCGTCCCCAGATTTAAGTTTGGGTAAAGCGCATTTATCAGGGATGACTTTCCAACACCTGACTGCCCCCAGAATATCGTCTTTTTGTTCCGCACTTCTTCCTTAATTTCCTTAATTCCTCTTTTATCGATTATACTTGCAGGTATCACTGTATAACCGATTTCTCTGTATGCTGCTATAAATTCTTCTGCCAGCCTGGCTTGATCGAGATCCATTTTATTTAGAACAATTATTGACTCAATGTGTGATGACTCCGCCGCTACTAAAAACCTGTCTATTACCCGATAATTGAAAACCGGCTCAAAAATCGAAGATACAATCACCAGCCGGTCAATATTCGCTGAAATCACCTGCTCAAGCCGTTCGCCCCTGTAGCCCGAGCCCTTAATCTTAGGTGCTTTACGGGAAATATAGTTATTCCTGGGCAGTATCTTGTGTATAACTCCGCTTTTCGCATCATTCGGGGTAAACTCCACAAAATCTCCAACCACTGCAATATCAAGAGCATACTGCTTGTCTTTCTTCATATGAAAATCTTTTTTGAATTTTCCTTTTAAAGTGCAGCGGTAGATATTCCTGCTTTCACTCTCAGAAACAAAGTAATCCTTTTCAATTCTGATAACTGTTCCGTTAATCTCAACCTCGCAAATATTTATAAATATTATGACAAAATTAACCAAAAAAGGGGAGTCTGCAAGTTATGGAGAGATTATAATAAAAAATTCTTTTGACGTTTTTAAGAATTAAACTATATTTGAAGGACATTTTTTATTAACCTTTAATTCTATTCAGAGAAATAGGAAAGGAAACTTATATGCTGCAAATCAGGCAAAACAAACCCCCCATTAAAACGTATCCGTCCGGAGAAAAGGAGTATTATTCCCATGAAAATTAAAGCTACACTCGTTGATGAAACAAGTCTCTCCAGAATCATCACCCGCATGGCGCATGAGATTCTCGAGAAAAACAAAGGCTCAAATAACCTTGTGCTTATGGGTCTCCGGACACGCGGAGAATTCCTGGCTAAAAGAATTCATTCAAAAGTTGAAGAGATTGAAAAACTTAATATTCCACTCGGCATTCTTGATGTAACCTTGTACAGAGATGATTTCCGGACCCGTCTGAAACAACCTCAGGTTTCAGTATCAAATATTACATTTGATATTAACGAAAAGGATATAATCCTCATAGACGACGTCCTTTTTACCGGTCGCACAATCCGTTCTGCTCTCTGCGCGCTTATGGATTATGGACGTCCCAGTACAATACAGCTTTGCGTACTGGTTGACCGGGGTCATCGTGAACTTCCGATAACCGCGGATTATGTTGGCAAAAACATACCCACCTCCATTGATGAAGAGGTAAGGGTAAGACTTAGTGAAGTGGACGGTGAAGATGCCGTTTATTTGGTGGACGTAAAAGACGGAAAGGAATAAATATATGCCGCTAACAAGTAGACATTTGCTTGGCTTGCAAGGTGTCCCAAAAGAAGATATTCTGCTCATACTGGATACCGCCACTACTTTTAAAGAAGTTCTCGACAGACCAATTAAAAAAGTTCCCACGCTGCAGGGAAAAACAGTGGTCAACCTCTTTTACGAAAACTCAACGCGTACGCGCATCTCCTTCGAACTTGCAGAGAAACGACTTTCTGCAGATGCCCTGAACTTTTCAGTTTCCACCAGCAGTGTGAAGAAGGGGGAGACTTTTAAGGATACCATAAGAAATATCGAAGCAATGAAAGTTGATATGATAGTTGTCCGGCACTCAGCTGCAGGGGTTCCTTATTTTCTCACACAAATCTCAAACTGCAATGTGATAAACGCCGGAGACGGTACCCATGAACATCCGACACAGGCGCTGCTCGATTTCTATTCAATACGCGAAAAACTTGGGAGACTCCAGGGAGTAAGAGTTTGCATAGTCGGGGACATTGCACACAGCAGGGTTGCACTTTCCAATATTTTTGGGCTGAAAGCCGTTGGTGCCGAGGTCTCAGTTTGCGGTCCGGCCACAATGATCCCTGGTTTTATTGAAGATCTTGGTGTAAAAGTATATCATCGCATAGATGACGCAATAATGGAAAACGATGTACTGAATGTTCTCAGGATACAGCTTGAACGGAAAGCCCGTGAATATTTTCCATCTATAAGGGAATATCATAACTACTTCGGAATTACACGCGAAAGGCTTGACCGGCTAGGAAAGGATATACTGATACTGCATCCTGGTCCAATAAACAGAGGAGTTGAACTCTCGTCTGAAATTGCCGACGGCATGAATCAGATAATCCTGCAGCAGGTTACCAACGGGGTTGCTGTTCGCATGGCGGTTCTTTATTTACTTGGCACTCAAAATTAGGAAGGAAGTTAATTATGAAAATTGCATTGAAAAATATTATTGCTTTTAATCCCGAACAGAATCTGAACAAAAAAACCTCCCTGATAATTGAGGATGGAATAATCACTAAAATAGGAAATATTACCCCCGAGGATTCTAAAAATTCCAAAGTCTATGATTTAACTGATAAATATTGTTCTCCCGGTTTCTTCGATATGCATGTGCATCTTAGAGAACCCGGACGGGAAGATAAGGAAACAATCGAGACGGGTGCCCTTGCGGCAGCTAACGGTGGATTTACGGGAATTGCCTGCATGCCCAATACAACCCCGGCAATAGATTCTGCGGAAGTAGTCACCTTTATTAAAGAGAAAGCAAAAAATAATCTTGTGGATATTTTTCCGGTTGGGGCTGTAACAGTAGAAAGAAAAGGTGAACTGCTTTCTCCGATGGCAGAGCTTTATGATGCCGGAGCAGTGGCTTTTTCGGATGATGGTGTTGCGGTTAAATCTAGCAGAATACTTAGGACTGCACTGGAGTATGCAAAAATGTTCAATCTTCCGATAATTGACCATTGTGAAGATGACTCACTTGCAGGAGGTGCTATGAATGAGAGTTTTAACTCAACTCTTCTTGGACTTCCTCCGATTCCTTCCGTGGCTGAGGATATTATTGTGAGCCGGGATCTTCTTCTTGCCGAATATCTGGACGCGCGCATACACATTGCCCATATCAGCACCAGGCGTTCAGTTGAATTAGTCCGTATGGCAAAGTCCAGAGGAATAAAAGTTTCCGCGGAAGTAACTCCTCATCACTTTACCCTGACGGATGACGCGGTTAAGACATACGATACGAACACAAAAATGAATCCGCCCCTCCGAACTAATGCGGATGTGACTGCAATTCTTGAAGCTTTGAAAGACGGGACAATTGATTGTATTGCGAGCGATCATGCCCCTCACGCCATTGAGGAAAAAGAGGTTGAATTTGAAGATGCGCCAAATGGCATTGTGGGTCTGGAAACACAGATCGGACTTGCATTTACTGAATTATATCACAAGAAAATACTTTCCCTGGAACAAATGATAGAAAAACTTGCAATCAATGCACGGAAAATATTAAACATTCCCATTCCCAAAATCGAAGTCGGAGCCGAGGCTAATCTTACAATCTTTGATCCGGATGAAATTTGGACTGTAGATATTTCAAAATTCAAATCAAAGTCAAAAAATTCTCCGTTTAACAAAAGACTGCTTCAGGGCAGGTCGGTTGCAGTATTAAATAAAGGTAAAATGTATTATAAGGGGAGCTTTATCGAGATCTAAAATTTATTAACTAAATAGTCTGAACGACTGGGGCAAATTTAATGCGTCTTAATTACGCACTATTATTCCTTTTCTCCCTCAGTGCTTATATTTTCCCTCAGGGAGAACCGGATATTATTCTTTCCGAAGTTATGTTTTATCCTGCTTCGGGAAATAATGAATTTATTGAACTATATAATCAGAGTGAAACGGAGTATATAAACCTCGCATCATTCACTCTGAAGTATTATACCTCTAATCCCGATAGCATAAAGGATGCGGGATACGGAACCGTTTTACCTCCCCGCTCCTACGCTGTTATCTTTGAAGGTGACTATTCGCTGGATTCGGGGATATATAAAAATCTCATTCCTTCAGAAGCGTTGATACTAAAGATAAAAGACAACTCCTTCGGTACGAATGGAATGGCAAACACAACCTCAAGAGTCCTTTACCTGATCAGATCCCCGGGGGACTCATCACAAGTATATACATATTCAGCCAATAACCAGCTTTCTTTTTCCGACGAGAAAATTCTATTATCGGGGGATAACACCTCCGGTAATTGGGGAAACTCCCTGCATTTAAATGGCACACCCGGTTATAAAAATAGTATATCCCCCAAAATGTTAGATGTGGAAGCTAACCTTCTCACCGTAACACCATCACTTATTCTTTCAGGAGGCACGGCAACAGTCAACATGAAAGTCGTGAATCGCGGGTTCAATAATCTTGCCGCTTATAACGTGCAGCTTTTTTCGGATGCGAATAAGGACTCTGTTCCGGTTCAACAGGAAATGATTTTTGAAGACGACTTTGCAAATCTGCCCCCCGGTGATTCGCTGATACTCGTTTTCGAGATAGAGAATCTTCAGCCCGGTACATATTATCTTATTCTAAAAGTATCAACCATAGGAGATGAAGACTCAACAAACAATATTCGTTTTTCCTCCTTCACTGTTCAGGAATCTTATAACGAGTACAACGACCTCGTAATAAACGAAATAATGTATGCTCCGGTAAGCCCAATGCCGGAATGGATCGAACTTTTCAACCGCACAGGACACACTATAAATCTTAAGAAGTTCACAATTTCAGATAACAATTCAACTGCTTATCTTTCAGGCAAAGATGTCTTACTCCCTTCAGAAGAATTCGCTGTAATCAGCAAGGACTCTTCGCTTCTGAATTCATTTCCCGGGATCACGTATTTTTATACAGCTAATTTCCCCGCACTGAATAACACCGGAGATGCGCTGGTAATAAAAGATTCTCTTGGTGTGGTTCTGGATAGTCTTTATTACTCTCCTTCCTGGGGTGGTGCAGCGGGAGGTGTCTCCTTAGAAAGAATTTCAGTTAATTCTGCTTCTCAGGACAGTAGCAACTGGGGTTCATCAAGAAGTCCTT
>JAAYVN010000160.1 GCA_012517155.1 Ignavibacteriales bacterium | reverse complement strand
TTTTCCGCAAAGTCACGCAATCCGCCTGCGGCTGACCGCAGAGTTTTATCCGGTAGCTAACGGACAGAGACCACAGAGATAAAAACACAGAGACCACAGAGAAAAACTTTATAAGATTGTTTTACAATAAATGACGGCGATCCGCCTCAGCGGATTAATGACTGTTTACTGTTCACTGTTCACCTCAGCCTCTGCCTTCGGCAAATGCCTGCTCTTAACCACCATCCGCCGCGGCGGTTTAATGACTATTCATGGGCTTTAGAGCTATATGAACGGCAAGTGATTATCAAACATTAATTTAATATCATTCGAATGAAGAAAATATTAGCCGTATAAATCAATTAATGGAATAAATAAGAATGCTTTATTAGTAAGTAAAAATTCGCTTGTATGTAATTAAACATTTTATTAAATTAAAAAGTAACTTTTATTTAATGTGGGAAAAAAATATGCAAAACAAAATAAACAATTGCAAAACCAAACTTCACTATACTTATTGCTTCACCGGCGATAAACCAATATCAGCTCACCATAGCCGCTACAGAGAACTATACACTTTTTTTAAAATATTAATATAACATAAACGCCTTCTTTTTGAATCATTCCAATTCCAGAATGTGACTCACGAGGCGGAGCTTTAAATAAACAACATAAAAAAATGGAGGTATTAGTGAGAATACACATTTCCCTTTCTCCGAATACAGAAATTCTTCCGTTTGACTACCAGCATTATCTCACCGGCACATTTCACAAGTGGATTGGTGAAAACAACATTCACGATGAAATAAGTCTTTACTCAATTGGCTGGCTTGACGCAGGTGCACCTGTAAAAAACGGAATCAACTTTCCAAAGGGAGCTGCATGGTTCATCAGTTTTTGGGATGATGAATTGATGCGGCGAACCATGTCGGGAGCAATTAAGGATCCTGATGCATTTTGCGGTATGAAAGTAACCGAAATAAAAATTCAGGAAACGCCGGAATTTACCGGCAGAACCCGATTTGCAGTTTCCGGACCCATTCTAATTCGGAAGTATGATAAAAATCCCAATGGTGATCATCTTTTATATGATAATCCCGAAGCAGGGCATTATCTTACAGAAACCATGAAGCGGAAACTGATTAAAGCAGGATTAAACCACGAATGCACGATTAGATTCGATACTTCATACAGCAGGGCAAAAACCAAGCTCGTGAAAATTAACAATATAAGCAACAGAGCCAGCATATGTCCCGTGATAGTGGAAGGTGATCCGGAAGCAGTAAAATTTGCATGGAATGTTGGAGTTGGTCACTGCACCGGTTCCGCCTTCGGAGCGTTAAGATAACTGATTAAGATTAAGGAGTTCATATGTATTTAGTGAAATATTCTGGTCCTTTTGGGTATATAAAACCCTGGACCGCAGTGCGGGATTCGGAAACTTACAGTCAGCAGTTTCTGAATCCCTCAACAATTGAGGGAATCGAAAAAAAACTTTTTCCTCATTTATTGAATTCTCAGGGAATTCACAAAATAAAAAGATACCGGCTTACATATAGCGCGATCAGTTTGCAACAGGAAAAAACACAATCCCGAGGATTAAGTGTTAAAGTTAATAAAAAAGCGAAAAGCATTACTTTTAACAGGGCACCAGCAGTTTTGAAAAGAGGTGTTCTTATCAATCCTGTTCTTTATCTTGCCTTTGATAGTGAAGAGGATGCTCTCTCTGCTTCAAATCAGCACATTTGTTTGTGCAGGAACGAGGATATTCTTTTACCCGCTTCCGAAATTATTAGCGTTTCTGAAGAAGAGTTTTCGGACCAGAAAGGCAGATTTCCCGGTTTTGAACTTGTTGCATCCACGGAAAAAGAGGCATTCATGGTTGGCTTTAACCGGTTTAACAATTCAGAACCAATGTATGGCGAGTTAAATATTATTGGAGAGAATCCTCTTTCAGATGGAAATTAAAATATGAACATACATCCCGAAATTCTCGCCAAGAGCGAAAAAAATGGGGCAATGTCTCTATATGATCATCTCCGCTTTGTTGGTATGGCGACAGAGAAAACAGCAGCTTCGCTTGGACTTGATCCCTTCATTGCAAAAAGTGGTGCTTACCTCCATGATATAGGAAAAACACATCCCGATTTTCAGAAAAAACTTTGGGATCACTCTCCTTCGGTAAAAATGTCACTCCGTCATGAAATCTCATCTATTCTCTTCTTACCCGTTTTCCCCCATGAGCAGTGGGATAAACTAATAGACATGGTAATTGCACATCACCGGTCTCCGCAGAGAGATTCCCGTTCTCAGGGAATTCTCGATTTGGTCGACTATGAAGGTGAGGAAGAAGTCTTTAACAGACACTCGGAAGGATGGGATGATTGGTCTCCTTTAGCTGTTGATATATTAAACTCTTTGGGTGTCTCAGCTGCTCCGGTGTCTTATATGGATGCACAAAACGCCTTCTCTTACACCATTGAATATTGCTCAGCCAAAAAACAAGGTTGGTCGGTCTTAAAAGGTATTCTCATCGGTTCTGATTACCTGGCTTCTGCTATAGCCGAAAAAACAGTATTCGTAAAAGATAAATTATTTCAGATTCCCGATCTTTCTTATTTCCGGTCACCCGGCAGGGAAAGTGAATTATACCCCCTCTCTTTGCTCGATACTAACGACCCTCGTCCTCACACAATTGTTTCAGCCCCCACCGGAGCAGGCAAAACAGATTTCCTGATGAGGAGGTGTAAATCCAGAATTTTCTATACTCTTCCTTTCCAGGCTTCGATTAATGCAATGTTCCGAAGGTTTAAGGATGCTTTCCCTCCCGACACGGATTTAAGAGTCCTCCACGCCTCATCAAAACTTCTGGTTAAGAACAATGATGACTATGAAGAAAAAGTTCTTCAGGAAATGATAGGCTCTTCGGTAAAGGTGCTTACTCCTTTTCAGATTTCATCTTTAATTACCGGAACAAAAGGATTTGAAGCTGTAGCTATTGACGTCTCCGGCACCGATGTCATTCTTGACGAAATTCACTCTTATTCCGAAATTGCTCAGGCTCTGGTTATTGAAATTATCCGTGTTCTTCTTAATCTCAATTGCAGAATTCACGTCGGCACAGCCACAATGCCCCGCTCCCTTTTTGATAAGATAATTGAACTGCTGGGAGGTCTTGAAAATACTTATGTCGTTAATTTATCAGATGAAATTTTAGATACTTTTAATCGCCACAGAGTCCATAAACATAACGACGAAGCTTCTGCATTTTCGGTAATTCCTGAGGCAATTGGAAAAAAACAAAAAATACTGATTGTTTCAAACAGAGTTCAAAATGCACAAAGAAGATTCGTTCAGCTAACCTCACAATATCCCGATATTCCAGCCCTTCTTATTCACAGCCGCTTTCGCAGAAAAGACCGTGCTGCTTTAGAGGATCTTCTAAAATCAAAATTCAATTCCTCCCTTGAAATGCCAGATGGTTGTATTGTAGTTTCAACACAGGTTGTTGAAGTTAGCCTTGACATAAGTTTTGATATTATGATTACCGATGCTTCTCCTCTCGACTCCCTGATTCAAAGATTTGGCAGAATTAACCGTTACCGTACAAAGGAATCAGTAAGAAACAATATCATTAAGGAAGTCCACGTTATTGCCCCTCCTTCTGATAAAAGATCCTCTCTCCCTTACTCTAAGGAAATTCTCGAAAGAAGCTTTTCACTCCTTCCGGATGGAGAAATTTTATTAGAAAGAAGTCTTCAGGATAAGATTAATGAGGTCTATCCTTCACTCGATCTTCGTTCCATTTCTACAAGTAGTGTATGGAATAATAGCAAAATCAGACTTAAGGAACTCTGCCATAACCCAAAGTCTGTCTTAATGCAAATGCTGGATATTGATTCGGCTTCATGCATTCGTTTTAGCGATAGAGTTGCTTATGAATCCGGTTCGGCAGAGGATAGAATTTCTCTTGAAATACCAGTTCCCCGTTCTGCTCTTTTCCGCACTTTTACAAATCATGGCAGATCAGATTATGGAACTAACCCTTTAATAGTCCCCGATGAACTTTATCAGGATAATTTGGGGCTTACCTTTTTAGAATCAGATAACTTTATTTAATAAGGATAATTTATGTATGCATCATTAATTGGAAAAAAGTTTTTGGAATATTACAATTCTAAGAATAAAACTTCACTTACTACAAAGGAATACTTCGATAAGGTTTTCTTTCCACTTTTTTATGACAGAGAAAAGTACCTTTTCAGTCCTGCGAATACTCCTTTGTTTCAGTTAGTCACCCGGAAGAAAACAGCAGACGCTGAAGAACGTAAAAAGAGCAAAGACCAAATTCATAAGAAAATTTCAGAATATTTATCCAATAAAGATTCCCCTCCCGAAATGAGTTTCGCAATAGGATTTCAGGCTGCGGATGATACTCAAATAACTTCTGGACAGGTTACATCATTAAAAATTCCAATGACCGAGGATGATATCTACGGATCCTGGATTGGCATTGCGTTTGGAATTGGAATGAAAGGGGGGATTAATCTTTTGATTGACCATCCCCTCATTTACGAAGCACTTGAAACTGGATGGTCAGTATACAGCAAATATATAGATGAAAATCCGGAAATCGGAAACAAGGTTCCATCATGGAACGGTATTTGGCTTTCTCATTATTTCAGTTCGAACTATGATAAAAACGACCCTATTGCTTCCTTCTCCCCTTTGAAATTAGGTAAAGATGGAAAACCAGAATTAGAGTTAAGATCATGGGTTAATATTCTGTTTGTTCTCTCTAAAAATTTTTCAGGTCAAAATATTGTAGCTTATGCTTATAGCCTTGGTCAACAGAATGTTACTCTTGGTTTTACTACTATTGCCTTTCCCGAAATCCGCAGACTTTCAGACTACTTTTCTACTCTCTTTGGATCTATTCCTGTTGTGGCTAATAAAAAACTTGAAATGCTTTATGAAGCTCAGTACAATTTCAATATTGCCTTCTCAAAATTTAGCCGTTTTGGAGTTAGAGCTTTCGAACCCAAAGACCTGCGTAAGTTCATTCCCTCTCCATATCAAAACAAGTTCCCGGGTCTGAAATCGGACGAGAACTCAATAATTAACTATTTTATTTACGAAACATGGATTATTGCTATGCTGAACAACACAGATTTACTTTTACTCGCGGATAAAACTGCTAACGAACTAATTGCTTTTGTGGATAATGAAACTAAGGCTCGAACCAATAGAAGTAACGCAGTCAACAATCTTCTGTCTGCAAGAAACCGAAAGGATTTTATACGGGCGATGGATGAATTAATTCAAATCGATCCTACTCTAACTGCTAGCTGCGAAGAACTTCTTTCTCAGATTATTCTAAACATCTCTCAGGACAATGTTCCTTTTTTCGTTACGTTACTTAGTTTCAAATATCATTCAAAGAAAACCAACATTAATTTATAATATAGGAGTCCTAAAATGAACAATGCATTTATTTACTTAAGGGGTTTAAAGTCTGTTGATCACACAGTTTTTGCAGTTGAGGAGGGGCAGAAAAGATACTGGGATCCTCAGTTTCAGCGTGAGGTGGCTTTTGCAAGCGGTCAGCAGATTAAGCGCTCTATTGTGGAGGATGTACTCACCAACCTTAATCTCCAGCCGGCGCCAATTACTTTTTATTTTGAAGGAGATAAACTTAAAGAAAAAGAAGTGACCAGTCCTGCAAATCCTCTTTACATTGATCAGTTGTTAACCGGATGGATGATTGCAAAATCCGGAGAGGCAGGCAAAGCAAAAAAAGTAAAAACCGCTGATACAGAAAAAAGTGAGGATGTGAGAACTATAAAAAGAAGAAGCCCTCTCTCAATTTCTGCTCTTCACCCTTTACACCCGCTTCTTGGCACTATTTCTTCGGAGAATATCTCTTTCGATCGAAGCGATAAACCCGGAATTCATAAAGTGGTTGTGAAAGACACTAATGGAAAAGTCCTGAATGAAGAAGAGATCAAGGCGCTGCTTGACGGAACAAACCGCAGTCTCCTTAGAAAGTGGATTCCTGAAAATAAGAGAACTTCCGGATTGTTTATTTATGATATAGCAATTGACCTTAGAACTCTGTTTTCTGTTTCAACAAATTTACTCGAACCAGAGCTGGATACCAAAACTATCGAAGAGCTAAAAAATAAGGGCTGGACTGAATCAAAGAATGTTTTTGGAGACTGTCTTGTTGCCCCAAAAGAAACCCGCGAAAAAGTTATTACAGCCCTTGCGCACTCACTTCTTAACTGGCGCATCACAACAAACCAATCCAGGACATTCAGTCCCATGGCAACCCTTGCTGTCGCAGTTAGTGATAATGCTCAGAAAATTGCAGAAGCAATCAGAGCAGCACTTGATTCTGAATCAGAAAAACCGAAAGCACTTCCCGTTATAGATGATACGGTAGATGCTCATTTATTTGTTACCCCCATTTGTGCTGCTTACATTCCGGGAGTAGTAGCAACTGCCAAAGCGCTTAAGGAAGCAGAAGAAAAACTGATTCATCTGATGTCAGAATATAATTACACTTCTCAAATGTAATTTTTATCAAAATTGGGATGGGGAATATTCCTCATCCCTTGATCAGACATGACCGGCACTGAAATAAATTACTTCTTTTTGTGTAAAAGGAAACTCTGGCTCTTCTCCAATAAAATTCACATGGAGCAGAATTCCGACACAATCGCCCTCGGCAGACATATCTCCGAAACAACCTTCAAACGCCAAAATCACGAAATTCAAATTGACGACTTCGTCCTCGACTTTTTTGACCCCGTTAAAAAAGTTATTCACGAAGTGAAAAAATCGGATAAAATGGAGGATATTCACATCTGGCAGCTTAAATACTACATCCTTCGGCTTGAGGAAAAAGGAATAACCGGAGTATCCGGAATTCTTAATTACCCGAAACTCCGCAAAACTCTTAAAGTAGAAATTAATGAAGATGACCGCCGGAGATTATCTCAGATTGTTTCGGACGCAACATCTGTTATTAAACAACCCGTAGCTCCACCCGTTATTAATAAACCGTTTTGTAAAAATTGCAGTTATTATGAACTTTGCTATATATAAACTATGAAACGAAATTACTATATCTTTTCAGCCGGTAAACTTATCCGCAAGGATAATACCCTTTATTTTGAACCCGCCTCTGAGACTTCCAAAGAGGAAGAACCGGGCTCAGATTCCGATTCCATTAAAGTGGACGACCCTTCTATTCAAAGCGAGGATACTTCATCCCCCGAACTCCTTCAACCCCTTAAAATTTCGCGAAAACCAATTCCTGTTGAAGATATTGAGGCTATCTATTGTTTTGGAGAAATAAGCTTTAACTCCAAATTCCTGAACTATATCTCGCAGAAACAAATTACTCTTCACCTTTTTAATTACTACGGATTCTACAGCGGCTCATTTTATCCCAGGGAACCCTTTGTATCGGGTAAATTACTTCTTTCACAAGTGAACAACTATAACGATCCCGGGTTGAGGATAAATCTTGCACAACAATTTGTTAAAGGGAGTGCGGAAAATATTTTGAAAAATTTGCAGTACTACAACACCAGAGATAAAGATACCACTCCCTTTATTGATTTGATAAATCCACTAATAATTAAAATTCCGGGGACTACTGCAATTGATGAACTTATGGGAATTGAAGGCAACATCCGTTCACTGTATTACGAAGCATGGAACCTTATTATCACCGAACCTGTAGATTTCACAAAAAGAATAAAACGCCCCCCGCCAAACCCGGTAAACGCCCTGATTTCCTTTGGCAATACACTCGTTTACACTACTGTCCTTTCGGAAATATACAAGACCCAGCTTAATCCCCTTATAAGTTTTCTTCACGAACCGGGAGAACGCAGGTTTAGCCTCTCCCTGGACATTGCTGAAATATTTAAGCCCCTTTTGGCAGACAGGGTAATTTTTACTCTTCTGAACAAAAAACAAATACAGGAAAAACACTTCACTAAGGAACTAAACTTTTGCCATCTGAACGATGAAGGAAGAAAAATATTCACCCGGGAATTTGACGAAAAACTGAAAACCACAATACAACACAGACAGCTTAAAAAATCCGTAAGCTACAGACACCTGATACGTCTGGAATGCTATAAAATAATCAAACACATTCTTGCCGAAAAACAATACAAACCATTTAAGATATGGTGGTAAAAAAGAGAGGAGAGAAAAATTGTTTGTAATTATAGTCTATGATGCCGCCCCGAAGAGAGGGTTGAAACTGCTTAAATATTTGCGCCAGCATTTAACCTGGATTCAGAACTCCGTTTTTGAGGGAGAAGTAACCGAAAGCCACTTTGAAAAAATCAAATCCAGCATCAGCAGTATAATAAACAAAAAGGAAGATACTGTAATTTACTATGCTTTTGGTTCAAGAATGTACAGCAAGCGGGGGGTAATCGGGATTGAGAAGAACGAAACAGACTCATTTATATAACCATCGTCGCACCCCCCCTGTTTCAGCACTATTCCTGATCGACGATGAAGAAGAAAAAAAACCCTTGCAAAACCCCTCAAAAAGCCCTATTTTTGGGGGGTCTTAATCGCACTACTATAGAATTGAAACGTTTTCGGTCATTATGGTGTCAGGGATAAACGCACCGTCTTAATCGCACTACTATAGAATTGAAACTATTGAATTATCGTGCGGGCTGTTAGGTTTACCCATGTCTTAATCGCACTACTATAGAATTGAAACTAAAAATTATTA
>JAAYVN010000020.1 GCA_012517155.1 Ignavibacteriales bacterium | reverse complement strand
GGAGAGGGAAGGTTTTGAATTCCCTCTCAAGAAAGGATTTTTGTGCTGCGTCCTGCTTATCTACTCCCCTGTCAGACTCTTCTCTACCTCTTCATAATATTTATCAATTTCCTTTTGCAACTCTATGGTTTTGGAAAGGGAGGAAATTATCCACAAATAAGAAGTTAAATCGTCCATATTGAATGCCCTGCCTTTTCGCTCCTTAAGCCATTTCTCACAAATTGGGTAACCACCAATTTTGTATTCCCATATTTCTTTTTTTACTCCGGTAAAATACTGCTGTTTGTTAATCCAAATTTTCTCATCTTCATAATATATTTTCTCAATTTTGTCTGTGCCGGGAATAGGATATCTTGCCACACCACGTTTGAGTGCAGGTGATTTCAACAAATGAAATTCCGCCAATTGCTTCCCTAGTCTCCCAATTTTAACAAATAACTCATAGCTCTTAGTGAATGGTATTCTGGGAAAGTCTGTTTTAAGAAACTCTAAATATTTTGTTCTATAAGTATTACTAAACAGTACACCATAGATATAATAAAAAATATCTTCAGGTGTTACCTTCCTTTTGAACCTACCCTTCAGTTCTTCGATTAGTTCCGGTTTTATATTTGGTTTAGGAACCTTATACTCAACCTCAGGTTCAAAAATCATCATCTGGATATGAGACGATTTTCTTTTTTCTGTTTTTTCGGGATATAAATAAAGGGGGAAAATGTATGCGCTTGCATTAGCAGTTTCAAGAATGTGAAAATCAACTAAAGTAGATGTTATCCAAGTATGTGAGATATTTTCGAGTTTAACTTGTCTGTTTGTAATCAAAGCAAGATTATTATTTAGTAAATTTAGCATCACCTCTCTCCGAGGTCTCTCAATCATATCGTCGTGGTAGAGTATCCAACGTTCATCAAATGGGCGGTAGAGTATTTTTGTTATCTTATCTTTCCAGTCATGGTCTTTTCTTAATTTTTCACGCTGCTCTTTTATTTTCCAGCTTTGGTTTTCGGCTAAATTATATGTTATTCTAATAGTCTCATCATCAATACCGGAATCTCTGAATTGCCTTATCCTTTGCTCAAGTTTCTTTTTATCAAAATCAATTACAAAGTTATCTCTGGATGTAACAATCCCCACACTGTTAACAGGAAAGATGTCGGTAATTTTCATGAATGAGTAATAATGCTTCGCGAGTTCGTTATCTGTTTGTATGAAGAGATAGAAATCGGGATGGGGAACAACCTTTTCCCATTTTACTTTTCTAAAACTATGTTTATTCAGCCAGCTATATTTTTCCTCGCGCAATCCAAATATTTCATGACGGGCAACTAACTTCTTCCTCCCCTCCTTATATTTAAGAAAGAAAGCAATAGCAACTCCCTGTTGAATGTCAAATACATTCTCGTCTTTGCCCCCGTCAGGGGTTTTCTCTTTCTTCAGACTGTTTCCGTGCAGGTCAAGAATATAAATCTCATCAAAGCTTGTCATCAATGACTGACGCATCCCCCTGAATGTGGGATTGTCAAGATAGCTGTGATTTGTGATAAATCCCAGAATTCCCTCTCCTGCCTGGTCAATCTTCCACTGTGCGAAACGGATAAACTTAACATAATCGTCCTGAAGCCATTTAGTATTTCTTTCTCCAAGCGGTTTTCCGTCAACCTTGTAATATTCTTTTATTTCATTAGAAATCCATTCGCCGGTATTGGATGAGTGCCCTGAATAAGGGGGATTCCCCAACACCACGAGTATTGGAGCTTCCTTCTTGACCTTACCCGCTTCATGGCTCTCGTGGGAAAGGGAAGACATTCCGGGGAATTTCGACTCTTGCAATTCCTCCATGTCAAGAGTGTTCGTGAGATAATATTTGATTCTTTCATCATCTTCCATTTGATAGCCAAGTTCTTCAAGAAGGAAAGACATTTTCATATGCCCTATCGCATAAGGCGCCATCATGAGTTCAAAAGAATAGAAGTTTTGAATAATGTGTCCCTTTATTAATTTTTGAACAACTCCTGCACCATATTTTTTGCTGTAATCATTAACCGCTGTTTTAATTGCTTTAGCAAGGAAGCCGAGAGTGCCACCTGCGGGATCCAGCAGGGTTACTCCTTTATGGGCAAGTCCGTAAGTCTTATTAAATTTATCCTCAAGAATTTCGTGAAGCGAGCGGACGATGAATGAAACAACCGGCTCGGGAGTATAATAAACCCCTCTCTTTTCGCGGGTGGCGGGGTCATAGACGGAAAGGAATGTTTCGTAAAAATGGAGTACGGGGTCACTCCCCTTCCCTTCGTGATAATACTG
>JAAYVN010000159.1 GCA_012517155.1 Ignavibacteriales bacterium | reverse complement strand
TCAGAACAGAAGATGTAAATGAATTAAGTTCAACAGGAGGACATTGTCGGCAGTGATTTTTAATGGAAACGGCTGAGTAAAGCAGAAAACGTCTTCATAATCGAAATAATAGTTATTAATTAAAAATCCAGGTCCCTCTGTTATTGTCTGATCTGAAAATACCCGCCTCATCCGAACAAACAAAAAGTCGGCCCGACGGAGCAAGCTTGATATCGGTCATAAAACTCCTGTAGTAAACATGTTTTATGTTCCAGCTAGTTCCGTTATCAGTTGATTTATATATCCCCATCTCCCCGCCAATAAACATATTCCCCGACGGGGCCAGCACAATAACTTTGCTGTAAGAATAAACTGTATTTTCAGAAATCATTTGCCAAGTGTCCCCGTTATCTATGGACCTGAAAACTTTTGAATTCACCGATGCAAAAACATGCCCCTGACTGTTATAACCCACCGCCGTAACCACTTCATTATCAAGTTCAAACTTCTGCCAGCTCTCTCCGTTGTTTGTTGAGCGGTAAACTTTTGCTTCGTCCGAATAGGTTTTGGCGTAGAGGTCACCGGTTGACCTGTTTACAGTAACGTTTGTAATAAGACCGGTTCCAATCCCTGTATTCTTGCTCTCCCATACGTCACCGCCGTTAGTTGAACGGAATATTCCTGCTCCCCCGGTGGCAACAAAAATATCGCCGGCTGAATTTACGCAGATGTCGTTCACCGCCTCCATAAATATCTGATGCGTTGTGTCAAATGTAAGACCATTGTCTGTGGATTTGAATACCCCTCCCTGCACTCCGCCATATATTACTCCCGACGGACTCCCGCCAAAACAATAAAACTGAAACACCGATCCCCCTGAATTAATAAACTGAGGAGGATTCAATGTATATCCGTTATCGGTAGAGACGAAATTCGCAGTCCCCCCGGCAATTATATTCTGGTTTGGCGCAACTATAATTGCATACGTCGGAAAGTATTCGATAGCCGTCTGATGCCAGTTCAGACCTTCATCGGGTGTCATATACACTCCCCCGGGAGATGTGGCAATAAAGCATTCGCCATGCGAATTAAACGCAATAGCGTGGACGCTCCCCTGATTAGGGCCGTTACATTGTTTCCAGAATCCCTGGGAATAAAGATTTGAAGACGTGAGAAGAGATATACAGATAACAAGAAAAGCAACAACAGTTTTCATATCGCACCATATAAGTTTAAATAGTGAAAATAACGAAACAAACATAATCAACATTTTCCAAATAGCAAAGAGATTTTCGTATCCCGGAAAACCATGAATCCACCGTCAGAGCAAAGGAACGGTGGAATGATGGAAAGATGGAATATGGGAATTCCGCCCCGCAGGTTGTTGTAGAGAGAAAAGCGCTTAACAACAGCGTAAACATAATGAATTTCTTAACTGCAATGAAGTAGTCCAGGCGAAAATTAGCTCTTAAACGCAATCCTACTGCGGCGGATCGCAAAGAAGGACAAGTAATGTGAGTCATATTTTTCATTGCAACAGCCTGCTCGGCGGAGGGGAATTGATTTTTAGATTACCGCAGATGCAGACTGTGAATTCTGAAGCACCAATCCTGTTTCGGATTCAATTACCGAAAGCAAATATACCGTCTTCCTCTGATACCTGGTCCCCAGATTCAACTGGTACGGACTCAGATTCTTAGAAAAACTGTAAGAAGCCGCAAAGTTGAATGAAGCAACTGCCTTCTCAACACCGGTAACCTGGAAAGGTGAATCCTTCTCAGCCTCTACCGGGTCTGAATAGACAACAGCACAAATAAATCTCACCTGACTCGCTCCTGTCGGAACTTCCGTCTTAGTATCGAGCGCAGGGATAGTAGCGGTTACGGCAGTCTCCGTCACGTTAATGTTACTCACCGAAAACCCGAACCCGGAAACAGCAATAGAGTTGTATTCGGTGGGGGCAGTGAGACCCACGAAATTGATATTTTTCGAGAGGAGGGCGTGGTAGCCGGAGAAGAAGCATCCGCGTAGCGATTCATTCAAAGCTTTCAGACTTGGATAGAGAGAGAGCGCGGAACAAAACTTAACAGCAACTTTGAATCTCGGGTACTTATAAGTGAAAGCATCATAGAACTGACCTGTGGGGATGGTCATAATTGGAAAGATGTTAGGACCTTTAACAATTCGTGCATAGATAGGACCGAGTCGCCCCGAGATTTTCCTATTAGGATTTTGACAAAAAATAGCCATAAAGCAAACTCAAAATAGTTAATAAATTAGATTTACGATGTGAGAATAAAGTTTGCGATAAGGCGAGGTTAGGTGTTGAAAACACCGAAGACCGGAAGAACAATGGAATTCCGCTGTTGCGGAGGAGGTGTGTCAATAATTGATAATTGAAAATTCGAAATAGTAGGGGCTCAATTCGACAGATCGGATTTGAGCCCGTACAAACACTCGCCGAAACATCGACAATAACAAAAGACTGACCGCTGCAAATTACCATTGACCTATTTGATCAGCATCAGCTTTCTAACGCTTCTGAAATTATCTGTGCGCAATTCATAGAAATAAACTCCGCTCGTTAAGTTAGATGCATCAAATGTTACTTCATAACTTCCTGCGGGTTTTTCCTGATTTACAAGGGTTGCCACTTCGTTCCCGATTATGTCAAATACCTTTAGCGTTACAAATGTATTCACCGGTAACTGATAACTGATCACTGTTGATGGATTGAATGGATTAGGATAGTTTTGATAAAGCATAAATTCTGCAGGAATATCAGTTACTTCCGCTTCAATAATATTACTATAACTGAATGTACCATCGTTGTCAATTTGTTTCAGGCGATACCGGAATGTATGATTGTATGACTGTATGGATGTATGATGCAAATCGTCAGTAAATGAATATTCCTTTTTAGAATTTGAATTTCCGCTTCCGGCAACAAAACCAATCTTCTCCCAACCCCCTTCCTCCGGTCTCCCCCCTTTACCAAAAGGGGGAATAAGGGGGGTTCGCTCTATTTCAAAACCATAATTATTCACTTCCGTTATAGTTGTCCAGTTCAGTTCAACACAATTATTTTGCCGGGTTAAACTGAAATGCACCAACTCTACCGGTAATAATCCGTCTGAAAAAAGTGCTATATACGGCTGGACATTATTATCCATTTTTGTAAAACTTCCTCCGATGTATAGATCATTACCACTTTTTGTTAATGTATTACAGAAACTGTTTAGACTCACATTCCATGATGCATCCGCACTTCCGGTTACATTATCCAGTTTGGCAATACAATTTCTTGCCTGTCCGCCAATATTGGTAAACAGCCCTCCAACATAAATGCTGCTACCGCTTACAAGAATCGGGAATACGTAGTTATCTGGATTCGGATTCCACACAGGATCCACACTTCCGTCTGTTCTAGAAACCCGTGCAATATAATTCCTGGTTAATCCACCTACAGTATTAATACTCCCGCCAAGATATAAGTAATCATCAGTTAAACACAATCCCTCTTTTGCCTGCCAACTACCTGAATTCACATTTGCATTCCAGTTTAAATCACAGGCTCCGGTACTTTTATTTATTCTTGCAAATGTATATCTCGTTTGTCCGCCAATTGAACTGAAAGAACCGCCAACAAACATGTAATCTCCATCGATTATCATATCAGTGCACGAGCCACTTGGATTCGCATTGAATGATAAATCTAAAGCTCCTGTAGTATTATTCAGTTTTGCCAGATATTTTATTGCAGACTGCCCGCCAATATCAGTGAAATCTCCGCTAACGTAAACACTGCTTCCGTCAACTATTATGCTTTTTCCGGGAGTGCCTGTCGGAGTAACATTAGCATCCCAAGTTGCATTAACGCTTCCGTCAGTACTGTTTAACTTTGCGTAATAATTTCTTGTTGAACCTCCGATTGTCGTAAAATCTCCGGCTACATAAATATCGCTGCCGTCTTTAACCAATTCTAAAACGGAATTATTCGCATTCGGATTCCAATCATCTATACTACCATCGGTATTATTAACTCTTGCTAATCTGTATCTTAGTTTACCACCGATAGAAGAAAAATTTCCCCCGACATACAAATCGCTGCCGTTAACTGCTATTTTATATACTATCGAGGCGGCAGTCGGATTCCATGCTCCATCTGCATCTCCGCTGGTGTTATTCAGTTTTGCTATATAATTTCTTGCCTGTCCGCCAACAGTAGTAAACTGCCCTCCAACATAAATATCACTTCCAACTATTACAAGTGTACTGCAAGTGGAACTGGCATTAGGATTCCATGTCCCATCGGCAGTACCGTTAGTATTATTGAGTTTTGCTAATCTGTTTCTTGACTGTCCGCCAACAGTGGTAAACTGCCCTCCAACATAAATATCGCTTTCGCTAATTGCGATAGCATAAACCGTGCTTTGGGCATTAGGATTCCATGTCCCGTCGGCTGTACCGTTAGTATTATCGAGTTTTGCTAATCTGTTTCTTGACTTTCCGCCAACAGTGGTAAACAGCCCTCCAACATAAATATCGCTTCCGCTGATTGCGATAGCATAAACCACGCTTTGGGCATTTGGATTCCATGTCCCGTTTGCTGTACCGTCAGTACTATTTAGTTTAGCTAAATAATTTCTTGTTGTAGTGCCGTTAATTTTTGTAAAAGCTCCGCCTACATAAATATCGCTTCCGCTGATTGCGATAGCATAAACCGTGGTTGAGGCATTTGGATTCCATGTCCCGTCGGCTGTACCGTCAGTACTGTTTAGTTTAGCTAATCTGTTTCTTGTTGTAGCACCGTTAATTGTTGTAAAATCTCCGCCTACATAAATGTCGCTTCCGCTAATTGCTATGGCATAAACCGGACCGCTGACATTAGGGTCCCAAGCATTCAAAGAACCGTCAGAATTGATTCTGGCAAGGCGGTTGCGGGTCGCGCTTCCAACCTTCGTAAAACTCCCTCCAATATACCAGCCATCACTTCCATCAGGGACAACAGCATAAATTGCACCATCAACTTTCGAAAAAGCTAAGTTTGGTAATACATTGGTTGTTGTAAGCAGGGCGCCATTCCCGGTGTTTGGACCGACATATCTGAAATCGCCCCAAAGATAAGTTTTGGTACCGTCAACTAATATCCCTTGGACAGGTTGATTCGTAACCGGAAAATAAGCATTCGGGGTAGTTGATTGTGCAATAGAAATTTCCGAGTAAAGAATAATAAATAACAGTACAGTAAGCAAAGTTTTCATAGTTAACTCCTGAAAAAATATAAAGAAAATTTAATTATTAATTTATTTAACCTGCAATTTGTTGATAAATAATTGTTACAAATTCATTACCGGTAAATATTTAGGTCCGCAGCCGGAGGCAAGCGCCTCTTTTTCCCGAGAGGGAGAGCCCCTTTGATCTGGATTGGAAAGGTACTGCCTGAATAAAAGATATGAGGGTATATTTTTAAACAAGCAATAAAAAAACTTAAAGAAAGGAAGAAAAACGGGTTTTTCTCTGTGAAAAATGTAATCTGAACTATTCATAACCGCTATTCGTTGAAAATGTCTGAAGAAATCAAAAATTATCCAAAACACAAAAAAATAATGCGGAAATTAAAATATTATTTGTTGAATTTCGTCACGATTATGTTCAAAAATATATATTGTTTGTTAAGATTTCACAATTTGACAATTTTTAACAGATTTTATTAGATTTCCTTTCGTTTTCATTGGTTCCGGACGAATGTAAGTTAACTGATCTGTCCATTGTGCGGGTTGTGTAATTCAAATCATTATGAGAATTTCGTTATATTTACTGATAATTAGTTTCGCTGTTATGTATTGTCAGGCGCAAACTGAAATTGACAGGCGATTCAATGCTCTGAAGGAATCCGGGAATTCCGGAAGAGAAGTGCAGCTTGACAGTCTGATGAATTATATCGGTGAACTGGACACTGCCAGTGGAAATAAACTTACGAAAAAACTGCTTGCCATAACCGCCCGCTTTAATGATCCTTATTGCTATATAAAGACCTCCGCTTTTTCCGCCCGTTTCGGTTCAATTCATGAAAGAACAGAGAGAATTTATCAGGCTTACAACCTCGCAAAAGAATACGATAAAAAGAATCTGATTGCATATACCCTCGTAATACTAAGTGAAATTTGTCAGGAAAGGAATATTTTCGATTCCACAATGATATGTGTGATACTGGCGAAAGATCTGTTTTATGAACTGGGGGATAGTTATCCGCTGGTAACGGTTTTACACAAAATCGGTGACTTGTTTTATGCGGCAAATTTATTGAATGAAGCAGAGGCATACTATAAGGAAGTCCTGCAATTAAAAGGAAACCCCTTCGACTGGTCTAATTGGAGGAAATTTGTAATCCGGAATAATTTCGGTTTGATTGAAAGGAAAAGAGGCAATTATTACAAAGCCAAAAATCATTTTACCACCGCAGTTACTTACCTCCCCGGGAAGGGCAAAAGTTTCTCTGCGGCGGATTCCGTAAGGATTACTTACTCCTACTTAAACCTTGCCGAAAATGCAATTGATCTGAATAATTTAGATAGTGCAAAGATATTTTTAGAGAAGGTATTCCTTCTGAATTCGAAACTTAACTGGCCCAAATACTGGAGAAGCTACTATTTGCTGTGCGGCAGGTTAAAATACCTGGAAGAAGACTATCCCCTTTCCATTCAATTGTTGGAAAAGTCGAAATTAACTGATGCAAATTACAATTATTCAGATTCTTATGCTCAGGTTTTTAAGTACCTGTCGGTATCATATGAAAAATCCGGGGATATTCCTAAGGCACTGGAAAATTACAAGTTATACGACCGGTTCGTGGATTCACTAGCTTCGAGGCGAAACATAAAGGCGGCAATTTACCTGCTGATGAATGATAAACTGAAAAAATCAGAGGCTGAAGTGGATTTCTATCAAAACAGACAGCTTCT
The DNA here is from genome assembly GCA_012517155.1 of Ignavibacteriales bacterium. Lineage (GTDB taxonomy): Bacteria > Bacteroidota > Ignavibacteria > Ignavibacteriales > Ignavibacteriaceae > JAAYVN01. The sequence goes on along the minus strand of JAAYVN010000159.1, from coordinate 5,252 downwards.
GTTATTTGGTGCAATTATTGCCATTTTTTTATTTGTGACGATTTTATTATTCTTTTATTTCAATATGAGCGAAGCATATAGAAATCTCGTGTTTAAAAATCTGGAAGTAACCGAACTCGGCAAAAAGCAGGATGACGGTAAAGATGAACGAGATGGATTTAATTCCGCTTCTGCACCGGATAAAGAAAGTGAGTCCCCCGAACCTGCAGTTGTGTTGAACGGGCATCAAAACAATGGGAATAAAGCTAAAATGAATAGCTTTTTACATAAACTTGAATCAGAGATGAATGAAAAAGAAGTTTACAAAAAGACCTATTTAACACTCGATAATTTAGCACATGACCTCGGGACGAACAGAACTTTCCTGTCAAAGTTAATCCACACACATTATGGAGTGCCGTTCAATACATATATCAATAATCTCAGAATAACTAAAGCAATTGAAATTATGAAACATAATGAAGATGTGGGAGATATTGATAAAATTGATACTATATACAAAGCCGTAGGCTTTTCCAACAGAACAACATTTATTTCCGCATTCAAGGATTACACCGGACTCACCCCATCCGTATTCATGAAGAAACTGCATCAGCTCAATTGACGTACTCATCTGTTGGTCATTCCGACAGAGCAGGGAGAAGTTTACCTGCGCCGTCATTAATGGTCATTTATAGTCATTAAGTTGAATGGATGGATGAAGACGGAAAAAAGATAATCCGCCTCTGTGTTGTTTTTCATGGAGAAAAAAAGATTAAAAGGTTAAAAGACAGAAGGCAGTAAGGAATTCTTTTTCTCTGCGTGACTATGCGGAAAACTTTGCGGTACTTAGCGTTTAAGAGCAGGCATTTGCCTGAGTCCCTTGTAAGAAAAAAGTAAATGCTATAATGATTGGTTATGTTTTCTGATGAGGTTCAATATCAAAAGTATCAATTTCGTATCCCGATCAAAATCGCGGGTAAAAAACTGTTTGGAATCATGTCAATTATGTTTTAATTTCGCATACCGAAAGTCACGATTTTTAATAATTCTGACAATGTATATACTCCGGTGTTCGGTTTCCGGATTTTTATACCAATAATCAAATCTAACGGGAGAAAATATGATGGAACAAAACTCGTCTGATGAAATAGACAGTTCCAGGCTGTCGTTCATGGAAAAAATTACCGTAGGTGGCGTTTATCTGAAGCTTATTTACAAGGATAACCAACCACACGATTTCCTAATACTTAGCGCAAACTCTTCTTTTGAAAAAATGACCGGTAAGAAAGATATTGCCGGGCAAAAATTATGCGAAGTAATACCGGGTTTGAACGAATCCAATCCCGAGATTATAGATGCATTGCTTACAGTTGCCCTCAAAGGTGATGAAAAAAGACTCGAAAGTTTTATAAAACCAATTAACATCTTCGCAGGTATTCTGATAATAAGTGAGAAAAAAGACTATGTCAATCTGTATATGGATGACACTACCTCACGGAAACAAGCCGAAGAAAAACTTAAAGCCAGCGAATCGAGATACAGAAATCTCTTCGATAATATGGCAGAGGGGTTTGCCCTCTATGAGGCTATTAAGGATGATTCCGGAAAAGTGGTGGATGCCCTCCTGCTGAATGCCAACCTCGCTTTTCAAAAGCAGACCGGAATGAGGATAGATGATATTTTAGGAAAAACAATGATGGAGTTGTTTCCGCAGACGGGTCCCCTTGAACTCGATTCAAGCGTAAAAATAGCTTTTGGAGGGGGAATTGAGAATAAGGAACTCTACTCATATGACCTTGAAAGATACTTCAGACAACTCACTTTCTCCCCTGAACCGGGCAAATTCGCATACCTTTTTGATGATATTACCGACCGCAAAGTTGCTGAAAAAGCACTTGCTGAAAGTGAAAGAAAATTCCGGACGCTTGCAGAAAATGCAGATGATATAATTATGCGTTTTGGCAAGGAGCATAAACACCTCTATGTTAATTCCGCTGCAGTAAATTACTTTAAGATCAACGCCTCAGATTTTCTGAGTAAAACAAATGCGGAGCTTGGATTTTTAAAAGAGGAATATGAATACTGGCATAAAAGAATTGACGAGGTTTTCTCCACCGGTAAATCAATGAGGGAAATTGCCCCGGTTAACAACGGTGAGTTCTGGTTTGACTGGAGTCTGATTCCGGAATTTGATTCTGAAGGGAATGTCTCCACTGTTATGAGTATCTCACGAGATGTTACCACATTAAAGAAAACTGAAAAAGAACTTGCCGAACGGGAAAGGTATTACCGAATGCTGTTCGAAGATCATGAGGCTGTTCAGTTAATTGTTGATCCGATGACCGGATTGATTGTGGATGCAAATAAAGCTGCCGAGAAGTTCTATGGCTGGACCAAAGAGGAACTGGTAAAAATGAATATCGGCGATATTAATCTGATGCCTGCCGAGGAAATCAAAGAACGGGTGAAAAAGGTACTTTGCCATGAGGGAAGTCATTTTGAGGTTAAACAAAAAAGGGCTGACGGCTCAATACGCGACGTGGATCTTTACTGCTCCTCTTTTACGAGAGAAGGCAGGGAGTTTATCCAGCCTATTATAATTGATGTATCTGCCAGAAAAGCAGCTGAGGCACTTATCAAACAGAAAAATGAAGAACTTTTTCTTGCAAATGCTGAAAAGGATAAGTTCTTTTCAATTATAGCACATGATCTCCGCAGTCCTTTCCATGCCATCCTTGGTCTGATGGAAGTTATTATTCATGATAAAGAAAATTTGTCTATGGACGAGATTGTTGAGTTCGTTACGGAAATCCATAATTCAGGGAAGAACGTGTATGAACTTCTTGAAAATCTGCTTGAATGGGCAAATATGAAACGGGGCGTACTCACTACCAATCCTGAAATTCTTGACTCCGGAAAATTAATCCGGGATAGCATTTCTTTCCTATCTCTCAAGGCAGAGCAAAAGAAAATTGAGGTGAAAAGTACTTACGATGACTGTCCGGATATTTATACGGATAAGCATATGACTGATACGGTCCTGAGAAACCTCTTATCGAATGCACTGAAATATACTAAGCGGGGGGGGAAAGTATCAGTTTCCGCAACCCGTACCGGTGAAATGGTGGAAATTGCAGTGAAGGATAATGGTGTGGGGATGAGCGGGGAGTATGCAAAGAAACTTTTTAAGCTGGGAGAAAAAATTGGGACCAGAGGAACTGAAATGGAACCTACCAGCGGATTAGGACTATTATTATGCAAGGAGTTTGTTGAGAAAAACGGTGGGACTATTTGGGTGGAGAGTAAAGAGGGAGAGGGATCGGTTTTTTGTTTTACTCTTCCGGCGGGGGAACGGTGAACAGTAAACAGTGAATAGTGAATGGTATGCAGTGAAGGGATTTTCCCCTCTCAAGAGGGGGAGGGGTTAAAACAATAAATGACTTCTTAACAAATCGACAAAGCAACAACTAAACCTTTTTTCCGTCTCCCCTTTTATCCTATTTCTTCCTTTTTTTCTTCCTCCCTTTTCATTATTTTATCTGGTTAATTTTTTTTAATTATTTATTGGAGTAATTGTGAGATTTATTGTTTTATTCGCAGCTCTTAGCTTTGGTCTCGTCTCTTGCCAGACGGTTACTAAAGACGATTTGAAAACACAGGATCAAAAGGTTAGTTATAGCATCGGAATCAATATCGGTAAAAATATTAAAACAGATGGTCTGAATCTTGACCTGGAATTATTTATGCAGGGTATAAAAGACGCTATGGAAAAGGATTCCAATTTCGTACTTACGGAGGAGGAAATGCAGGCTGTGTTTGCTCAGCTTCAGCAGGATATGGCTGCTAAACAGATGAAGAAACTTGAGGAACAGGCGGCTCCTAATAAAAAAGCAGGTGCTGAATTCCTTGCAAAGAATAAAACCACCGCTGGCGTGGTTGCTACCGCATCTGGCTTGCAGTACAAAGTGATTTCTTCAGGTAACGGTCCTTCACCAAAGGCAACTGATAAAGTCCGCGTTCATTACGAGGGAAGATTGCTGGATGGTACAATATTCGACAGCTCCGTTAAAAGAGGTGAACCGGCTGAATTCCCCCTTAACGGCGTTATTAAAGGCTGGACTGAGGCTCTGCAGCTTATGAAGGTCGGAGATAAATGGGAAATTTACATTCCTTCCGATCTCGCATACGGCGATCAGGGAAGTCAGGGTGTTATTCCCCCGGGCGCTATGCTTATTTTCTCGGTTGAATTGTTGGGTATTGTAAAATAACTCTGATATATGCGGAGGTATATTTGAAAAGGCTATTTTTTTTGTCACTGATTTTATTCTCTTTCTTCGGCGGACTTTTAGGTCAGCCGGCATCGAATATCAATGCTCCCAAATGGAGCTTCGACAAGGTGATTTACGAAGTCAATTTAAGGCAGTTTACTGAAAGCGGAACTATTAAGGAGTTCATGCAGCATCTCCCCCGTCTTAAAGAGCTTGGCGTTGGAATACTCTGGTTCATGCCAATACACCCTATCGGTGAACTGAACAGAAAGGGAACGCTCGGTTCTTACTACTCGGTTAAGGATTACTTTGATGTTGACCCGAATCTGGGGACGAAGGACGATTTCAGGCAGCTTGTATCAGAAATCCATAAACTCGGTATGTATGTTATTATTGACTGGGTTGCCAATCATACTTCCTGGGATAACGGATGGACAGTTTCCAATCCCGATTTCTACAAACGGGATTCACTTGGCAATTTTGTTCCCCCTGTTCCCGACTGGAGTGATGTTATTGCCCTTGATTACAATAATAAAGGGCTTTGGCAGGAAATGAACAGGGCGCTTGAGTACTGGGTTCGCGATTTTGATATTGACGGCTATCGCTGCGATGTTGCAGGCATGGTTCCTACACCCTACTGGAATCAGCTCCGTCCTAAGCTTGAGGCTATTAAACCGGTGTTTATGCTTGCTGAGTGGGAGGATCCTGCTCTTCATACCGATGCTTTCGATATGACCTATTCCTGGAATCTGCACCATCTTATGGTTGAGGTGATAAAAGGAAAAGCGAACAGTATAGCCATTACAAATCTTATCGAAAAGGAATTAAAAGACTATCCGAAGAATGCTTTCCGGATGCGCTTTACCACTAATCATGATGAGAATTCGTGGAACGGTACAGAGTTTGAAAAGTTCGGCGATGGTGCAAAATCGCTCGCCGTCCTGTGCACAACCCTGCCGGGCATGCTGCTTATCTACTCCGGCCAGGAAGCAGGAAATACGG
>JAAYVN010000158.1 GCA_012517155.1 Ignavibacteriales bacterium | reverse complement strand
ATTTAACCGAAAAGATAAGACTGACTGACGCGGGATTTGACCCCAACGGAACAAAACACTATGGTGCGGGTTTAAAGAATATCCTCCTGTTCATATACAGAAAACTGCGGGGGACATACAACATTTTTAACATTCATAAACTTATTTCAGGCGAAAAATAATGGCGCATATAGTAACACTCCCCACCCACTCGGACAAGCGTGGCAACCTTACGGTTATCGAGAAGGAGATTCCCTTTTCCGTTAAGAGAATATTTTATATATACGGCGTGGATGACTCGGTAAGAGGCGGGCACAGGCATAAAGAAACCCGGCAGGCGGTTGTATGTATTCACGGCAGCTGCATAGTTTCGAACAACGACGGCAAAGTGCGCGAGGACTTCCTAATGAATCATCCGCAAAAATGTCTGATACTCGAGCCGTGGGACTATCACACCATGCACCATTTTACCCCTGATGCAGTGCTGCTGGTCTTTGCATCGACCAATTTCAACCCGGACGATTATATATTTGAGGATTATGTTTGATGGTCGAAGGTCGGAAGACGGAAGACGGAAAGGCAAGGTCGACGCGGAGAACTTTATTTAATTCGTGTCTTATTTTCTCAATGAACGGAATGAACAAAAAATGATAGAATATGAAAATTTAGGAGAATCCAATAAAAAGTTTTTCTCAGAGTATCTCGCTGCATTTCAGTATACTCTGAATTCCGGTTGGTACATCCTGGGGAACAACGTAAAGAATTTTGAAATTGACTTTGCGGCGTACCACTATTCCAAACATTGCATAGGCGTAAACTCGGGGCTGGACGCACTGATACTTGGGCTGCGCGCATTTGACTTCCCCCCCGGCTCGGAAATTATAGTACCGTCAAACACATACATCGCCACAATCCTGGCGATTGTCCACTGCGGGCATAAGCCCGTGCTTGTGGAGCCGGATATCCGGACCTACAACATAGACCCGGCAAGAATAGAGGAAAAGATAACCACCAATACCCAGGGGATAATGATTGTGCATCTTTACGGCAAGCCGTGCGAGATGGATAAAATAATGGAGATCAAAAAAAAGCACAACCTGGTGCTGATAGAGGACTGTGCACAGTCCCATGGCGCTAAATTCAACGATGTACTGACGGGGACGTTCGGGGAGTTAGCCGCATTCAGTTTCTACCCGACAAAGAATCTGGGGGCGCTGGGAGACGGCGGGGCGGTTTTAACAAACGATCCCAAACTTGCACAGACAACGCGGAGACTCCGTAATTACGGCTCGGACGTGAAGTATTACAACGAGATAGTGGGATACAATTCCCGCTTGCAGGAATTCCAAGCGGGATTCCTGTCCGTAAAGCTGAAGCACCTCGATGAGATAACCGCGCACAAAAGAAAACTTGCAGCAATATACGATTCCGAGCTTTCCGGTAAATTCATTAAGCCGGTGACAGACTACAAGCATTTTGACGTTTTCCACATATATAACATCCGGCATCCTGAGCGGGACAGACTGAAGAAGTACCTGCTGGAGAACGAAATAAAAACCGAAATCCATTACCCCGAACCGCCGCACAAGCAGAAAGCCATGGAGGGGATAATCAGCGGGGAGAGTTTCCCCATCTCGGAGGAATTACACAGGACAACACTGAGCCTGCCGATATCCTTCGGGCACACCGAAAAGGATATATACCGGATAGTTGAGGTACTGAACAAATTTTAGAAAGCGTATGGCAAAGAAATCCTCCACCAAGCAGATAATCATAAAAGGGGCTAAACAGAACAACCTTAAGAACGTAAGTCTGGAACTCCCGCGTAACCAGCTCATAGTATTCACGGGAGTAAGCGGAAGCGGAAAATCGTCGCTGGTATTCGACACGATATATGCAGAGGGGCAGCGGCGGTATGTGGAATCCCTCTCCTCCTATGCACGCCAGTTCCTCGAGAGAATAAACAAACCGGATGTGGAAATCATACAGGGGATAAGTCCCGCAATAGCCATCGAGCAAAAGACCGTATCAAAGAACAGCCGATCCACAGTAGGGACAACCACGGAAGTGTACGATTATCTCCGTCTCTTCTTTTCGCGCATCGGGAAAACGCATTGCTTCAGCTGCAACAAGGTAGTTACGAAAGCGACCACGGGAACCGTAACCGATTTTCTTGACGGACAGAACGATGCTATGAAATTCTACCTGACCTTCCCCATCCACGAGCATGGGGGGAAGTCGCTTAAGCAGGAACTCGAGCTGATAAAGAAGCGGGGATTTTTCAGGATAGTCGAGGACGGAGTGGTTTACGATCTGAATGAAGGACTCCCTCCGCTAACCAAAAAGAGCAGGATAAGAGTTATTCTGGAGCGTTTCAAGACGCGCAAAAGATACAACCGGGAAGCCCTTGGAGAGTCAATAGAAATAACATTCAAGGAGGGGGAAAACCGGCTGATACTGATCAATGCAGAGACCTTCGAAGAGTACGAGTTCAACAAATTTTACGAATGCTGCGGAATAAGATACGAAGAGCCGGAGCCGAAATTCTTTTCGTTCAACAATCCGTTTGGCGCATGTCCCGTTTGCCAGGGATTCAGCAAAGTAAACGGGCTGGATATGAACCGGATAGTGCCGAATCCGAACCTTTCTATTTTAGAGGGGGCAATTGCTCCCTGGCGCACGCTTAAGTATGCGGAGTTCAACCGCGAGCTTATAAGAGGGTCTCTGAAGCACAGAATCCGCATCAGTGTCCCCTTCAAGGATCTAAACACGGAGGAAGTAAACCTTATCCGGGAAGGGACAAAGGAATTCAAAGGCATAAACAAGTTCTTCGAGATACTGGAGAAGAAGAACTACAAAATGACCATCCGCATATTAATTGCGCGGTATAAAGGATACACGGAGTGCAATGCGTGCAAGGGAACCCGGCTAAGGCGGGAATCTCTGCAGGTAAGAGTGTGCGGAAAGAACATAAACCAGATTGTCTCCATGTCAATAAGGGACTGTCTGAACTTTTTCACATCGATGGAACTGACCGAAACAGAAACCGCGATTTCCGGGCAGATCGTAAAAGAGATAGTAAAACGGCTTACCTATCTGAACGACGTCGGGTTGAGCTATTTAACCCTGGACCGGCTGAGTCAGACCCTTTCAGGCGGCGAGACGCAGAGAATCAATCTTGCAACGGCACTTGGTTCCACGCTGGTGGGGACAACGTACATACTTGACGAGCCGAGCATCGGACTCCATCCGAGGGACAATGAGCGGCTCATTTCGATACTGAAGAACCTGCGGGATATCGGGAATTCCGTTTTAGTGGTTGAGCATGAACCCGAGATGATCAAGAACGCCGATATGATTGTGGACATGGGTCCGGGCGCCGGAATCAACGGGGGGGAGATTGTTTTTCAGGGAGATTATAAAGGACTGCTTAAAGATAAAAAATCCCTGACCGGACAGTATCTTTCAGGAAGCAGGAGCATTCCCGTGCCCGAATTGCGCCGGAAGCTGAGTAAATCGTTTATAACCATAAAAGGGGCGCGGCAGAACAATCTGAAAAACATAGACGTGCAGATACCCCTGAACAGTTTTGTGGTAATCACGGGAGTAAGCGGATCGGGCAAGAGCACACTGGTGCACGACATTCTTTACGGCGGAATCACCAAGCTGAAAGGAATGAATCCCTATTTTGTCGGGAAGTACGATGATATAATTGGGAGCGAAAAAATCGAGCAGATTGAAATAATTGACCAGTCCCCCATTGGTAAAACTCCCCGTTCAAATCCAATAAGTTTTATCGGCGGGTATGAGCTGATAAGGGAGATATTTGCAAACACCTATAAGGCAAAGTCGAAAGGATTCAAGCCGGGCTACTTTTCATTCAACATACCCGGCGGGCGGTGCGATACCTGTCAGGGAGATGGTTTCATCAAGGTGGAGATGCAATTCCTTGCGGACATATATCTTGAATGTGAGGAATGCAAAGGAACGCGGTTCAAAAAAGAAATCCGGGATATTACCTATGTGGGACTGAACGTAGTTGACGTGCTGCAGCTGACCGTGGACGAGGCAATAAAATTCTTTGAGGGGCATGACCGGCTGGTGCGGCTGTTAAAGACCCTGCAGATGGTGGGGATGGGATACATAAAATTAGGGCAGCCTTCGAACACCCTATCCGGCGGGGAGGCGCAAAGAGTAAAGCTGGCTTCGCACATAGCGGTACAGAACGACAAGTACCACACGCTGTTCATATTCGACGAGCCATCCACCGGGCTTCACTTCGAGGATGTGTCCAAGCTGATCAACTGCTTCAATCTGTTGATAAGCAGGAACAACAGTCTGGTGATAATCGAGCACAATCTGGATATCATAAAGAGTGCGGATCATATAATAGATTTAGGACCCGAGGCAGGCGAGAACGGCGGAGAGATAATTGCGACCGGCACTCCGGAAGAGATTGCCCTGTGCAGGCAATCCCATACCGGAAGATACCTTAAAACGCTGCTTGGTTTATAACTTTATAAATATTTTCTTAGCGTAAAGAATCCACATCAGCCCAAGCCAAATCAAAACGTAAGTAAGCGCCCAGGCAAGGGATGCATTCATCGGCGAAAACAGAGGTACGAAGATAGAATTATAGAGGTACGTTTTGAGCGCCACCTCTTCCCCCATGGTATTAGTCACTTTAATAAGCGTAAGGAGCCGGGCGACTATACCCGAAAGGAAATAGACCGTGATTGCATTCATTCCGTAAACCACAAACGGTTTAGTCCACCATGAATACTTTTTCACATCCACCAGCCAGTAGCATATAGCAAAGAAAATCAGCGCAAGACCGGAGGTGTACATAACGTAGGAGCTGGTCCAGATCCCTTTATTAATCGGGAAGACCATATCCCAGAACATGCTGATAAGCAGAGCGAAATTCCCAACCACAAACATCCAGACCACCTTTTCAGCATTATCCTTATTTGACTTCAGCCAGTGACCAAGCAGGATACCGCTAAGGGCAGTGGAGATAGCGGGCATGGTAGAAAGGATACCTTCGGGATCCCAGACCTTCGTGCCGCTCCAGAGATGTCCGTTAAGGAGGAGATTATCGAAGTATGCGCCAAGATTGGTAGCCGGTTCCAGATTGGCATATCCGACACCGGGGACGGGAATGACCGTCATGAGGAACCAATAGACAAGCAGGAAAGCGAAAGTAAGAATAACCTGCCAGCGTATGGAGCATTTTAGGAAAATCAGCGAGGAGATAAGATAGACTACGGCAATTCTCTGAAGCACACCGGGGATGCGGATGGTAGAGAGATTAAAATAGGGGAAGCCCATTAATATAAGTCCGACGAGGAAGATGAGAAAACTTCTTTTAATAATATTGAGGATCAGTTTATTCTGGTTATCTCCCCTCTCCTTTCTTTTAGTAAGAGAAAGAGTAATCGCAACGCCGACGATAAAGAGAAAGAAGGGGAAGACGAGGTCAGTTGGCGTAACCCCATGCCAGACGGCATGACGGAGGGCGGGATAGACGGAGCCCCAGGAGCCGGGGTTATGGACGAGGATCATACCAGCGATAGTCAGTCCTCTGAAAACATCCAAAGAGATCAGGCGTTCATTTTTTTCCATAATACACTCACAATATAATTTGACAATAGTGTAAAATTACAAACAAATGGGAAATTTACAAAAAGATAATCCGGCTGCGGCGGAGGGAACAGTAAACAGTGAAGAGTAAACAGTCATTTAGTTTCGCCGTCATTACGCTGCGCTGTCATTAAGTAGTCATTAATAGTCATTAGGTTGTCACTTATTAAACTCTGTATGTTAGCTAACGGATCGCAGAGAAAAACCTTATCATCTGTTTTTACAATAAATAGTTGATAATCTTAAAATTTAAAACCCCCCTTTAATTTCCGCCTCGCAGGGTGTTGCAGAGAAAAATATCACTCACAACATTTGTTCTTCTTTGCGTTCCTTTGCGAAAAACTCTGCGTTACTTTGCGTTTAAGAGCTATAAATCATCTGAGATGCACATTTGAGAAACAGATAAATGGATATTCT
>JAAYVN010000157.1 GCA_012517155.1 Ignavibacteriales bacterium | reverse complement strand
GTATCGTTTGAGGACTGGGCTTTATTCACATCATCATTCGGGTGAATTGGTTTTTTCGAGCCGAGGACTCCACCGGCAAGTTCGATAGCACGGTTGGAGATCACTTCATTTACATTCATATTGGTCTGGGTTCCACTCCCGGTCTGCCAGATCACAAGCGGAAAATGTTCATTTAGCGAACCGGCAATTACTTCATCAGCGGCTTTAACGATAAGCTCGCACTTATCCTGAGTAAGAATGCCCAGTTCGAAATTAACCAGCGCAGCAGCTTTTTTCAGTATGCCGAAAGCACGGATTAGTTCGGGGGGCATTTTTTCACCACCGATTTTGAAATTCATCAGACTTCGTGCAGTTTGGGCACCATAGTATTTATCGCCCGGCACTTTTATCTCTCCCATTGTATCGGTTTCAATTCGGTAATCCATAAACTTCACACTCCTTATATTATGATAAAAAATAATTTCTACTAATTGGATAAATATAATAAATTAATAATTAAAAATAATGAGATGGGAATAATTGATTTCAGGAAAGGTTAGATTTCTTTGTTAAAAACAATAATTTCCATATATTTGTAGGTTATTTACAAAAAAATTTAACTTTTTCAGGAGCTTATTGATGTTAGGGCAGAAGAAGAAATTCTCAAGAAAAGAAATTAAAGAAGATAAATTGGTTGGTTTCTACTACCAGGCAATGGAATTTGTAGAAAACCAGAAGAGAAACCTGCTTATAGGTGCCGGAGTTATTGTGCTGGTTATCTTTGCATGGTTCCTGTATTCCGAAGGAAGGGCTTCCGACAACGAGAAAGCAAACATAGAACTTGCCAAAATCCTCCCTTTATATGAGCAGGGTGCATACCTCGAAGCAATTGAAGGAAGAGCAGGAACTCCGGTTATTGGCTTGAAGAAGCTGGTTGATGAGTACGGCAGTTCACATAACGGCGAGATTGCAAAAATATACCTCGCTAACTCCTACTTTTTCCTTGGTAAGACAGATGAAGCATTGAAGTATTATGAAGATTTCGGCGGCAGCAGTGAAGTATTCCAGGCAACCGCATTTGCCGGAATAGCATCATGCTATGAAGCAAAAAATAATTATGAAGAAGCTGCAAACTATTTTCAGAAAGCAGCATCCGTATCAAAGGAAAATGTACTCAACCCTCAATACCTTATTTTTGCCTCGGCAAATTTAATAGAGCTTAACAAAAAAGAAGAAGCAAAAGATATATTAAAGAAATTGAAAAAAGACTATGTTGGCTCTCCTTATCTGAGGGATGTCGACAAGTACTTGGCACAAACAGAATAATCGAAAAGAAGCGGAAAATAGGATAAAAAAAGGGGTGTGGTTGGAATCACATCCTTTTTTTAATTAAAGATTTATTACCTATATTAGGCAGGTGAATTAAAGAAGAAATTTAATGCTAGGTTTTGTGAATTCAGAAAAAAAAGAAAACGATCTGTCATACGAAATCCACAAAGACAGAAAAAAGAGGCTCAGAATAACTTATACCCTTCTGGCATTGCTGGGGGGGGGCGTTCTTTACCTTTTGCTCTACTTATTATCCAACCAGAGTTTTTAATCCCTACATATATTCAAGTTGTTTTATGCAATTTTATTTTGCGGAGGATTGTTATATCTGCAAGGAATGAAAGAATCTTAAAACCAGTAATGATATTTAAATTTAGAAAGATAAACAAGCAAGAAGTTGTAAGATGGCAAAAGTTTATATAGAGACATACGGATGTCAGATGAACGTGGCGGATACGGAAATCGTAATGGGCATACTGTCGCAGAACGGATATGAAAACATACAAGATGCAAGCAGCGCGGATGTGATTTTGCTAAATACCTGCAGCGTTCGGGATAATGCCGAACAGAGAATTTACGGAAGGTTGAATAACCTTAATAAACTTAAAAAAGATAATCCCGGATTGGTACTTGGAATTCTTGGCTGTATGGCAGAGAGACTAAGACAAGATTTAATCGAAGAGAAAAAAGCGGTTGATTTAGTGGTCGGTCCGGATGAATACAGACGGTTGCCCGAATTTATTGATCATGCCTTCGGTGGGGAAAAAGGAATTGGAGTAAGACTTTCGAGGACTGAGACGTACGAAGATATTGCGCCTTACAGGGAGGACGGGCTGCAGGCATGGATTTCCGTGATGAGGGGATGCGATAAGTTTTGTTCATTCTGCGTTGTCCCCTTTACAAGGGGAAGGGAGAGAAGCCGAACCCTTTCATCCATAGTTTCTGAGATTGAAGATCTTTCCGCTCGAGGATTTAGAGAAGTTACACTGCTTGGGCAAAATGTGAACTCCTATAATGATAATGGAAATGATTTCGCAGATTTGCTAGATGCATCTGCCGGGGTTGACAGAAATATAAGAATACGTTACACGACTTCGCATCCGCAGGACCTTTCGGATAAACTGCTGCATACAATGGCTGAACATGCCAACATATGCAACTACATTCATCTGCCGGTGCAATCGGGTTCAAACAGGATACTTGAACTGATGAACAGGACTTATACAATTGAACACTATCTGGGGTTGATAGAAAAAGCCAGGAAGATAATTCCGGGAGTTAGTTTTTCCACCGATATTATTGCCGGATTTCCCTCTGAAACAATTGACGATCATATAATGACGCTGGATGTGATGAGACAGGTCCGGTATGACGGTGCATATATGTTTAAGTACTCCCCTCGCGAGGGAACAAAGGCATATAAAATGGATGATGATGTTGAGGAAGAGATAAAACTGAAGCGGCTGAATGATATCATCACGCTTCAGCAGTCCATTTCAAGGGAGTTGAATCAGGAACTTGTTGGACGGGAGGAGGTTGTGCTGATTGAGGGAAAGAGTAAAAAATCGGATAAGCATTTTTCGGGAAGAACCGGAACTAATAAAGTGGTGGTCTTTCCTGCAGAAGATCATTTTACCATTGGTGATTATGTAAATGTAAAAATAGAACGGGTAACCTCCGCCACACTTATCGGAAGTGTTGTTTAGTTAGCCGGGAAATATCTAATCTTTTGGTATGGGGAATAGTTGATACTCGGGGATTATTTCCTGAAAGCGGGTTTGGATTTCAGGGAGTGCCATGGAATAGATATCCTCATCCAGTTTGTCTATCCAGTTATATAGCTCCGGATGAACAAATTCGCTGGCGTTTTTTGCAATGGTTATTTTGGGATGAGAGGTTTTTGAATAAATCTCTTTATCCGTATAAAGTTCTTCGTAAAGCTTTTCGCCGGGACGCAATCCGCTGAACTGAATCTGAATATCACTCCCCTCCTGTAAACCGGCAAGACGAATCATATCCCTGGCAAGGTCAATTATTTTTATCGGCTGCCCCATATCCAGCAGGAAAATTTCCCCCCCTCTGACAATGGCAAAACTTTCCAGCACCAGTTTAACCGCTTCGGGGATGGTCATAAAGTATCTCTTGATTTCAGGATGTGTAATGGTAATAGGACCTCCCTGCTTAAGTTGACGCTGAAAAGTTCTGACCACACTCCCCCTGCTGCCAAGTACATTACCAAATCTTACTGCTGAAAAACGTAAGCCAAACTCCCGGGCTGCTTTTAGCGTAATCATTTCTGCCACACGCTTGCTTGCACCCATAACACTTGTGGGATTCACTGCTTTATCGGTGGAAATAAGTACAAATTTTTCAACATTGTACTTAACGCACAAGCCTACCAGATTTTTTGTACCGAATATGTTATTAAGAATTGCCTCCTGCGGATTTGCCTCCATAAGCGGAACATGCTTATGTGCAGCAGCATGGAAAACAACGGTCGGGCCATATTCTGAGAAGATTTCCTCAAGACTCTTGATATTCTTGATATCGGCGATTTTGGAAATTATTTCTGTTTTGTGCGATTCATAAACCTGTTGACGGCTTACACGGAGAGTCATTTCCTGTTCGATGTCAAAAATGGAATTTTCTCCATGCCCAAGCAGAATAAGTTTATCCGGTAAACCGGAAAGTATCTGCCGGCAAAGTTCGCTCCCGATTGAGCCCCCTGCTCCGGTTACAAGCACAACTTTTTGCCTTAAAAGTCCGCGGATTTTCTCGAGGTCAATCTCAACTTCTTCACGGCGGAGCAAGTCTTCAATTTTAATATTGCGAAGTTTATTGATACTAACTCTACCGCCAATTAAATCTGATATGTTTGGAACCGTAAGAATTTCAATTCCCAGGTCCTCGCATTTAAAACTAAGATCCCTGATAACAGAACCCGGGGCAGTGGGCATTGCTACAATAAGTTTTTTAACATTTTGCGTTAAAACAACATTCACAAGTTCCTTGCGCGTGCCAAGAACATCAAGGTTACGAATCTTGAGTCCAACCTTTTTCAAATCATCATCCAGAAAACCAACCGGCACCATCTGTAGTCTGGGGTTCTTCTGAATTTCCGAAACCACCTGAATACCTGCCTCTCCTGCTCCGACAATCAAAACCCTGTCCCCGTCACCATTAACAAGCGTCCGTTCATTTGCCCGCTGGAACATCCGGATACTGAATCGAATGGATGCAACAAACAGCATTGTAATTATTCCGTCGAGAAGTGGAATAGAATATGGTACTCCTTCAATAAGATGACTTGGCATTGCCCGGAGAATCACCACTGCAATAATCTGCAGCCCAATTACCAGCAAACCGACATAGAGAAGATGAGAAAGCTCGTCAATACTTGCCATATTCCACATGCGGCGGTAAATACCGGAGTTAAAGAAAAGAACAAATTTGATCAGCATAAAGAGGAAAGTTACAACGGTGATGACCGGGAAATTTTCGGAGACGAAGTCAGTCCCGTCAAAGCGAATCGCGAAAGCCAGCAAGGGGGAAATCAAAAATATGATAAAATCGAACAGAGCGAAATGACGATTCTGAAATGATTTTGATATTTTCAGAAATAATTTAAATGGCAATTTTCAATTCCGGAATTTGATAAATTTTAAAAAACTTGTTTATAAAATAATACATTTTTTTAATTATAATAATGACATAATTATTGCTTTAAATGCTTTATTTTAAGATCAATACCAAGGATGGTATAAATAATAATTTTAAAATCGAGAAAAAAGTTATGCTCCTTTATGTAAAGCCTGCTTAAAGCCAGCTTTTGCGGAAGTATCTCGTCAATGTATTTTTTTTCCTTGTCCTGACAATCAAGCAGCAATTCGTTCTCGTTCCTGAATTCAAGGGAAGCAATATCCGTAATACCCGGGCGCACGGTAAGGATATGCTCGTAATCAGTCTTGTATATCATCACATATCTTTCCACCTCGGGGCGCGGACCCACAAGACTCATATCCCCTTTAATCACATTAATCAATTGTGGAAGTTCATCCAGTTTGAATTTTCTTATAAAATGCCCGAAAGGAGTAATCCGTGGATCATCAGTACTGGTGATTGAAAGTCCGCGTGAGGATGACTCGGGATACATGGATCTGAATTTATACAACCTGAACTTAATAAAACCCATTCCCATACGTTCCTGGGTAAAAATTGCACTGCCGGGCGAACTTAGTTTTATAATCAATCCAACCAGCACAAAAAAAGGTGATAGGATTATCACACCAATAAAGGATACGGTAAAGTCAAATATCCTCTTAAATCTGTCACGGTATAAATCAGCGTGCATGCTGCAGAACCTTCTCTGTTACGTAGTTAACCTGCTCTTCACTCATGCCCGGATAAATCGGGAGTGAGATACTCCTTTCAAAAACCCTGTTCGCAACCGGGTAATCCTCCCGGCGGTACATGTAGCGCTCCCGGTAATAAGGATGCATGTGTACAGGAATAAAATGCACCGATGCGGAAATCCCTTCCTTTTTAAGCAACTCAATAAGCTCATTTCTGTTATTAACCTTTATTACATAAAGGTGATAACTGGAAACACGATCGGTCTTTAGCGTCAGCATCTCCATCTTCTCAGCAAAAGCCCTGTCATACTTCCCGGCTATTGCTTTTCTTTTTTCATGCATGAGTTCCAGTTTCTCAAGTTGGGCAATACCAAGCGCCGCATTTATATCGGTGGTGTTATATTTATTCCCGTTATCCACCACCTCGTAATACCACGAACCATTTGCAGTGTATCTGTCCCATGCATCGCGGCTTATTCCATGCAGACGGTTAATCTTCATCGAACGTGAGTAATCCTCATTCTCCGTAGTAGCCATTCCCCCCTCTCCGGTCGCAAGTGTTTTAGTTGCGTAAAAACTGAAGCAGGTAATATCGCTTAAAGTCCCTACATTCCTTCCCTTGTAGAACCCGGGAAGACAATGAGCGGCATCCTCAATTACCTTAAGGTTGTATTTTTTCGCAATTGTGTTGATTTCATCCATATCGCAAATTTGTCCCCCGAAGTGGACCGGTATGATAGTCCTGGTTTTGGATGTAATCAGAGATTCAATTTTTTCCGGATCTATATTATGAGTTTTATAATCTATATCGCACAAAACCGGAATAGCATTAAAATAAGTAACCACTTCTGCTGTGGAAATAAAAGTATTAGTGGGAATAATCACCTCTTCATTTTCTTTTATACCAATTGCCTTTAGGGCAAGGTGTAGTGCGGCGGTGGCAGAGTTCATCGAAACAGCATACTTTGCTCCGCAATACTCCTTAAACTTCTCCTCGAAAAGGATGGTTTTAGGACCCATGGTAATCCAACCGGAATCAATGGCTTCGGCAACCAGTTCTTTTTCCCTATCGGTAGTGTACGCACGGTGAAACGGGACTTCCATTAACTTACTTACTTTCCTTTCAACAAAAATTCAAAAATTTGTGCAAATATAGCTAAAAACTTTCATTTAACAGACATAAAAAAGGAGAACCACAGTAAAGCAAATTTAATGTATCCCGAATATATCTCGAAAAAATAATCGATTTTATCAAATTCATTTATTTGAATAAACAAAAAAATATTTTTGAAATGCTTGATTATTAAAAATATTTTTTTTAGTTTTCGTTATATTAAATAATATATTATAATAGGAGGCAAATGTGAAAAAACAAAAGATGTTTTTTCTCATAAGTTTATTCTTTTTTACTTTTTGTAATTGCTTTGCTCAGTTGTCGCTCTCAGGAACGGAACCCATTGAAGAAAATTTTAATTCTATGGGAACTTCAAAAACAGCTACTGTTCCACAGGGATTTGTCGTAACATCCGGAACTAACTATGCGGTTAGCGTAACAACAACCACCCAGTCATACGGAACAAACGGCAGTGGAATGGTTACCGGTTCTTCAGCAAGGGGTATAATTAATTGGGCAAACGGATTTTACGGCACAGCAACTGACAGGGCACTGGGCTTTTTAATGGGTTCGGATTATACACAACCTCGCTCCATTATGCTTTGCATTCAAAACAACACAGGTAAGACCATCACACAATTATCCATATCATGGCATTATGAAAAATACAGGAGCGGAACTCGTGCTACCTCCTGGATTTTTTATACCGGTACCACAGGAACTTCATGGAGTGAGAAAACAGAAGGAAATCAATCATATCCGGGTGATGCAAATAATTCAACTGTTTCTGATCCCCCCGCATCCATTTCCAAAACTGTGGAATTGGGTGGACTTTCAATTGCTCCGGGAACCAGTTACTACTTCCGATGGGCATGTACATCAACAGGTGGTTCGGACAATACACAAGGGTTGGGAATTGATGACCTGATAATTTCTGATTTCAACACCATAACGGCAGAAAATTCACAGAGTATTTCGGGAACTGGTTTGATTAATTTTAACGGTGAAGCAACCGGTGTGGCAATGAATATTCAGTCAATATCCGGTTCGGGCAATATTACTGTTCAAAAGCATAATTCCGCACCCCTTAATTCATCATCAATTCTGCTCGCTAACATTAGCAAATATAGATGGGTGATTTCTGCTGATCCGGGTATCACTGGAATAAACACGCAACTGCGGTTTTACTTGTCCGATATTCCAAATCATGGAATCAGAGAGGGAGCAAGTGGAGTAATACTTTATAAAAGACAAACTCCGGGAAGCGGTACATTTACAGAAATAGGAACCCTCACATACAACAATATGGGAGATGGACAATCGTCTGACTACTTATCAATGGATGCAATAACCGGTTTCAGCGAATTTGTATTCGCCAGTGATGTGGAACCTCTGCCAGTGGAACTCACTTCATTCACATATAAAATTAAGGAAGGTGTAGTAACACTAAACTGGTCCACGGCGACGGAAGTAAACAACTGCGGATTCGATATAGAGCGGGCATTTAACAACCAAACTGATCGGAAAACCGCGGAGTGGAAAAGAATTGGATTCATTCCCGGTGCAGGAAACAGCAACTCCCCAAAGGAATACTCCTTCACAGATGATTTAAATCAAACAGTCATACATCCATACTCAGCCGGGGCGGAATACAGCCATTCAGTCAGGTATCGTCTTAAACAAATTGACAACGACGGCACATTTTCATACAGCGAGGAAGTCTCTGTTATAAACTCGCCCCCTTCCACTCTAAACCTATTTCAGAATTATCCGAACCCCTTTAATCCTGTAACTGTCATAGGTTATGTGATACCAAAAGCAGGTTTTGTATCAGTAAAACTCTATGACGCAACGGGAGTTCAAATCGCCGAGTTAGTAAAAGAAAATCAGGAGGCAGGATATCACAAAGTTGAGTTATCCGCGGACAGATACAATCTTGCGACGGGATTGTACTACTACACACTTGAAAGTAGTGGTTATTTCGCTGCAAAAAAAATGATTTTGTTGAAATAAAAAAAAGGAGCAGATATCTGCTCCTTTCATTTTTCTAATTCGTGTAAATCCTCTGTAATCCGGGTGCTATTGGTTTCCCGGTTTTAGATATTCCGATAAACCAGAAACTTTTTTCCGTTCGGTTTTAGCCAACGGATTTGGTGGACTCCGTCTTCTGACTTCCTCCGCTGTGGCGGATTCCTTCTCTGTGGAAATCTGCTTGCCTGTCCCGCCTTGGCGGTGATCCCGACTTGTCGTGGATGTTGAATCTGCCTGTACCGCTTAGGCGGCATGGTTAAGTTTTTTACCACTGATTCCCACAGATTTTTCCCCTGCGTTACTCTGCGTGACTTTGCGGAAAACTTTGCGTACTTTGCGTTTAAGAGCTAATTTTCGCCTGGAATACTCAATTGCAATTAAGAAATTCCTTAAATTTACTCTACTGTTAAGTGCTTTTCTTTCACCGCAACACCCTAAAGAGTCGGACTGCGAGAAACTGTTTTCTTACCGAATCAACACCTCACCAAAAATCAATTTCATTAACTCATTAATTGCTTATGATGTAATCTCAATTTTCATTATCTTTGTATAAATATCTACTAGGAATAATAACATGATTACGAAATCAAAAAAGAATATACGAATCACCACGGAAAAATGGGCGCAATTAAAGAAAAGCCCTGCGCTAACAGATGCTCTGGAACTACTTGAGGATATTTCCGATCTTGAAAAAGCAAAGAAAGAAAAAGGAAAGAGTTTAACAATAGATCAATATCTGGCCAAGCGTGGATTATCAAATTAAGATCAAGCCCGCAGCACAAAAAGATCTCGATAAGTTTCCGGTTTCTGAGATAAAGAAAATCATTCCCCGTCTGATGCAATTATCCCGAGATCCCAGGCCAATAGGAATCCAAAAACTAACAAACCGGGAGGGGTATAGAATCCGAAGCGGAAAATACAGAATACTATTCGAAATTAATGATAAACTTAGATTAGTAAATATTTTCAGGATAAAGCACCGAAAAGAAGCCTACAAATAGCTTTTCTCAATCTCAGCCTTTCTATTTTCCTGCTCTGTGAGAATCTGCTTGTCCCGACTTGTCGTGGATGTTGAATCTGCCTGTGCCGCTTAGGCGGCATGGTTAAGTTTTTTACCACTGATTCCCACAGATTATTTAGAACCCGATTCTCACAGATTTTTCCTCTGCGTTACTCTGCGTGACTTTGCGGAAAACTTTGCGTACTTTGCGTTTAAGAGCTAATTTTCGCCCGGGATACTCTATTTGTGCAATCTCTTGCACATTGT
>JAAYVN010000156.1 GCA_012517155.1 Ignavibacteriales bacterium | reverse complement strand
ATATACGACATCCTTCCGAACGTTCAGAGAATCTCCCTCGGTGTTCGTTTCTAGGTTTTCTGTGTTTCCCCCTCTTTACTCTTTAAACAATTCAAACCGGTGGTTTTATAAAACCACCGGTTTGTCTTTTACAGCTTTCTGCCTTGTTCCTTTTCTAAAGAAATTCTGGTTTTCTTACTAAAACCCTTGCTCCGGAACTTACAACCCTCCTCTTTCGTTTATTATACATAATCACTCATTTTTAATATTTTAGGAGTCCGCTATATGAGCAATAATTCACAACTCTCTGGCGAAGTCTTCTCTCCCTCCGATGAAATAGTTTCTCAGACCGCTGTTAAAGATTGGGACGCTCTTAGAGAATTTGCAGAAAACGATCTCGAAGGTTTCTGGGCTAATGAAGCCTCTCAACTCCATTGGTTCCAAAAATGGGATAAGGTACTTGATGATTCTAATAAACCTTTTTATAAATGGTTTACTGGTGGAAAGGTCAATATCTCTTATAACTGCCTCGACTTGCACGCACAAACTGCCCGCCGGAATAAACTCGCTCTTCTGTGGGAGGGCGAAAAAGGGGAATTCCGCTCTTTCTCTTACTTTGCCCTCAAAAGAGAGGTTTGTAAATTTGCAAATGTCTTAAAAAGTCTTGGCGTTCAAAAAGGCGATCGCGTTACTATCTATATGGGTAGAATTCCTGAACTCCCGATGGCTATGCTCGCTTGCGCAAGAATTGGGGCAATCCATTCCGTCGTCTATGGAGGATTTACTGTTGAAGCTCTGCACGAACGACTCGAGGATAGTCAGAGCAAAGTCCTGATTGTCGCCGATGGCTCCTACCAGCGCGGGAAGATCGTCCCCCTTAAAGCAATCGCCGATGAAGCTCTCCAGCGTGCCGCTACCGTTCAAAGTGTTCTGGTTGTTAAAAGAACCGGCGAACCGGTTAATATGGAGTTCGGTCGTGATATGTGGCTCCATGAACTTATGAGTCTTCCTATTGCCTCAACAACTTGCAGCATGGAGATTATGGATGCCGAAGATCCCCTTTTTATTCTTTATACCTCCGGTACTACCGGAAAACCCAAAGCTATCCTCCATACTCATGGCGGTTATATGGTCGGCACTTATTCAACTCTCAAATATGTATTCGATGTCAAAGAGGAAGATCGCTACTGGTGCGCCGCAGATCCCGGCTGGATAACTGGTCATAGCTATATTGTTTATGGTCCCCTGCTAAACGGACTCACTTCCTTTATGTATGAGGGCGCTCCAAACTATCCCTACCCCAATCGCTGGTGGCAGATGATTGAAAAATGGGGAATAAATATTTTATATACCGCACCTACCGCCATAAGGGGTTTGATGCGCTTTGGCGAAAATTGGCCTAATCGCCACGACCTCTCTTCTCTTCGCCTGCTCGGTTCTGTCGGCGAGCCTATTAACCCCGAAGCTTGGAAGTGGTATCATCGTGTTATCGGTAAAGGTAACTGCCCGATTATGGATACTTGGTGGCAGACTGAAACTGGTATGTTTATGATTACCCCCTTCCCTGTATCCCCTCTTAAACCTGGCTCCGGTACAAAACCTTTCCCCGGAGTCAAAATGGACATTCTTAATGAGGATGGAAAACCGGTTAAACCCGATGAGGAAGGATTCCTGGTTGTTCAATCCCCTTGGCCCGCTATGATGAGAACAATCTATAATGACCCCGAAAGATATATTAACCAGTATTGGAGCCGCTATCCCGGATGCTACCTCACCGGCGATTCCGCTCGAAAAGATAAGGATGATTATTACTGGATTATCGGACGTGTTGATGATGTTATTAAAGTTTCTGGTTACCGGCTCGGTACTGCGGAAATCGAAAGCGCTCTCGTCTCGCATCACTTTGTCTCCGAAGCCGCTGCTATTGGTCTTCCACACGAGGTTAAAGGAAACGCTATCCACGCTTATGTTATTCTTAAATCTGGAGTTGAATATACCGATAGATTGCTCGATGAGTTGCGGGCTCATGTTGCCCATGAACTCGGTCCCATTGCTAAACCGGATTATATTGAGATAGTTGACTCTCTCCCCAAAACTCGTAGCGGTAAGATAATGAGACGCGTTCTCAAAGCTAAGGCTCTGGGTCAGGATCCCGGTAATCTCTCCACTCTTGAAGAATAATCTCTTTGAGGAGCGGAGGTTCTCCGCTCTTTTTTTATTATGAATTATGTTAATACAATTTTGTTTTGTAATTTTCATTTATAAAACAAGATTTTTTTTATGGACTTTTTCTAATGCGATATTTTCAAATATTTATTGTTTCTTTTTTCTTCTTTGTCTCCTCCTTTCCTCAGGAGAGTTCTGTCACTATAACCGGAAAGATAAAAGATAAAACCTCCGGCGCCCCGGTTTCTCAGGCTAAAATTTATATTAACGGTAATTCTGGACTTGTTCATGATTCGGTTGCGACTAATGCCTCTGGTAACTGGTCTTATACCTTCCCCGTTACTTCGGTATCGGAAAATCCGGGATTGCCTGAATCCTTTACCGTCTCGCAAAACTACCCCAACCCTTTTAATCCTTCTACTAAAATAGATGTCTCCTTGCCCGTTGCGGGTAATGTAATTGTCGGAATATATAATGCCCTGGGCGAAAAGATAGACGGTTATGAAGAATTCCTCAATGCAGGCTTTTATTCAATCGAATGGAATGCTCGCGGAAGTGCAGGCGTTTATTTCTTTAATGTAAAGTTTGGCGGAACTGGTATTACCCGCAAAATGATTCTTCTCGATGGCGGCTATGGATCTGGTTTCTCTCGCTTTTATACAGGAGCATCTTCCTCAGGCGGTATCTCTCGATATTATAAGTCTAACTCGCAGATTGATCTCAGTTTTCGCGTGACTAAAAATGGTTATGCTTACTTCGATGTTGATACAGTTGTTTCGGGTAGCGAGTACTTCGAATTTTCTATTGAGCGAATACACTTCCATAGCCGGTTAATTGATTTGCATAACGATATCCTGGAGAAAATGGTTGTGGATACTTCCTACCATCTTGCTGCTTTCCATACTTTCAATCATACCGATATCCCGAGAATGCGAACCGGTGGTGTTGATGCTCAGTTCTTTGCAGTTTGGGTTGATCCTTCTGCTCACCCTGTTAATCAGTATGACCACGCAATAGAAATGATTAATATTTTCCATAATGAGGTCTCTCTTAATCCCAATACCCTCGGTAAAGCTCTTGACCCTGCACAGGTTATTGAACTTAATAACCAGAATAAAATCGCCGGCATTCTTGCCGTAGAAGGAGGACATGCAATTGAGGAAGACTTACAGAAACTCGCTAACCTCTATAACCTCGGTATGCGGTACCTCACTATCACTTGGAATAATAGCACCAGCTGGGCTGTCTCTTCTCAGGATTCCCGCTCTGCTACTGTCGGATTAAGCGAGTTCGGAAAGGATGTTATTCGCGCCCTCGATTCTCTGGGCATTATGATAGATGTATCCCACACTGGAATTAAAACTATCTCCGATATCCTCACCGTTACTTCAAACCCGATTGTCGCTACTCATTCGGGTGTCCGCAATCTCCGGAATAACCATCGCAACCTTTATGATAATCAGATTATTGATATTGCAAACTCTGGTGGGGTTATCGGTGTTGTCTTCTATCCCCCCTTCCTCGGCTCAGGATCGGTTAATGTCTCTAAGGTCGTTGACCATATTGACTATATCGTTAATCTTGTGGGTATCAATCACGTTGCGGTGGGAAGTGACTTCGATGGGATAGGAAACAATACTGTCGTCGGACTTGAGGATATTTCAAAGTATCCGAACCTGACTAACGAACTTATTAACCGTGGCTATAATCAGGAAGAAATCGGGAAAATCCTCGGCGACAATATAATGCGTGTCTTTCAACAGGTTCGGACAAATAGGAAAATCCCTTGATTTAATAATTTCCCTCATTTCCGTTAATGAGTGTCCCTTTTTTCTCTTTGGTTTTTTCTTAGCTCACTTTATTCTTTCGATATTCCCTTCCTTAGTCCTCAAATAAAAAACCCCGGAGTGTCCGGGGTTTCGTGTTGTGTGTGTCTATGAGAATTTTACTTCAAACCAATTGCTTTCGCAACTCCTTCTCCGTATGCCTTGTCTGCCCTTGTAAAATGCCCGACCATTCTCTCTTGGATTTCTTTCGGCACTTTCTTAAGGCTTCCCGCTATATGTTTTATCAGTAATTGTTGCTGTTCTGCTGTCATTAGTCTGAACAGATCACCTGGCTGTACGTAGTCATCATCAACTCCCCGCTTCTGCTCGTATCTGTCTGCATCACCATAAATCTTCAAAGGTGGTTCCTTGTGCGAGGGATCTTCTGTAGCTCCGCCAAAACTGTTCGGCTCATAGTTCGGTCCCTTGCCGCCGTTATTATCGAATCTCATCAATCCGTCCCTCTGGTATGGATTCTCAACTTTTGTTGCGTGGGGTGCGTTAACAGGCAATCTCTCAAAATTCCCGCCTAACCTGTAACGGTGTGCGTCCGCGTATGAGAATATTCTCGCCTGAAGCATCTTACAGGGGGAAAATGATATTCCCGGAACTACATTCGCCGGGGAAAATGCTGCTTGCTCAATGTCTGCAAAATAGTTCTCAGGATTTCTGTTCATTTCCATAATACCTACCTCAATCAGCGGATAATCCTTGTGTGGCCATACTTTAGTTAGGTCAAACGGATTAATTTTATATTTCAGCGCTTCCTCTTCCGTCATAATCTGTACGTGAAGTTTCCATTTCGGAAAATCCCCCTTGGCAATTGCGTTAAAAAGTTCGCCGGTGTGATAATCCGGATTCTCTCCCGCAAGTCTGTCCCCTTCTTCCTGAGTCATGCACTTAATTCCCTGCATTGTCTTGAAATGGAATTTTACCCAGAATCTCTCATTCTTCGCATTGATAAAACTGTATGTATGACTCCCGTATCCGTTCATATAAGGAATTCCAAGCGGAATGCCTCTGTCCGAAAATAGGATGGTTACCTGATGCAGTGATTCCGGGACTAACGACCAGAAATCCCACTGCATTGTATCGGATCTCAGATTTGTTTCCGGATCTCTCTTCTGCGAGTGTATAAAATCGGGGAACTTTATCGCATCCCTTATAAAGAATACCGGCGTGTTGTTTCCAACCATATCCCAGTTTCCCTCTTCCGTGTAGAACTTTAGCGCAAATCCCCTTACGTCCCTCACCGTATCTGCCGAACCCTTCTCTCCCGCAACCGTAGAAAACCGTCCTAATACCTCTGTCTTCTTCCCGACTTCGGAAAAGATTTTAGCTTTTGTGTACTTCGTAATGTCGTTCGTTACTGTGAATGTACCAAATGCCCCCGCGGCTTTCGCATGCACAACTCTTTCCGGAATTCTTTCCCTGTTGAAATGTGCCAGCTTCTCCAGCAAATAATGATCCTGCATCAGCGTCGGACCCCGCTCTCCCGCCGTTAACGAAGTCTGGTTGTCTGGAACCGGAATACCTGCAGCTGTGGTTAGTTTTTTTTCTTTTCCCATAGATAGTTTCCTTTCTTTTATTTTTTGAATTTACCGTTTATCTGAATTTTTATTTCATCAACCTCAAAGTTCGGAATCCGTTTCTTCTTGAAGTAGTTTCTGATTATCTCGTCCAGTTCTGTATCCTGATAATCCTTTATTTTCTCCGTCTTCCTGCAGTAAAGATGATGGTGACTTTCAGTAATCCCGTCATACCTCATTACATCCTTGTCAGTCAGTACTTTCTTAATGATCCCCTTCTCAGTCAGCGTTTCTAATACGTTATAAATAGTCCCCGTCGCAATATTTGAATGTTCCCCTCTTATGTATTCTTGTATTTTGTCTGCTGTTGGATGATTCCCGAGTTTATAAATAGCCTCCAGCACTGCCACTCTTTGTGGAGTTACCTTCAGCCCGGCCGTGGATATTGTATTTCGTATGTTAGCAATATTTAGTTTCATGGATTAATTCCTATATTAGAATAATTCCTATTTAAGACTATTACAAATATACATCCCCCATCCGATTATTCAAAGCTAAAAAATTTAACTTGGCAAATACATTCTCCATTAACCGGACTGAACTCCTTCATAGAATTAATCTGCCCGCCCAGTGAAGCGGGGTAAAAATCTGTGTTAAATCTGTGAGAATCTGTGGTAAAAAAAATGCCCCTGTCTTTGACCCTCATCATCAAACAAAACTATTCAGAGTTGTCCTTTGGGACTTCGCATTACCCTGTATTTCCCGCCATATCCCAACTCCCTCTTTGCATTGTCGAAACAACCTTTTCCCATTTCAGCCTTTTCCCCTTTTCCCCTTTTCCCCTTTTATCCTTTTCCCCTTTTATCCTTTTAACCTTTTATCCTTTTAACCTTTTATCCCCTGCTCCGAAATTTCAAGACCTTGCGTTCAAAAGCCAACTTATTACATCCTGCAACCTTTTCAAACTTCAAATATCTAACCGTTATAAATTTATAATATTTAAGTAATTAACTGAAGGTATAAAATGCTCAAAACTAATCTCACTCACGTATTATCAAAAGACGATCACGCAAAACTTCTTGCCGAAAATGAAAATGTAATGATCTGCTGCGGACGCATGGGTCCAATGTGCATCCCCGTTTATGAAGTAATGGAAGAACTCGAGCCGGAATATAAACACGTAAAATTCGCCGATATGGAGTTCGACTCCCCCGACGCCGCCGTTATCCGAACCCTCCCCGAAACCCGTGGTTTCCAGGGACTCCCTTTCACTGTCTACTATAAGAACGGTAAACTCGTTAAAGCAACCAGCAGCATCCAGTCAATGGAGCAGGTTACTTCAATTCTTGACGAACAGTTTGGTAAATAAATCTTTTTTTGAGGGAGAGATTTTTCTCTCCCCCTTTTAACCTTGGGAATTTATGGATAATCATTTTGATGTTATAGTTATAGGTGCCGGAGCAGCCGGATTGACTGCCGGAATCTACCTTTCACGCGCAAAAGTCAGAACCCTCATCCTTAACGAGGGTGCCGTTGGCGGACAAATGGTCCTCACCCACGAAATTGCAAACTATCCCGGCGTTCACTCTATCAGTGGATATGAACTCGCCCGTAACATGAAAACTCAGGCTCAGAATTTCGGATGTACCATTAAATCCAATCTCCGCATTACCTCCTTCGACCTTTCAGGCGAGGTTAAAAAAATCACCGTGAACGAAAAGGATACTTACACTTCACACGCGGTTATTATCGCCACCGGAGGACGCTCCCGTACAATTGGCGCTGTTGGTGAGGATACTTTTAAAGGCAAAGGTATTTCATACTGCGCAACTTGCGACGGCGATTTCTTTCAGGATAAAGAAATTATTGTCGTCGGTGGTGGAAACTCGGCACTTGAAGAAGCCGTTGCGCTCACAAAATACGCTTCTAAAGTCACCGTCGTGCATCAGTTTGATCATTTCCAGGCTT
>JAAYVN010000019.1 GCA_012517155.1 Ignavibacteriales bacterium | reverse complement strand
GGGAGCCGGGAGAGAGAAAAGCAGAAGTTTTCCGGATTTATTCGTAAAAGAGTATTCTAAGGGGAAAACAGTTTCTAACCGTCACGAGTGAAATTGCTTTTTGCGACAGCCTTCTTGGCAGAACAGCGAGATAAGGGAAGATGGGTAATTCATGAGGTGGTGATAAAAGCAAGGATGGATGCAAACTCAGGTCAAGTTATTAAGCAATTTATTTTGTTTCGTTCCGGGTGATGACGCCGTGGATTTTGCGATAGGGGAGTTTGTAGAACTGCACGAAATTGGGGGAGAGTTTTTTAAGCATTGCGTAGAATTTCAGGAACATGTTCTTTGTGATGAGTTCTTCCACGCCATAGAATATTACCCGCTCGGTTATTCCTTCACGCTTTAGTATTTCGGGAATATCAAGCACCTCCATATATCCGGCGGAAATTACCACTCCGGAAAGTCCGGCGGCTATGCCTTCCACGCGTTCCACTTTGATGGAGTATGGTTCATCCGTACGTTGTATGGATATCAAAATATTATTATCGTAAATAATGCCGGTCATGATGGTACAGTGGACAAGATAAGGGGGAATGCTCTTGAGATCACGGGTGAAGTAGAGGGCGGTGCCTTCGAGACGTTTGCCGGAGTTGTAAATCTGCTCGTAGCTGGTGATGTACGTATCAAGGGGCAAGGCTCTGAAAGTTTTAGCCGCAAGTTTATTTCCTTTAATCCAGATAATGATTGTGCTAAGGGGAACGAGGGCAATAACTATTGACCAGAAGCCGCCGTGCGGTATTTTGCTCATCAGCGCACCGAGGAAGAGGAGTTCGACTGTAAAAACAATTGCAGCAAAAGCAAGTTTGAGATAATTTTTCTGGTGAGCAAATATCCAGTTCATGAATATTGAGCTGATGATCATAGTCATCATCACTGCAAGCCCGTAAGCTGCGGCGATATTGGTGGAAGTACCAAAGAGAAGTATCATGAAGATCACACAAATCATAAGGGCGAAGTTGACCGCACCGATGTAAATCTGGGATTTAAGATGGAGCGAGGTATATTTAATCTTCATAAGGGGGAAAATGCGTGTAGTTATCCCCTGATAGACCACTGAATAGACGGCGCTTATCATTGCCTGGGAGGCAATAATGGTTGCCATTAAAGTAAGAATTATAAAGGGGACGTAGAGAATCTGTGACTGATGACGCACCATGGCAAATAAATACGAACCTTGAGCCGCGTTCAGAACAGCATAAGCTCCCTGCCCGAAATAGTTGATAACCAGAGCAACAAAAACCATCATCCAGGCGCTACGGATAGGGTTGGCGCCGAGATGTCCCATATCCGCATAAAGTGCCTCAGCGCCCGTAGCGCAGAGAATCACTTCGGAGAGGACGAAATATCCAACAAGTCCGTTATTAAAAAGGAAGTCGAGTGCATAGTACGGGCTAAGTGCTTTAAGTACCGAGGGATACTCGGCAAGAGAAACAACTCCGGATGAAAAGAGGGCAATAAACCAGAGAAGCATGACCGGTCCGAAAAACTTAGCCACCTTTTCTGTTCCTTTGAATTGAATGGAGAAAAGAAAAACAGTAATCAGGATAGTGATAAGCAGGATGGTACCGTGAGACATATGCTGGAGGCCGGGGATAAGGGGAAGTCCTTCAACAGCTGAGAGGAGACTGACCGCCGGGGTGATAACTCCATCGCCGAAGAGGAGGGATATGCCTATATATGTAAGGAAAGTGGCAAAACCGGCACTGCGACCTTTTTTAACGAACTGCATGATGAGTTCTTTAAGGACTATAACGCCCCCTTCGCCTTTGATGCTAAGACTCATTGCAAGCCACCAGTAGCCAATGGTAACGATAATAATAAGTGTCCAGAAGATAAGGGAGAGTACGCCGAGGATATGAGCCTCGTCTGGTTTAAGGAGGGTGAAGACCACCGCCATTGTATAAATCGGGCTGGTTCCGATATCTCCGAAGACCAACCCCATTGCCTTGAGGTTGTCAGGAAAAGAGGAGAACCGGAAACCCGGGAAATTCAGTTTCATTGCAAATTATTTAAAAAATAAGGTGTAAAGTTATAAAAAAGATTTATAACGGCAAAGGAAAGAGGGAAAAGATTCTGAATGGGAATTTTCCACGCGGTTTTATTTCAGAACAAACTATTTGTAAATTGGTTTATGCAGAGAAAGCAAATAAAAACCCCCAGCGTAAAGCCGGGGGTTAAAATTCGGAACTTATTTTTATTTAGCAGCCGCCTATAACGCGCTTGGATGTTTTCTTTATTGCGCCGGTCTCTTTGTTCTGTTCTATTAGTATGGGTATCTGATTTTTTGCCCGTTCCCGGAAGCGGAATGTATCTGCTTCGCGACGGTTTAATGCTGTATCGGGTTTGGTGAAGTTAAGTATATCTTTCCTGAATTGCTGCAGTCCGCCGGTTAAAAGTCTGATATCAACATAACCAAGCTTATCCGCAATGACAGCAGCTTGTTTTGCGGTAAGTTCGTCGTCTGCCACAAATACATTAATTTTACCATTCAGATTGAGGAGTTTGGCAAAATCCTTTTCAAAGAGGTTTTTGGATGTTAATGAAAGAGATTTGGGGAGTTTGAATTTTTCAAATTCAGCGGGAGAGCGAACGTCAATAATTCTGAGATTTTTATCGTTATCCATAAGTCTGAATGCGAGTTCATCCGGAGACATTTCCTTAAGCGGATAGTTTTGAACGAAGGTGGGATCGCTAACCGTATTGTGAAAAGCTTCCTGTCTGTCCGGCAATATGAATGCGGATAGACCTATTAGGAGAGCAATACCGGTCAGACCGAGGTAGATCCTAACGGGGCTAAATTGCGGATTAGGTTTACCGTTTACTTTATTTTCTATGAGTGTTGTAGCCCAGAATGCACCAACGGCGACGAAAACAAGAAGAAACGCAAAGAGGGACTGAGAAATTCCGAGAGTTTCAAAGAGACGGGGGTATCCCCAGAATCCGGCTTTATAAACACCCTCGAGGAGAGGGTAAGCTTCTGCAAAAATAAGGACACCGATGAAAGACCCGGCAATAAAAATCCAGCCGTCAATTTTTCCGATTGCGGCGCCGACAAAACTTGTACCCGGGCAATAGCCCCCGATTACAAAGCCAAGACCCATAATAAAACCGCCGAGGAGTGCGGAATGGAGGAAGGTTGGGTTAACATAAATAAGGTTGACGTCAAGGAGACCGAAATGTCCCATAGCAACCACTCCGATCATAGCGGTGACGCCGGCAGTGAAGAAGACACGGAGGACGGTGAAATCATATCCGTAAAAGAGTCCGACCAATTTTTTTGAAGTAGAAAACCCAGCTTGTTCGAGAATAAAGCCAAATGCAATCCCGATAAACAGGGCGACTACGAAGTTGAGTTCATTACCAATAATATCCGGTACGAGGGGTCCCATAGCATTTACTCCTTTCTATATCCACATTTTTCTGAAGAAATAAGCGAAGGCATAAGCGCCGCCGAAAATTGCAAGCATGGTAAAAATGCCACCGGTGGACATAACTCCCATTCCGCTAAGGGCAGCGCCGGAGGTACATCCGCGACCCAACTGAGCGCCAAGCCCGAAGAGAAGACCGCCAAGGAGTGCGCCGATTACTCTGGTTCGAGGTTTGATTTTGGGAGAATGTTCAAGAGTTAAATTCAGTCGGTTAGAGACAAGACCGGAAAGGAAAGCTCCAATCAGTACACCAATTACCTCAAAAACGAGCCAATTTTTCAAGGGGGCATTATCGTGTTCGGTAAGGTACTCCTTATAAAAAGTTGCCGAGCCGGCATGGCCGGGGGTTACCGTTTCCACGCCTGCAACCAGAGCGCTTTTAACTGCACCGCTTGCACCAAGTCCTCTGCCCGTAATATAAATAGTCAGGAGGAGAAGCAAGCCGAGGAAAAAGCCGGCAAGGTATGGGTTCATATATTTTGTGGGATTCATTTTTTAATCTCTTCCTTTTCTTCTTTATTTTTTTCATCTTCGAGTTCTTCATATCCGGTAATCATAGCCTTCAGGTTGGAGGTAGCTGTTTCCCCGGTGGTAATAAGGTAGAGGTGGGTAATGAGGAAAGCCACGAGGAGGAAAGCTCCGATAGTGTGTACGACGGCGATGACTTCGAGGGATTCTATTGTCAGGCCTTTAATTGCACCGTTTTGGGGGTATCTATAGAACATATAGAGCAAGCCGGAGATAACCATTACGGGAATCACCAATATTTTCAGTCCGAAGTAAACGAGTTTCTGAAGGGGGTTCAGTTTGCTGAGGACCGTTTTCTTAGTTGGATGCGGGGCATTTTTGAAGATTCCGATAAGATAGTAATCGAGCTGAGCTTTTATGTTTTTGTATGAGGGGAGGTACTGTTTCCATTCTCCGGTTGAGAAATGCCAAAAGATGGCGAAAACAATAAGAACGATAAACGAGTAAGCGGCGATATTATGATAAGAGACCGCGTTCTTATAGCCAAAGAAAGAATAGGAACCGTGGATTTCAAAGCCGGTGAAAATCAGCATAAAAATAAGAATTGCCTGGAACCAGTGCCAGAATCTTTCAAAAGATTTATAAATATAGATTTTTCTTTTCATTCCCCACCTCAATCATTCTTTTTTTTGCGTGAAAAAAATCTAATGCCGCCGTGAACAAAAACGCCGAGGAGTGACAGTACAATAAGTGCGTTGCCAGCGAATTCGACTACGGGGCTATAATCCCTGCCGGGCATATAAAAATCGGTGAGTCCAGCGATACGGCTGTTTTCCCTTGTGTGGCACTCAGTACATCCTACGGTCTGATCTTTTGAAGAGACCATATGATTGACTGGCCAGTACATTTCAGTTCTGATGAAGGAAATTTTTCCGCTAAAGGGGAGTTTAACCTCTTTCATACCGACTTCGGCAGCGCGATACCAGTCGAAATCCTTCCAGAACGCGCCTTCGCCCACATTATCTGCAAAGAGTTTGGGTTGAATCAGCATCTTGTTGAGCGGATCGAAGGGTTGGATTCCGCGGTGAATTTTGACCGGAGTGATTTTGGAGTTACGGTCTTTATACGAACCGTTAAGAGCGTTGAGTTTAACGGGTTTGGAAGTATCGTTAATAACGTCGCCAAGGAGGTAGTGATTAGCGGTACCGTTGAACCAGATATATTCAGGTTGAATTTTCTTACCCCATTTAAATGAACCTTTTATGGAGAGGTAGGTATGATTACCATCCGGATCATCGACTTCATAAGGTTCGCCGTTTTTTAGTTTGCCAGCGGTTGACCAGTCCCAATGGGTTTTGGTGGCGTTGACTTTCGCATAGATGGGGATATGGCATGACTGGCAAGCGACTTTTTCACCATGTTCGTTAATTATTTCATCAGAATGGGGGGTGTTGGTATGGCACTGTTCGCAGGTGCTGCGATTCCGGTTCATAGAAGAAAGGGAATAGACTTTACCGAGCATAACATGTTTCTCAGAGGTATGGCAGGCAACACACTGCATATTGACGCCTTCTATGCCCATGTGGACATCAATATCCCTGGTTGGTTCGAACATAGCGATTTCGAGATCGCCATGTTTAACATTATTACCGCCGCCGCCGAGGAAGTGGCAAACGCCGCAATTTGAGCGTTTAGGTTTGCCCACGTGCTGGGCGATATTGGTGAAATCGAGAGACATTTCCGGGGCGCCGCCCATTTCACTTGCCTTAACATAGGTTTCGGTATTGTCGTGGCACACAAGGCAATCAATGTTCTTAGGATCTGTAAAGCTAAACATTTTATCGGTCATGCCGAAACCGACGTGGCATTTAGCGCAGCTTTTCTCGTTACCCTCAGAACCAATGCAATAGTTATTAAGGGCATTTTTCTTGCCGAGATAGACGATTCCTTTTCCCTCAACATATTCTTCCCGTTCCCAATTCCAATGGTTAGACTGCATAACCTCCTGAGCCCTGCCGGTATGGCAAGAGATACATGCTTCCGTAACATCTCTGGGGTCGGTGAATTTCCGCTGGAGGATGGAAAATTTGGTATGGTCAACCGATGAGGTATATTTCACCTCATATTTCTCCTTTAATTTCATTTGAGCCGATTCGTCGTAGGATTCAGTTGTCAGAAGAGACACGGCAGAGATGACAATTAAAAAGAGTAGTAATAAAACAATTATTATCTTCTTCATAGTGTGGTAGTTTTAAAAATGAAATTACTGCAATTTGATGAAAAAATCCGAAACAAGATTCAAAAAAAAAGCCGGAAACCCATAATGGGTATCCAGCCTAAACTTATAAAAGAGAGTCTGCAACAACCACTTATGCAGTATTAAAGTTTGCTAACAACCTCTGTAAGCGATTTAACCATAATCTCTCTTGATGATGCGTCGATTTTGTCGAGCAGCCCCTTATACATTTGCGAACCTTCCTTTTTCATAGTAGCAATCAAGGGCTCGACCTTTGGGGTAAGAAGAATGGATACGAATCTTTTGTCTGCTCTCTGTGATTTTCTCTTAACAAATTTCTTCCTTTCGAGGGAAGTAATAATATGGGTCATTCTTCCGGGGGTAAGATCGAGAACCTTTCGGAAATCCTTAATAGTAAGGACTGCGCCCATAGAGGCGTAGAGTTTGAGGAATCTGAACTCAGAAGGAGCTAATTTGAACCTGGCAGCCAAATCATCCTCCTGGCTCTTACAAAACGTTGCCAATTTACAGGCAAGTTCGGACAAAATTTCAGCAT
Organism: Ignavibacteriales bacterium; assembly: GCA_012517155.1. Lineage (GTDB taxonomy): Bacteria > Bacteroidota > Ignavibacteria > Ignavibacteriales > Ignavibacteriaceae > JAAYVN01. Next base: position 38,299 of record JAAYVN010000019.1, on the reverse strand, counting down.
CTTTTGCTAATGTACTCATAATATATCCTTTTATTGGTTATTTACGTTTCTAAAATAAAATTAAAAAGTTTAAAAGTCAAGTAAAATATTTAAAAAACTAAAATATTTTTGATTTTTTTAACTTTTTTCATCTATTTTAGCCCCTAAAATATTTTAGCGGGGGGTGCGGGATACCCGATTGGGAAAAAATGTCAAAGTTTTTTTGCAAAAGGAAATCATTTTGTTATATTTAGGGTCTATTTTTCAGATTTTTTCGTGGCGGGGTAGCTCAGTCGGTTAGAGCAGTGGAATCATAATCCACGTGCCGGGGGTTCGAATCCCTCCCCCGCTACCAGATTTTAAGGAGATAAAAATGTATAGTTTGTTGATTACTTTAACGGTAATTCTTGCGATTGTTTTGATAATAGTGGTGCTTTTGCAGTCGAGCAAAGGCGGAGGCCTTGCAGGCACATTCGGCGGTTCGAACGTTGGAACAATGTTTGGAACAAGGAGAACCGCGGACTTTTTTTCAAAAGTCTCATGGTGGTTAGCCGGAATCATTTTAATTTTAGCCATTACCATAAACCTTTTCTTTTTGCCTTCGGCTAATAATGCAGATGCTGAAAGCATTATTCAGAGTGGGGGACGACAGAGTATTCCCACGCAACCTTCGCTTCCGCAAGCGCCGCCAACGCAGAACAAATAATTTAAGAATCCCTCGCACGAGGGATTTTTTTTACAACTCTACGAATATCAATAAATTTCGCTCAGGGCAGAGACAATTCTATCCTGCATTGCCCTGAAATAGCCCTGGTGCTTTTCGCTAAATTCTATTAGAATAGAGACAATGACGTCATCGCCATTCCGGAGTTTAAGGAAACCGGTAAGAGAGGAAACACCATTAAGCGTACCTGTTTTTCCTTTGAAGTTATATTCTGCGGAAGTACCGCGCATTCTTCCGCCGAGGGTTCCATCGTATCCGGCAACGCTCAGGGTGCTATTGTAGCGTTCGAAGAGATCTATGTCAAGATAAATGGTTTCCAGCAGTTCTGATAGGGTTGCTGCGGAGGTTTGATTGAATCTTGATATACCCGAGCCATCAACCAATCTAAGTCCGTCACGGTTAATGTCGTGATCTTTAAGAAATTCCATTATTGCCTGCGAGGCGGTAATTGCGCTCCCCTCGATACCGGATGTTTCGGCGCCTACAATTTTGAACAGGCACTCGGCATAGTAATTATCACTCCGTTTATTGACCCGAGAGACGAAGTCTATAAGATTAATATGCGAGGAAGCGATCTCGACAGCTCCCCGAGGAGTAATTCCCGAGCGATAATCCCCTTCGACAGTTATTCCGGCAGACATTAATTTTCTCCGCAGTTGATTAGCTGCAAAGTTAGCGGGATCTTTAACGAATGTGGTTACGGTTTTGTATCTTTTTCGTCTTACTCTAACCCGGGAGGTAGTTGAGTTATGATTATAGATAAGGGCGGAGATCGGAGGAAGTTTTACGGATGCATTTTCCTCTTCAATACTCCCCTCGCGGGTATATTCGCTATCGAAGTAGGACTCATCCCCGATTATTGCCCCGGTTATTCTTTTAATTCTGCGGCGTTTGAGTTCATCCACGAAAGCATCCATATCCTTTTCGTAGAAAGCGGGATTTCCATATCCTTTAAGATACAGATTGCCGTTAATTGCGCCGTCCTGAAGGTTTTTATCGTCTATAAAAAGTTTTGTATAAACCTTAAAATCAGGAGACAGGAGTTCAAGTGCCACGGCGGTTGTAAAGAGTTTTGTGTTGGATGCCGGGATAAGGGGCTGTTTCGGATTAAACGCGTAAAGAGTATCCTGAGAGAGGGGATTGATTATAAGAATTGAAGCGCGGGTCCCCGATGGAAAGGAGGCGATAATTGAATTAAGGGAATCTCTAAATTCCCCCTTTCCGCCGAAGATTGCCGTGGTTAAAGTTAAAAAAAATAAAAAATGTTTTATCATTAAAGTTCCGAGTTCTTGTATCAAGAGTTATTCATTACGATTACAAAAATAACTCTTTCTTATAAAAATTTTTACCCAAAAACCTCTTCCACTTTTTTTCTTCTGAATTTAAAAATAGATTCGAGTTTACGTTTAATAAAAAGAGTATTCAGCAAACTGCCGATAAATCCGAATCCGATATCGTAATGTACGCGATCCGTGATTTTTACTTTACCCCCTTCAAGCGGTTCAAAAATATGTTCGTGAAACCAGAATTTATATGGTCCGAGCCGTTGTTCGTCCACGAATTTTCTTTTTTCTATTACGTACTTTATTTCCGTAAGCCAATTACTCCAAATGAGCGGGACGGCTTTTACGCGATACTGTATAATCTGACCAGTATACATTTTATCCGGAAGATTGGAAATTATCCGGAATTGCAAGCTTTTTGGGGTCATTGCATTCAGATTGCGGGGGGTGGAGAAGTAATCCCACACTTTATCAATTTCCGCATTAACGATTTGTTCTTGTTCGATTACATATATCATTTATATTTCCCTTATTTTATTTCCAAAGTTGATGTAGTTCCTGTTGACAAGTCCATTACTGCAATGCGATGGTTGTTGGTATCGGCGATATAAAGTTTTCCATGGGCAATTGAGATGCCACCCGGTTCGTGAAATTTGGCTTCAGTGCCATCAGCCATACCTCTTTCGCCGGATCCGGCAAGCGTCGTAATCTCTTTTTTTGCGAGGTCAAGCAATTTAATTTTATGGTTGTAAGTATCTGCGAGGTACAAGAGTCCGTTGTTATAAACCAATCCGAGGGGATGTTGAAGAAGCGCACTTGAAAATGAGCCATCTTTATCCCCGAACTCAAAAAGACCGCTTCCAATAAGGGTTTGCACCCTGCCATTTTTTTTCAGTTCTGCGAATCTGACTGCACTGACTTCACTATCTGCGAAATAGAGGATTTCCCCATTGGAGGTTATCCCGCTGGGTTGAGCCAATGCAGAAGAGAGAAGATCGTCGTCATGAATATTTTCTTGTCCCGAGCCAGCAAAGACTTCGAGTTTATTAGATGCAAGATCAAGGGACCAGAGTTGATGAGGTCCAGCCATGGCAATATAGAGAATGCCATTAACAAGGGTAAGATCCCAGGGTGAATTGAGCGGAGTATTTTTTCCCGAGTTTGGTTTTACCCTAAAGGGGGCCTGAACTCCAGTTCCCGCGATAGTTTCGACAGTGCGTTTTATCAAGTCAGCTTTCCGAATCAGGTGATTTTCCGTATCGGCAATATAGAGGAAATCCCCAGCGAGTACAACCCCCTGCGGTTTATTGAAGGAGGCATCTTCAAAAGGACCATCGGCGGTTCCTTCCTGTCCCGATCCGATTATATCAATTATATTTCCGTCGAACCCGGTTATAAGTATCCGATCATTGTTCGAGTCAGAAATAAAAAGTCTTTTTCCCTTTTCGTCAGCAGTTACTTTACCGGGGTAATTCAATTTGCCTTTTTGAACGTTAAACTTCTCGAGCTCCGGTTTAAAGGGAGTGCGGTCTATGACCTCCTCAAACTCTTTCAGGAGTTGTTGAATTGCCTTATCAAACGGTTCAAATATTCCTTCGCCGCTCATATATCCCACAATATCGCCCAGAGGATTAATAAGGATAACGGTGGGCCAGGCATTTGCGCCATACTTTGTCCATATCTGGAATTTATAATCATTTACCACGGGGTGCTCAATTCCATACCGAAGAATTGCCTGTCGAATATTTTCAGTATCTTTTTCATTCTGAAATTTTGCCGAATGTACTCCGATAACTACCAGCTCATCGGGGTATTTTGCCTCAAGTCTTTTAAGGTCCGGAATAATGTGCATACAGTTTATGCAGCAGTATGTCCAGAAATCCAGTATCACAATTTTCCCCTTCAAGTCGGATAACTGAAGTTTCCCTTCGATATTAAGCCATTCAAGTTCAAACGGGAAAGAAGGGGCATTCCCTTTATAGTTTTTTAAGTCCATTATTATCCTGTCATTATTTTTATGCCCGCAGTTAAGAAAGATAAACGCAAGCGTTAATATAAAGAAATTTCGCATAAGGAATTAACAGAAATCTCAGGAGAGAGATTCAAAAATTTCGGGGGGAATAATATTTCCCGGATTAAGCAGGAGATGGGGATCGAAAGACATCTTAAGAAGGGCCATTTTCTTAAGATTCGGGAGACCGAACATCCCGAGCAAGAGATGTCTTTTAGTTTTTCCTATTCCATGTTCGGCAGAGACAGTGCCATTATACTTAATTGCAAGTCTGCAAATGGCATCATAATTAGCCCGGGCAACTTCGAATTCCCGTTCATTTTTAGGGAGCATATTAAGATGAATGTGGGAGTCCCCAAAGTGACCATAAGTAACGAAGTCCAATCCGGTTTGCCTGGTCATTTCCTTAATTTTGAAATAAAATTTTCTAAAGTCTTTGGTTTCCACCGCTACATCCGTACCGATTTTCCTAAAATTATTTTTCGCGATATACTCATTTACGCGTGCGGGGAGAGAATGTCTGAAAGCGGCAATCTTTTTTTCTTCGGTCCGGTCTGTTGCAACCCAGATCTTATCCACATCGACTTTGAATTTCAAAAAGAGTGAATACCACTCAGACAAAAGGATATCCTCATCTTCAGCGGATAGTTCCTGTTCTATCCATACAGCACAACCCAATCCGGAAGGAATATTGGGATAATCACCCGAGGCATATTTCAGAGCGTTTGAATCAAAATACTCTATTGCGCGGGGGTTTATTCCACGAGGATCGTTATTCTCCCTTGAGACAGCTGTTTTTTCGACAGCTTTTTTGATAAATTCGAGTCCGTCTTCTTCTTTAGGAAAGAAAAGGACAGCAGAGAAATTATGATAAGCAATCGGAATAATTTTCAGTTTGGCCGCAGTAATAACCCCAAGAGTACCTTCTGAGCCTATGAAGAGGTCAATTGCGTCCATATTTTTCTTAACATAATAACCAGCGGTATTTTTCACATACGGAAGGGGGTATTCGGGGAGAATTAAATTGCGGTTTTGACCCGAGCTGGTTGTAAGCCTAAGTTTATAACCTTCGGCCACACACATTCCTCTTTTCAGATGCAGTTCTTCTCCATCGGGGAGAATAATTTCCAATTCCAACACATGATTGCGGGTGGCTCCATACTTAAATGATTTAGCGCCAGATGCATTAGTAGCAATATTCCCTCCGATAGAGGAGTTTTCCTCTGTCGGGTCCGGGGCATAAAAAAAACCCTCTGCAAAAAGCGCAGTCTGAATGTCTGCCACGAGAACGCCAGCTTCGACCGAAATGGTTTTTTCAGCAATATCAATTTTTTTTATCCGGTTAAGTTTTTCAGTGGAAATCAAGACGCTCCCCTGAGGAACGGCAGAGCCAACAAGACCTGTACGCTTTGCCGAAATAGTAAAAGCGGTCTTGTCAGCATAGAGTTTTCTTATAAGTTGTGATAGCTCCGTACCAGTTTCCGGTATATAGAGCTGTTCGCTATCTCCCCTGATGTTGGCTGCATCGTGCAGGTAATCTAAAAACTCGTCTTTATTAGTCTTAATAATCATGTTTTCTTTTATCCCCCGGATTAATCTCTATCCCTCTTTCCTTGTTTTTTTGGCCCCGTGGCAATCAATGCAAAGTTGTCCTTCTATTCCGAATTCAGGATTACCCGGATGCTGAAAGACCATACCGTCGAGAGAGACGACTTCCTGTGAATCGGGGAGTTTTTGTCTTGTGATAGTATGACAAACATTACAATCATTTGAGATCGTTTTTCCGTCTTCACTAACATGATTTCCGTCGTGACATCTAAAGCAACCGTTTGAATACATGTGTCCAAGGTTAACCGGGTATTCACGCCAGCTCACTTTCATCTCGGGGAAGTAGCTACGGTTATAAATTTCGATTACTTTTTTAACGGCTGTTTCGATGCCTGATTGTTTTTCTTTCCACACCTGCGGGTAATGGTTTTTATAAAACGAAGAGATAAACTCCTCAATATTCTTTATGGCAGATTCGCGTTTAGTCTGCGGTTGTTCGAGAGCTTGTACGCCAATGCTTTTAATAAACGGGATTGAAGCATCTATCATTCCGGCAGAAAGGTACAGATTAACCATTTTATCCGGCTGGTTATAGACGTGTGACGGACGGTTATGGCAGTCAATACAATCCATTTTTCTCAAATCATTTTCCGGGAATTTTTTATCATCGTTTATTGATTTATCTCTATAAACAGTGACTTTGCCATTTATATTTTTTGCCACAATATAAGGGATTTGAGTTCTGCCTTTATCGGACGTATAGTAAAACACTTCGTTAGCGATATTCATGTGATAGTGGATTCCGGAAGCGTTTGCAAACCCCTGATAACCACCGCCAGTTTTAAGCATCATCGTCAAAGTTGATTTTGTGTTCTGCTCGTCAGAGAGATAGTAGTTATAATCAACCTTCTTTTCACCGAAGAAATGTTTGGGCCAGTGGCATTTTTCACAAGTTTCCTGAGCGGGGCGGAGATTTTCAATCGGGGTAGGAATTGGACGGGGGTATTTATTAAAGAGTACCGAGTAAACCTGATAGGATCCGGATATCTTTGATTTAACAAACCAATCTGCCCCTGAGCCGATATGGCACTGGACGCAGCCAACCCGAGAATGCGGGGAGAAGAGATAGGCTGTATGTTCGGGTTCCATGACTTTATGGCATACGGTACCGCAGAATTCATCAGATTCCGTATATTCATAAGCTTTAAAGCTACCGAAAGCGGAGAAAGCGAGAAGAAGAATGGTAGTGCCAACGAAAATAATAAGTGACCGTCTGTGCTGAGGATCGTTAAGGTCGAGGAGCGGAAATTTTCTTTCGGTAATTTTGCCTTTACTTTTAAGCCGTTTTTCTCTAATGATACCAAACGCTATAAGTATAAGTCCCAAAATCAGGAACACGGGAAGAATAATGAAAGTAATAATACCGAGATAAGAATTTGAGCGTTCGGAAGTCATTTCTATTACCATCAGAAAGAGAATAAGACCGAAGCTTACGGCAGCTAATGCTGCCCCAAACATAGTTATTGGATTATAGAACGAAAGGGGGAATTTTCTTTTTGCCATTTAAACCTCCTTCTGATTAATTATTTTAATACCATTACGCTTTGTTTTCTTCCTTTTCCTCTTCATTTTCTCTCTGTGCCAGGATTTCTTCAAGTTCCAGAGGATGGTCGTCTGCCATCTCCTCTTCAGTAAGAGTTCCTTTTATCCATGCAAGGTTCATTGGATAGCTATCCGGATTGAAGATAACATAGTAGATATGCCAGACCACAATAGCAAGGAATGCAAGCCAGGCTTCATAGTAGTGAATCAATCTGGCAACATCCCATCCAAGTTTTGTGAAAAGACCTATAAAAGTATTGTCGAACCACATTACGAAGCCGGTAATGGTCATTACGACAGTTCCCCAAATCAAGGCAAAGTACTCAACTTTTTCAATATAGCTAAAACGTCCAAATCTAGGTTTCTCTTTACTAAAGCCGAAATTATATTTAAGGTTCATCACAGCGTCTGCAGCGTCCTTAAGTCTCGGAAGCATGTCATAAAACAACTGCCGGCCACGTTGAGTGAACATCAGATAGAACATGTGGTAGAGGCTTGCTGCGACCATTACGACACCCGCTATGCGGTGAATGAGACTTCGCCAATCAAAAGCATCGGGGATAAAATCTCTAATGTGGCGCACCCACCAAGCATCAGGAAAACGAAGCATAAAACCGGTTATCACCAAAGTAAAGAAGCTGATCATCAAAGAGACATGTTGAATACGCTCCGATTTTGTCATTCTTAAATAAAGATTGTGTCCATGTTTTTTGTGCTGAATTACCCCTCTGCGAATAAGGAGTTTAACCTTTGCTTTTCTATACAGATCGAACATATTATGAATCAGCATGAAACCAATCGTAACGAGAATAAGAATTATATAGATATTCGAAATCCAATAAAGGAGGGGTTCGTTTTCCTTATCGGAATAATCGACGTGGATCTTTCCCTTCGTAAAATTTTCATTAGCTCCCGGGTGGCAGGAGCCACAAGTGGCTACGAGGTTATCTTTATGAACAGTTGAAGTTGGGTCGGAAGAAGATTTAATATTATGAACACCGTGACAACTTCCACAATTTGCGACAGTAGCAGACCCTCCGCGTAAAGCAAGACCGTGATAGCTTTCTGCAAATGTACTGTACCTATCAGCTGCCAAACCATAACGTTCAGAAAGCCGTACAGAGCTATGGCAAGGAGAACAGATTTTTTCCGAAACATTCTGGAACGCCAGCGGGGAGTTAGGGGCTTGAGGATCACTGATATTATGTTCGCCGTGGCAGTCTGTACAAACCGGTGAATCGAAGTTTTTATTTTTCACAGCTAAACCGTGAACGCTTTCGTTATACTCCCTGGTAATCTTTTCGTGACATTTTCCGCAAGTTTGCGGAACATTAATTTTTGCCACAGAAGATTTTGGATTATTTCCCTTTGCAATAGTGTGGTAACCATGGCAGTCAACGCAGTTAGCCGATTCTTTTTTTCCATTAGCAAGGGCGATACCATGGACACTGTGTTCGTAAGTATTTATAAAAGCAGCTGAATTTGGGATTTTATTGCGCACGTCCGGGTTATCGAGATGGCATGAGAGGCACAATTTTTCCTGTTCACGTTTTACCTGAAGGAGATCCCTCCCTTCAGCATTAGTTATTTGCGTTTTATGGCAAGAAACACAGGTTGGCGAACCCTTAACCCCTTGAATTAAGGCGTTGTAGTGATCCGACTGAACAAAGGCATCGTTTGCCTCCTTATGACATTTAACGCAAGCAGCAATGCTTTCTTTTCCCCCAAACGCACCGGATGTTTTCGTTAGCATTACATCGTGAGTTCCGTGGCAACCCTTACAATTAAGGTCGGCGGACTTTCCGGTTCCTTTATCCTGCAGCATTTGCGGGTGGAACAAGTGTTTTGCGGCAGCATCCTTATGACACATTGTACAGTTTATCGGTTGGATATTTTCTTTATGGGGCAAATCGTCCGCAGAAAATCCTTTATGACAAGAAATGCACTTTAGTTGTCTATGTGTTGATTTATTCAACACATTTTCATTAACAAACAAAGATATTTCTTTGCCATTTTTCTCCATGGTAAGTTCATTATCCGAGTGACAAGTCAAGCAATCTTCATTTGACTGGGCGAAAATCACCCCTCCGATACTAATAAAAACGGTGAAAATGAACAAAATAATAGGTTTTCTCAATTTTTTTCCTTTATTAGAGTGATTAACAAACTGACTTTTAAATTTCCAAAAAATCCCCGGGACAACAAACAGATCATATTCCAAGACGGGAACTCAAAAAAGGTTCAAAATCAATGCCACTAACAACTATTTAAGAGGGGCAAATTTTAACCATAAAACCTCCCAATTATGAGAATGAGGGGGGTAATTCTCAAAATAAAAAAAGGAACAGATAAAAAAATTTTTTATATAATAGCAAAGAAAAAAATAATTATACGAATAGTGATTTTTTTTCTTGACAAGAAGAAAAAGAGTTGTAAATTTGTAATAACCAGTGGGAGAAATTATCTGTGGACAAATTGTGGATAACTTCGAAATGTGAAACTGTTTCACAAAATCCAGAATTTCAAAATAGCGACTTATAAGCTTGCATTTGTTAGAAATTTTCACAAATGTTTTATAAGTGCTTAAAAATAAAAGAGTTATGCGCCCCGGTTAAATGTTAACAACTTGTGGAAATGCTGAGGTCTTTAATTTGAAAATTAAAAATTAACATATAAATTATAAAATAAATGAGTTTTGATTGTGGATAACTAATGTTAAGCGTTACTGAGATTACCAATACTACCGATAAAGAAGCGGAACTTCTTTGGAAACAATGTCTTATACCAATTAAGGAAACACTACCACCAATAACTTTCAGTACCTGGTTTGCGCCAATAAAGCCGGTAAGTTATACAAACAACCGTTTAACGGTTAAGCTACCCGGTAGTTTTTTCTATGAATGGCTGGATGAGCATTATAAGACACTTATCGACAGATCTGTTAAAAATGCTTTAGGTGAAAAGGCAGAATTAAGCTATTTAATTGCCAGCGATACCGAAGAGAGCGATTTTCACGTGGAAAGTGAGCCAATTAAGATAGATCCCGTTACAGAAGTTAAACCCGATAAAAGCCGAAATCATTTTGATTCAAAACTGAACACGCTTTATACTTTTGATAATTTCATTAAAGGAGAGGGGAATCAACTTGCCAGAGCAGCAGCACAAGCGATAAGCGAGAATCCAGGAGGCACATCTTTCAATCCATTTTTTGTATATGGCGGGGTGGGTCTTGGAAAAACGCACCTAGTCCAAGCAATTGGAAACAGAATACTCGAATCGTGGCCGGAGAAGAAAGTCCGTTATACCTCTGCCGGACAATTCACAATAGATTTTGTTGAAGCAATTTCAAAGAATGAGCAGAACGAGTTTTCCAACTTTTACAGAAGTATAGACGTGCTTATAATTGATGATATTCAATCGCTAGTTGGTAAAGATAAAACACAAGATCTTTTCTTCAATATTTTTAACACCCTGCATCAGTCAAAAAAGCAAATAATACTTACCAGTGACAAGCCACCAAAAGATCTAAAAGGACTTGATGACAGAATGATATCCCGATTCAATTGGGGTTTAACGGCGGACATTCAACCACCAGACCTGGAAACGCGTATTGCGATACTAACCTCCAAAGCTGAGCGACTTAATATGTTTTTAAGCTTGCATATAATCGAGTATATTGCTACCCACATAACATCGAACATCCGGGAGCTTGAAGGATGTTTAATAAAACTACTCGCATACATGGCTATTAGTTCTAAAGAGATTGATTTAGACATTACCAAAAAAATAGTCAGGGAGATATCCACATCACGAAAGGTCCAAGTAAGCATAGATATTATTACTCAGATAGTATGCGCTCATCTCGGTGTAGAAGAAGACAAAGTGAGGGAGAAAACCAGAAAAGCCGAGGTTGTTTTTGCGCGTCAGGTGTGTATGTACATTTCGAAAGAGATGACGAAGTCGTCATTAAAAACCATAGGTCTTCATTTTGGCGGGCGGGATCATTCCACAGTAATTCACTCATGTGCGGCAATAGAAGAGATGGTGATAAGGGATTCCAAGACGAGGGAAGTTATAAACACCTTAAAAAACAAGGTAGAAATTGCTTGTTTATAATGTGTTAATAACCTGTTGATTTCCACTGTTTTTTGTGTTAACAACCTATATTTATCCACATATTCCGAGCAGTCTTTAGACATCGTGTGCTTTATCCACATCTTTTTTTTGTGAAAACACATTTTAATTAGCCTAATAACGGAATTCCAGATTTATTCACATATCAACAAGATAATAATAATAATAAGTAATTTTAAATATATATTATATAACTTATTTTAAATAGTGTGGAGAGAATTTATAGTGCCCGATAAATCAGAGTTACCAAAAAGCATATAACAAATCCTATTAAAATCGGCAGAACAGATGAAACAAAAGTCCAGAGCAGACTTTTTGTTTCTTTATAAATAGTATAGATGGTAGTAGAGCAGGGATTATGGAGCAAACTAAAGAGCATTAAATTCATACCGGTAAGAAGAGTCCAACCGGAAGATATAAGAAGATTGCCAGTTTGAGATGCAGAATCAATTTCAAAAAGGACCCCTGCACCAGCGCCAGCAGAATCATTACCAGTGACAAGCACAGTGAGCATCAGAATAGTTGGAATAACGATTTCATTTGCCGGTATAGCGATAATATAAGCCAAAAGAATTACGCCATTAAGTCCGATAATAAAAGCGAGGGGATCCAGCCAGTTTATCATATAAGCTGCTATACTGTAGCCCCCAACAGTTAAATTAGCAACCAACCAGATAACGATACCGGAGGGGAGAGCAAAAACTACCGCACGCCAAAGAACAATAAGAGTTCTGTCAATTAAAGAAGTATATAAAGTCTGCAGAATTCTTGGCGGTCTATATGGAGGAAGTTCAAGACTAAAAGCCGAAGCCTCCCCTTTCAGCGCAGTTTTAGAAAGAGTCCAAGAGACAATAAGACTAAAAAGAATTCCCAAAACAGCAACAAACACAACAGCAGCAGCAGTTACGAAACCAGCAAGATGAGGAGATACTGCACCGCCGATAAAGATGGTAGCGATAAGAATCTGGGTAGGCCAGCGACCATTACAAAGGGAGAAGTTATTAGTAATTATAGCGATGAGCCGTTCGCGTGGAGAGTCGATAATCCTCGCGGCAACGACACCCGCAGCATTACAACCAAAACCCATAGTCATAGTAAGGGCTTGTTTACCATGTGCCCCGGCTTTTCTGAAGAGACTATCCATATTAAAAGCAACGCGAGGGAGATAACCGTAATCTTCGAGGAGAGTGAAAACAGGAAAGAAAATAGCCATAGGAGGGAGCATAACACTTACAACCCAGGCAGAAGCAAGGTAAGCGCCATCCAGAATCAAACCAGTAAGCCACCAGGGGGAGTTTAAGAAGAATAATAAGTCCTTTAAAAACGGGTGGATATTATCAATCAGGATAAAAGAGAGAAAGCGAGAAGGGTAATTAGCGCCGGCAATAGTAAGCCAAAAGACAAGAGCAAGCAGGAGGAACATTATAGGGAAGCCGAGCAAACGGCTGGTAACCACTTTATCCACTACGGAATCAAAATTGTATTTTCTTCCTTTATTATCATGATTAACAGTAAGAGCGGTAATATCCGCTGCATTTTTATATATTGATTCCAAAAGAGTATCGTGGAAATTTTCTCCAACTTCCCAACGTAATTCGTTTGCGGTATTGAGTAATTTTTCTTTTGGGTTAAGAGTTTCAGCCATAATCAAATCATGAAGTATAATAATTATTTTTAACCAGATTAACCAACTCCCCATTTTTAATAGAGTCAATTATTTTTTGGTCACCTTCAAGAAGGCGGAGGGCAACCCATCTGGCATTAGGCAAGCCCGGGAATTCCTTTTCAATTTCAGAAACGAGTTTATCCACAGCAGTGTTGAAAGATTTCGAATCACTTGAAATTCTTCTTGGTTTGCAGATATATTCACCAGCAGCAACCTGAAATATAAAATTAAGCAGTTCGGGCATTCCAACCCGTTGTCTTGCAGCGGAGGGAACAACCGGAATGCCTAGTTCGCGAGACAAAGCACGGTCATCAATTGTGATATTATGTCTTTTTGCCTCGTCAACAAGATTAAGGCAAAGAACAGCTTTATCGGTAATCTCAAGCACCTGAAGAACCATATTGAGATTCCGTTCAATTCTAGTTGCATCAATTACCACAACTGTAACATCGGGTTGACCGAAGAGAATAAAATCACGAGCTATTTCCTCATCAGTACTGGTAGAGAGAAGAGAATACGTTCCGGGTAGGTCGACAATTTTAAATTTCTTTTCATTATAGGCAAAAGCACCCTCAGCTCGTGCGACCGTTTTACCAGGCCAGTTACCAGTATGCTGGCGGAGACCGGTAAGATTATTAAAGACAGTACTTTTTCCAGTATTAGGATTACCGGCAAGGGCCACCACGTAATCAAAGTCGGTCATATTTATACCGAGTTTAACAAGGTTCCCGGAGTTATAAGCGGGACAATTTATACAGTTATTATTATCAGGCATCTGATTTAATCCTTCTTACGAGAATCTGATTAGCCTGGTGTTTTCTAAGAGCAATAGTAGTATTTCTGACAGAATATGCTGTTGGATCCTTACCGAGACTATGAAGCACGGGAGTAATTTTGGTGCCAGGGACAATACCAAAATCCATAATTCTTCTGCGCTGCTCACCGCGGAGAGTTTTAGAAAGAGAGTAGATAAGAGCATTTTCATTAAGTTTCAAGGCAGTAAGAGGGACGAGGTTTTTTACGATGCTTTCAGTTTCGGTTAACAGATTAACGGAAATATTATCAGATAATGATTTAACAACATCATAAAATATCCCATTGGATTCTATTTTTATTGAGTCTAAGGAGACTTTATCAATACGAAAAACCATTCCAACAGACAATCCCAATGAAATTATAGCAGAGTAAACAGATTTAGGCTCATCCTCAATGTGAGCGATTTGAGCGAAGTCATTAACTTTGAGGTTAGTGAGAAGCAGATTAACAATTTCAGGCATTTTACCCTCGGCAGTTGGGATAGGATCTCCGTGCGGATCAAAAAGTGGGTTGCCCATACGGGAGGCGAGGCGATTAGCTTCTTCATAAGAGATAAGATGTTCACGATCCTCGGCATGGGAATGCCAGTCGGCTTCATTAACCCCGGTTGAATCAGCCAGGTATTTTTCGAGGAGGCGGTGTATTCTTATAACGCGCAGGGCATAGATCTTACCTTCAGGAGTAAGATTAAAAGAATTTTCCTTATAGTGTATGAGGCCTATTTCCTTAAGTTTATGGAGCACCTGTCTGGTTTTTTCCATTGAAGCGGAGAGGTGTTTTGATAGAGAAGAAAGAGAGGGGATCTCGTTGTTGTGTTCGCAATCGAAAATGTGCTTAAGGGAATCCTCGACTATTATTCTCTCATGATCCCTTTTGGCTTTTCTTGAGAAAGAAAAGAGTCCGCGTTCAGGAATCAAAAAGAGAACAATAATTATTGCGAGAAGAGGGAGCAACAGAATTATTGTAATCAGGTTCATATTTTCAAAAATCAGTTAATTTGGTATAATATATAATAATTATAAAAGCACATCAAAAAGTTTCGATAAAGAGAAATAAATTTAATAAATTGTAGTAACAAAAATAAACTTTTAAAGGACAAATATGAATACACAAGAATATATCAAAATAGAAGAACAATATGGAGCGCACAACTATCATCCTCTGGATGTTGTAATAACCAAAGCCGAAGGCGTATGGGTTTGGGATGTAGACGGGAAAAAATATTTAGACTGTTTGGCAGCATACTCAGCAGTAAATCAAGGGCACTGTCACCCAAGAATAGTAAATGTTCTAAAAGAGCAAGCAGAGAAAGTTACTTTAACCTCAAGGGCATTCAGGAATGATCAGTTACCGTTACTCTGCAAAGAGCTTTGTGAGTTAACGGGATACAAAATGATGTTGCCGATGAATTCAGGAGCTGAGGCAGTTGAGACAGCCCTTAAAGCAGCAAGAAAATGGGGTTACAAAGTAAAGGGAGTAGAAGAAGGGAAAGCGGAAATTATTGCATGTACGAACAACTTTTCAGGAAGAACCATTTCAATAATCAGTTTTTCAACAGAAGAGCAATATAAAGACGGGTATGCACCCTTCACTCCGGGATTCAAAGTGGTAGAATACGGAAATGCCGAGCAACTGGAGAAAGCCATAACACCCAACACAGTCGCATTTCTGGTTGAGCCGATTCAGGGAGAAGGGGGCGTAATAGTTCCAGCAGAAGGATTTCTAAAGAAAGCTTACGATATATGCAAGAAAAACAAAGTGTTATTTATTGCTGACGAAATACAATCAGGGCTAGGAAGAAGCGGAAAGATGTTTGCCTATGAATATGAAGAAGTGAGACCAGATGTGGTAATCATAGGGAAGGCGTTATCCGGTGGTTGTTATCCGGTATCAGCAGTATTATCGGATAAAGAAGTGCTGGGAGTATTTAATCCAGGAGATCATGGTTCAACATTTGGAGGAAATCCACTTGGTGCAGCAGTTGCCAGAGAAAGTTTAAAAGTTCTAGTAGAAGAGGAGTTAATCGAGAAATCGTTTGAACTAGGAAACTATTTCAGAGAAAAGCTAAGAGAAATAAAAACAAAGCACGTAAAGGAAATAAGAGGCAAGGGGCTATTCATAGGGGTTGAACTTTATCCGGAAGCAGGCGGAGCGAGAAGATTCTGCGAAGCCCTGATGAAGAGAGGAATACTATGCAAGGAGACGCACACACATGTAATCAGATTTGCGCCCCCATTAGTAATAACAAAAGCCGAGATTGACTGGGCGATGGATTCAATTGGAGAAGTTCTTTTAGCAGATTAAATTTCAATTATTAATGCAAATCCCTTTTTATAAAGGGATTTGCTTTATATATCACAAGGGAAAAGATGAGACAAAAATTTCTTTTAGTAATATGTGGTTTGATTATAGCCGGAAGCACAGCTTTTTCAAAAACAACGGAAGAAATTAATAATATCAGATTTGAGAGAAAAACATTTAATAAAGTAACAGACAAAGCAGATGTTTTATTATCTTATCCGGTTTTTACCTGTCCGGAGAAACCATCGATTGCGGATTCATTGAATAATATTGTCAACAAATACATGGGATTTCTGAGTTATTCAAAAGATAACGGAAAGTATATAAAAAGAGAGGCTAAGGACATATTAGTTGAATATGAGAAAATGACGGATGAATTTACTGAGGATCTTGGGATAAAAATGGAGTTGATACGCAGAGTTGAGTTAATACTGAACGATTACGGCATGGTATCTTTAGAATACAACGAATATTCATTTACGGGAGGAGCCCACGGCAACAGTTTTCAGCTATATACGGTTTATGATCTAATTGGAGAGAGGAGAGTAAGGCTACCCGATCTGTTTAACAAGGGATTCATGCCAAAGCTAACAGAAATTGGGGAGGACTATTTCAGGGCATTACGCAATCATGAACCTACAACGGATCTTGAAGAAGCTGGTTATTGGTTTGAGAACAATAAATTTGCTCTTCCGAACAATTTTTTCATCAGTACAAATGGTATAGGTTTTACTTATAATCAGTACGAAATTGCGTCGTACGCAGATGGAATAATTACAGTGTTAATTCCTTTTTATGAGTTGAAAGATCTAATCAGCAAGAGTTCACCATTAAGAAGAATAACATCGAGTAATTAAAAAAGCAAGGAACAAGAGAAATGATCAGTAAAGAATTACAAGATATGTTATGTTGTCCGGAGACGAGAGCGGATCTGGTTTTGTACGATAATGCGCTAGTATCTACAGATAAAAAGACCCGCAGGAAGTACAAGATAGTGGATGATATACCCATTATGCTAATAGATGAATCCGAAGTAGTGGAGATGGAAGAATGGGAAAAAGTAATGAAAGCCTGCGGAAGAAAGACGGATTAATTTCAGGCAGAGAAAAGAGGGGAAGATGAATAGGCTTTATGCAACAAACGGCGGTATTGATAGAGGGAAATCTCTTCAGCGCCGAACATTTTGAGGTGTTCAGTAACATACTGGACGTCAAGGAGAGAAAAATTATTCCGGGTAAGAATTTCAATCAGTTTAACCAGGGCACATTTTGAGGCCTGAGGTTGGGTTGAGAACATGGACTCGCCGAAGAACGCCCCACCAATAGCAATTCCATACAAACCACCGACAAGGAAATTGTTTTTATAAACCTCGACAGTATGGATATATCCAAGATCCCACAATTCATGATAAGCAGAGATAAGTCTGGGGGATATCCAAGTTGATTCCCTGTTAGCGCAGCCCTCAACGACGGATGTAAAATCACGATCAACAAAGTACTCAAAGGGATCAGAAGTCATAAACTTTTTCAAGCTTCTGGGGAGATTAAAATTATCAAGGGGGATAATGCAGCGTATATTTGGGAAATACCAGTTAATTAATCCCGAAGAGGAATCCGCCATAGGGAAAGCGCCTTCAGAGTAGAGGCGAAGCATCATATCCGGTTTAAGCAGTTCTTCCGGAGACGGGTAGTAATCACTCATCAGCTTTGATTTCGAAATTAATTATTTCGTAGCCTTTAACAGACTCATAAGCGGCAAAGACAATGCCAACGAGGACACTTATCATTCCCAGTGAAAAGAGGGCGATGATAACAGATTCAAGATTTACAGAGTTCAACCAAAAAGCAATCCCAATAATCAGCGAAGTGGTAACAAACATACCGACGGCCAGGGAGTAACAAAAGACGGCATTACGCACAAGTTTGACGCGAAAACGGAGTTTAGTTAATTGGGTGGCGATGCTTTTAAGGCGAATTTCCTCGTTGTACAGGAACTCTTTTTCAAGTGCGGTTGAAGCAAAGCGACGTTTCTCTTCGTTGAGGAGGCGAATGCGGTTAACCACAATAGAATATTTATTATTCATTCCGAGAATGAGCAGGCCGCAAGCGGAAATCATAATTCCCGGAGCGAGCATAGACTGTATGATATCTATTATTCCAAATTCCATTTTATTAAATTAAAAAAAATCAAAAGTAAAAATACACAAAATTAAAAACATATAACGAGGAAGAGAGAGAATTGTGAGGGAGACTTTAAAGGAACTTTATGCCGGCTTTGGGTATAAAATGTCACGTTTTATGTATATTTTGACAAACGCTCAAAACAGGCAAAAATCGGCATATTGGGATAAGTCAGATAAAGAGGGAAAGGGAAGCAGAAGGGAAGGGCTGGTAAAAAGGAATTAAAAAGTGTTTTTATTAAAGAAAAAACGTTGTTTTTTCCGATGAAAAATGATACATTCACAATTCAATTTTTTTATGATTAGAGATAATGTAAATAGAGTAGCAGCAGCGATACATGAAAAATGTATAAAGGCGAACCGCATACCAAAAGATGTCAAATTAATAGCGGTTTCGAAGAATTTCGGAGTTCCCGAAATTATGGAAGCATACGAGGCCGGGATAAGAAGATTCGGAGAAAACCGAGCCCAGGAGCTGAGGGATAAAGCGGGGCAGATAAATAAAGAATTTGAGTGGCATTTTATTGGACATTTGCAGACAAACAAGGTTAAATACATTACAGAAAAAGTAAAATACATCCATTCGATCGATTCACTTAAATTAGCAGAGACGGTTGACAGATTAGGGGGGGTGAGAGAAGAGAGGATAAAAGTACTTTTAGAAATAAAGACATCGGATGAGGCAACCAAGTACGGATTAGACACAGAGGAGGAGATATACAAAACAGCAGAATTTTGCAGAAGTTCCGCAAATCTTGAGTTAACCGGACTAATGACAATAGCGCCGCTTACCGATGAAGAGGCAGAGATAAGGAAAAGCTTTATTTCGCTAAGAGAGTTAGGAGAACGGTTGAAAAAAGAGGGGTATAACATTGCTGAATTATCTATGGGAATGACATCCGATTTTGGTATTGCGATAGAAGAGGGGGCAACATACGTGAGAATTGGGACGGCTATATTTGGAGAGCGAAATTATATATAAGGAAAATTAAAATTGAGAATAACTCCTTTAAATATCAAGAAACAAGAATTTAACAAATCCTTCAGGGGTTATGATAAAGACGAGGTACATGATTTTCTTGATAAGCTTGCCACAGAATATGAAGAGGTGGTAAGAGAGAACGAGCGTTTCAGAAAAGAGCTCGAGGAGGCAAAGGTGCAGCTCGCCGAATTCAAAAGGATTGAGAAAAATCTGCAAGAGACACTACTGAGAGCTCAGGAAAGTTCATCGAAAGCAGTTGAATCGGCAAAGCGACAAACCGCTTTAATGCTTAAGGAAGCCGAAATCAAGGCCGATCAAATGATGGAAAAAGCAAGGGGAGAAGCAGAAAGATTAAAGAGTTCACTAGTAAAATTAAAAGAAGAGAGGGGGCTTATAATTGCGAAGCTAAAATCGATTATAGCATCGCAGAGCACATTGTTGGATGTGAGTTTCGGCAAAGGGGAAGAAAAGAAGGAAGAAGAGAACGACAAAGAAGATTTAAATATAGATATCAACGATATAGTGGATAAACTGTTATGAAGTTAGCGGACAGAATAAACGAAACAACCGAAGTAATTAAAAAATATACCAACAAAAATTATGAGACCGGGATAATTCTGGGAACGGGATTAGGGGGATTAGTGAAGGACATACAGAATCCGGTAGAGATTGATTATGCCGAACTGCCCCACTTTCCCTTATCCACGGTAGAATCTCACAATGGCAAATTAATTTTCGGAGAGATAAACGGAAAGAACGTGGTGGTGATGCAGGGGCGGTTTCATTACTATGAAGGATACTCAATGCAGCAAATTACTTATCCCATAAGAGTGTTTCATAGGCTAGGGGTAAAATATCTGCTTGTTTCGAATGCCTGCGGAGGCATGAATCCGGAATACAGAAGAGGGGATATTATGATAATGAAGGATCATATTAATCTATTGGGAGACAATCCACTAATAGGAAAAAACGAAGATGAATTTGGCCCGAGATTTCCCGATATGAGCGAGCCATATTCAAATGAATTAATAGAGTTAGCAGAGGAGATTGCAAACGAAAACGGGATCAAGGTGCACAAAGGAGTGTATGTTGCTGTGCCGGGGCCGAACCTTGAAACCAGAGCCGAGTACAGATTTTTAAGAAATATTGGGGGGGATGTAGTGGGAATGTCCACAATACCCGAAGACATAGTAGCCGTACACCAGGGGACGAAGGTTTTCGGGATAAGTATAATTACAGATGAGTGTTTTCCGGACACCTTAAAACCGGTATCGTTAAGTGAAATTATAGAAGCGGCAGCAAGCACCGAGCCTAAAATGACGCTAATAATAAAGGAACTTATAAAAAGGATTTAAATGAAAAATAAATTATCATCCTGGTATGCGCCGGCAATATTAGCTGTTCTGATATTCACATCGAATTTTCTGAACACGAAAATATTTGATTTTGATGATAATAACTTTGCGGTATGGTTCGTGCTATCGTTCTTCTGTTTTGCATGCGGTTGGATGATAAACAAGACACTAAACTGGAAGTGGGGTGGTAAAGTACTCTTTGCAATAACTATAACCACCTCGGTGTTCTCATTAATATTTATAGTTTTTTTCAGCGAGTATTTCTCAGCCAACAATTTAGTGACAGAGAACCTCATATTGTATACGCTAAGGAACGTAACATTGGGAGCGATGGGTTTTTTCGGAATGGCGGTGGAACAAGTTTTCAGGTTACAGGAGGAAGTTGAATCGAGCAACAGCAGGTTAGAGGGAATAAAAGAAAGAGGAACAGAGGAAAAATTAGAGACAAGTTTGCTAATTAAAGAGGCAGCGATCAAAGCCAAGAAAATTATCACTGAAGCAGAACTTGAGGCGCAGAAAATAATACAAAACAGAGAAAGAGTGGAAAAAGAATTAAAGGAATTAATCCGAACGGAAAAAGAGTTGATAAAGAAGTATGAAAATTTAGATAACTGAGGAATAAAGGACAGAACAGAAGATGTTTAAGCAGAATCTTGAGAAAATACAGTATCCGGAAACAGAAGAGAAGATATTAAAATACTGGCATGAAAAGGGGATATTTGAAAAAAGCATAATCACCCGTGATGGGAAGAAGCCCTTTACATTTTATGAAGGTCCTCCGACGGCCAACGGAAAGCCTGGGATACACCATGTGATGGCAAGAACGCTGAAGGATTTGGTATGTCGCTACAAGACACTAAAAGGATACCAGGTACACAGGAAAGCAGGTTGGGACACTCACGGTTTGCCGGTTGAGATAGAGGTGGAAAAACAACTGGGGATCAAGAGTAAAAGTGAAATACCAGAGTTTGGGGTATCGAAGTATAACGAAGCATGCCGTTCATCAGTATTTACTTATCTTGATTTGTGGGAGAAGATGACGGTAAGAATGGGGTACTGGATTGATCTGCCAAGTGCATACATCACCTGCACGAATGAGTATATAGAATCAGTATGGTGGTCGCTCAAGACTTTATTTGACAAAGGATTAATTTACAAGGATTATAAGATAGTTCCACAGTGTCCGAGAAGCGAGACAGTGTTATCGTCTCATGAGCTTGCGCTAGGATATAAGATGACCAAAGATCCGTCTGTATATGTAATATTCAAGATCAGGAATACAGAGAACGCCCATTTTCTTGTATGGACGACAACGCCGTGGACATTAATATCGAATGTTGCGCTTGCGGTTGGAAAAGATGTAGATTACGTAAAAATAAGGCACAGGGAGGCGGAAATAATATTAGCAAAAGAGAGGCTAACGGTAATAGACGGGGAATATGAAGTCCTTGAAGAAATGAAGGGATCGGCGCTTGAGGGATTGGAATACGAACAATTATTGCCGTATATCAAACCGGAAAAGAAGGCATTCTTTGTAGTATGCGGAGATTTTGTCAGTACAGAGGATGGTTCCGGAATAGTACACATTGCTCCGGCTTTTGGCGCAGACGATTATGAGATATCGAAGCATTACAATCTTCCCATGCTTCAGCCGGTAAGAAGGAACGGGACATTTACAGAAGAGATAACAGATTTTGCAAATCAGTTTGTAAAAGATGCGGATGCAGGAATTATACAGAAACTCAGAAGCGAAGGCAAGTTGTATCGCAAAGAAACAATAGAGCACTCATATCCATTCAGCTGGCGGTTTGACAATGTGCCGATTATATATTATGCAAGAGAATCGTGGTTTATAAGAACCACCTCAATTGCAGATAAAATGATAGAGCTTAACAAAAAAATCAACTGGGTGCCGCAGGAAGTAGGAAGCGGGCGGTTTGGAAACTGGTTAGATGAAAACAAAGACTGGGCGCTTAGCCGAGACAGATTCTGGGCAACGCCCCTGCCGATTTGGGTAAGTGAAGATGGAGAGATGTTAGCTGTGGGGAGCATAGAAGAGTTAAAGCAAGGATTTATTATCAGAGAGGGGAAAAGAATAAGCGTAGCCGAGTTGGGGGATGAAGAAAAAGACGGATTGCCGAAACTGGATTTA
Source organism: Ignavibacteriales bacterium (assembly GCA_012517155.1). Classification (GTDB taxonomy): domain Bacteria; phylum Bacteroidota; class Ignavibacteria; order Ignavibacteriales; family Ignavibacteriaceae; genus JAAYVN01. Next base: position 15,567 of record JAAYVN010000019.1, on the reverse strand, counting down.
CACAAACCATTTGTTGATGAAGTTTTTTTTGAAAAGAACGAAAAAATATTTAAGAGAACGCCAGAGTTGATAGACGTGTGGTATGATTCGGGATCGATGCCATTTGCCCAGTACCACTATCCGTTTGAAAACAAGGAATGGTTTGAAGAAAACTTCCCGGCAGATTTTATATCGGAAGGAATAGACCAGACAAGGGGATGGTTTTATACTATGCATGCGATAGCCACGATGTTATTTGAGAATGTATCGTACAAGAATGTACTAGTAAACGATCTGATACTAGATAAAAAGGGGTTAAAGATGTCGAAGTCAAAGGGAAACACGGTTGATCCCTTTATGCTTTTCGACAAATACGGGGCAGATGCAACCAGGTGGTATCTAATAGTAAACAGTCCACCATGGAGACCAACGCTATTTGATGAAGAAGATTTGCTTGATACCCAGAGGAAATTTTTCGGGACGCTGGTGAATACGTATTCATTTTTTGCACTTTATGCAAACATAGACAATTTTACACATAAAGAACCGCTGGTGACATACGATAAAAGACCGGAAATAGACAGATGGATCATTTCCAAGTTAAATTCAGTTGTTAGAGAGTATGAGATACTGATGGATGCATATGATGTAACAAAAGCAGCCCGGTTAGTATCATCATTTACCATAGATCATCTTTCAAACTGGTATGTAAGGCGTTCGAGGAGGAGATTCTGGAAATCGGAAATGAACACAGCCAAGCTATCGGCTTATCAGACCTTATATGAGTGTCTGATAAAGGTTGCCAAATTAACATCTCCATTTGCGCCGTATATATCTGAAGAGATATACTTAAACCTGAACAAGGAAACAAAGGCAGAGGAGTTTGATTCAGTACACTTATCCTATTTTCCCGAAGCGAGTTATATTGACGACAAACTTGAAGAAAAAATGGAAGTGGCTCAAAGGGTTGTTTATTTAGGGCGATTCATGAGAGCAAAAATAAACCTAAAGATCCGCCAGCCGCTAAAAAAGATGATGGTAGTAGTTGAAGCATCCAGAAGAAACGCGCTAAAGGAAATGCAGGATATAATACTTGATGAATTAAACATCAAGGAGATGGTAGTGCTTGATGATGCAGAAACGATAGTGAAGAAGACCGCAAAACCAAACTTCAAATCGATTGGGCCAAAATTCGGAAAGATAGTAAACCCGATAGCAAATGCCATAAAGGGATTAACAAACGAGCAAATATCACTGCTTGAGAGGGGGGACGGAATCAAAGTGACCATTGGAGAATCCGAACTTGAAGTTACGAAAGAGGATGTAGAGATAATAAGCAACCAAATAGAGGGGTGGGTTGTAGAAACAGAAGAAGGCGTTACGGTAGCATTAGACACAGAATTAACCGAGATGCTAATTAATGAAGGATTAGCAAGAGAATTTGTAAACAGAGTACAAAACATGCGTAAAGACGCAGGATTTGATGTAACGGACAGAATAAAAATAAGTTTTTCGAGTGATTCAGAACAGTTTTCTGGTGCAATATTCAATTTTAAAGATTATATTGCAACCGAAACTCTAGCAGACTCATTAAGTGGAGAGGATATAAAAGGGACGTTTGAACAGGAGTGGAAAATTAACGAATTTAAGTGTGTAATTCAAATTGGTAAAAATAGTTAGAGGAGTCGAAAATGGCTGCAACAAAAACAAAAAAAACAACAACAAAGAAAGTCACTGTCACAAAAGCAAAGGCAAAGAACCCAACATTAAAGAAGGGGGCGGTGTCAACCAAGACAAAAACAGTTGCGAAACCACAGACTAAGCTAAAGACCAAAGCGGTTGCAAAAAAGAAAGCAATACCAGAAAAGAAACAGAAAGCAGTAGAAAAGAAAACAGTGAAAAAGAAAGAGATTAAAGTTGTCAAGCAAGCAGTAAAGAAAGCGACAAAAAAAGTTGCAGAGCCCAAAAAAGCAGTTAAGACAAAAGTTGCCAAAAAAACAAAGGTTACGGTAGAGAGGCAACAAGTGGAAACACCAAAACCGATTTTAAAGATAAAAGGGTACAGCAAAGAGGAACTAGAGCATTTCAGAGCGATAATATTAAACAAGAAGAAAGAGATACTTGAACAACTGCAAAACCTAAAGGAGCAGATGTTAGATCCAACAACGGGGGTATATATAAACGAGAACTCTCCGTACTCCTTACACATGGCTGAGCAAGGGACGGATGCAATGGAAAGAGAGAAGACTTTCTTATATGCGCAGAGAGAGAATAAATTTCTTGGTTATCTGGAAGATGCATTAAAGAGAATAGATGCTGGCACATACGGAATATGTATAGAATGTATAGAAGAGCCACAGCATTTGTGTCCAACATGTCCGCTTATCCCCAAAGCAAGATTAGAAGCCGTTCCACACAGTCAGTTGTGCGTGCCAATAAAAATGAGGCAAGAGAAGAAGAAATAGAGGCAAGTATTGAGGATTTTATACTGGACATTAGGAATAGTATTATTAGACCAACTCTCTAAGATATTCGTAAAGGGTTTTTCGATTCCATTTCTTAACACAGAATTCAGCGGGATGCTATATGGCGACAGCATTCCTCTGATAGGGGATTTCTTTAAGATCACGTTTGTAGAGAATCCGGGAATGGCATTCGGGGTGGATTTAGGGGACGACGTAAAATTATGGGTATCGATATTCTCGGTAGTAGCGAGCATCGGGTTGTTTGTTTATCTTTACACAGTTCGACAGCAGGGATTCAGTCTTCGTTTCTCGCTTGCTTTAATACTTGGAGGTGCGATAGGTAACTTCATAGACAGAGTGTTCTATGGAGTATTTTACGGATACGCCCCTTTGTTTTACGGGAAGGTGGTAGACTTTTTTGATATTGATTTCTTTGATTTTGAAATATTGGGCAGGACGTATGACCGTTGGCCAATCTTCAATGTTGCGGATATGGCGGTATCAATAGGAGTGCTTGCGCTAGTTTTGTTTTATAAAAAGCATGAAAAGAAAGAAGAAGTTGTCCAGGGGACAGAAGCGGTTTCGGAAGTTGGTATTTATGAGCAGCAGAGCATGACTAATGAGCAAGCTGATAACGGAAAAGAAAATAAGGATTGAGGTTCCGCCCGCCAAGACTAAAGAAAGAATAGATATTTATTTAACCAATTCTTTAGAGAACGCAACAAGAACAAGAGTCCAGAAACTAATACAAGCCGGGCTTGTGCTAGTAAACGGAGTGCCGACGAAGGCAAATTACAAAATTCTTCCAAATGATATAGTTAATATAACAATTCCCATCTCGCCGAGACCCGAAAAAGCGGAAGCGGAAGACATCCCGCTGGACATCATATATGAAGATGATTTTCTGCTAGTAGTAAACAAGCCGGCAGGAATGGTGGCGCATCCAGCATATTCAAATTACACCGGGACGCTAGTAAATGCGCTACTTCACCACACCAATAAATTAAGCGGATTAAACGACCCATTAATCAGGCCGGGGATAGTTCACAGGATAGACAAAGAGACTTCGGGGCTTCTTATAGTTGCAAAAGATGAGAATACACATGCGCAGTTAGCGAAGCAGTTCAGCCGGCATACTATAGAGAGAGAATATCAAGCGGTAGTTTGGGGAAGATTAAAGCAACACAAAGGGGAAATAGCATATAATATAGTCAGATCGAAAACGGACAGAAAGAAATTTACTCATACAACAGAAGATGAAGGAAAAACAGCCCTCACGATGTATGAAGTGATTGAGGAATATGAATTTGCGTCGCTACTAAAGTTAAATCTCAAGACCGGCAGGACTCATCAAATCCGTGTACACCTTGCGGCAATTAATCATCCAATATTCGGAGATCCGGTTTATGGAGGAAGGAGTATTTTGGCGGGGCATACGTTACCGAAGATAAAAAGCCGGATAGATAATCTTCTCGAGGGAATGCAGCGACAAGCATTGCATGCGAAAACGCTTGGATTTATTCACCCGGCAACAAAAAAAACGCTCAGATTTGACTCCGAACTCCCACGGGACATAAAAAATCTCATCTCCGGACTTTAAAAGCATTTTGTCATGTAAATCTTTTTCGCTATGTTAGTAGTGTTTTAATCGTTTCAAAATTTTAAAACATATATCCAAAGGAATTGAATGAAGAAAGTTATAATCGCAGCGGCAAAGAGAACCCCGGTTGGTTCATTTAACGGTGTATTAAGCGGAGTAACCGCACCCCAACTTGGAAGCACGGCAATTAAGGCACTACTTGAAGAAACCCAAATTAATCCTGAGCTGGTAGATGAAGTTATCCTGGGGAATGTGCTATCCGCCGGGCAGGGGCAAGCACCGGCAAGGCAGGCAGCAATATATGCCGGGCTTCCGGTAAAGACAGAGGCGCTAACAATAAACAAGATGTGCGGCAGCGGGCTTAAAGCAATAATGCTGGCTCAGCAAGCTATTGCAATGGGCGATGCAGAAATAATAATTGCCGGGGGGATGGAGAGCATGACCAACGCACCATATCTGCTTTCAAACGCAAGAAACGGGTACAGGTTAGGGAATGGGGTGCTGCAGGACTCGATAATACTTGACGGACTAACGGATGTTTATAACAATATTCATATGGGACTATGTGCAGAAGCCTGCGCTAAAGATTTTTCAATGACAAGAGAGGAATTGGATGCCTTCGCAACAGAATCCTACAAAAGGGCAATTGAGGCACAGAAATCCGGCAAGTTTGAAGCGGAGATTGTTCCGGTAAAAATAAAAAGCAAATCGGGTGAGACAGTTATTATGAAAGATGAAGAACCGGAAAGAGTAAATTTTGAAAAGATTCCAACTTTAAGAACGGCATTTGACAAGAGCGGGGTGGTGACTGCGGCTAATGCATCAAAACTAAATGACGGAGCTGCGGCGGTGTTGTTAATGAGCGAAGAGAAAGCAAAGGAACTTGGTCTTAAACCGATGGTGGAGATGGTTGCGCAGAGTTCAGCTGCGAAAGCACCCATAGAATTCACCACAGCGCCGGCGGATGCAATAAACAAAGTACTCAAAAAAGCGAATATGTCTTTGGGTGATATTGATTTATTCGAAATAAATGAAGCATTTGCGGTAGTTTCCCTGGCAGTGAACAAATTGCTTGGTTTAACACCAGATAAAGTAAATGTAAACGGCGGGGCAATAGCTTTGGGACACCCAATTGGGGCGAGCGGAGCCAGAATAGCGGTAACATTGATACATGAAATGCTAAGAAGAGGTTCACAATACGGACTTGCAACCTTGTGTATCGGCGGCGGAGAGGCATCAGCGGTGATAATAAAGAAATACGAGTAAACATTGAGTACACAAGAAGAAAAGATAAAGAAAGAGATAATACAGAGATTAGGAGACGCTTATAAATCATTTGGATTGAATAAGCTAATGGGGCATATTATTGCGCTATTGATATATTCCAAGGAACCTCTTTCGCTGACCCAGATATCTAAAGAACTGGGGAGGACCAAAGGACCGGTAAGTCAGACATTAAAACGGTTGTACGACAGAAAGTTAGTTAGGAAAGTCTGGTTTCCCGAAGACAACCGAAGCGATTTTTATGAGGCGGAGCCAGACATATTTGTAAATGCATTCAGGAATCAGAGCGAACTAATAAAGAACAATACCCGTATAGCCCAGCAAATTAAAGAGAAGGTAATCAGGATAAAGAATAATGAAGAGAAGGTATTAAAACAGCGGATATCCGAGATGGAAGCATTCTATTTGCTGATGGAAAAGTACAACAGGAAGTTCATGAAGGAATGGGCAAAAGAAAGGAAGAAAATAGTTAAATTGCAATGAGCGAGACAGAGAGAGATTATTTGACGGGATCGTTTTAAAAATTTCAAACAGTAAAAACAGAAAGGTTTAACAATAAAAAGATTAGAAAACAAAGTGGCTATTATAACGGGGGGAGCAAGAGGTATTGGCAAAGCGGCATTACAAAAAGAGGAATTTACCAAAGCCATATTGGATTTTGTAAAATGAGGGGGCAGTTTCCGGAATTAGAATATGGGTATGAGGTCAGGACCTTAGATTTAGGGAAAGATCTTTTTATTGCTTACCGTGATGAAGGAGCAAAAGAAGGGGAAGTGCTTTTATTCATACATGGTCTGATGAGTTACATACCGGCATGGGATAAAGTGATTCCGGAATTAAGTAAAATTTACAGGTGTATAGCAATTGATTTGCCGGGATACGGGAAGTCCTCCGGGGGGGAGCATCCCGGCACAATCTCTTTTTATGTGGATGCATTAGAAAGGTTTATAAGGGGGTTAAACTGCGGGAGGTTAAATCTGGTTGGTCATTCAATGGGGGGGCAGATAAGTATCTCAACAGCTCTGAGGCATCCGGGGCTGATTAATAGTCTGACATTACTGGCACCAGCAGGGTTCGAGACCTTTTCATTTCTGGATAACTTGTTAATAAAGAAGTACAGTTCTGTCAAAATGATACTTGAGGCGAACAAGGAGCAGATAGAGCAAAGCTGGGGGGGGAACTTTTACCGTATGACAGAAGATGTAAAAAAGATGGTGGCGGACACGTTTTTAATGAAAACGCTACCCGGGTTCAGAGACTATGCGCAGGTTGTATATAATTCGGCGCTGGGGTTAATAAAAGATCCCGTGTTTAATTCGTTAAAGAATTTGAAATGTCCGACGCTGATACTTTTTGGAAAAAATGATTATATGATTCCGAACAAGTACATACACAAGAGTCTGACAACAGAGGAAGTAGCAAGAAAAGGGGCTGCGGAGATAAAGAACTCCAGGTTGGTGTTGTTAGAACAATGCGGGCATTTTATTCAGTTTGAGAAGCCGGAGGAAGTAATAAAGGAGATTGTGGAGTTTTTTTTAGAAAAAAAACGGTAGTTTTGGGCAAACCCTCCTTTTTAATAAACGAATTGCGTTTAATTATTTTATTGATATATAAACTCAGATGGGAGTTTATTTTAAGGAAAATTTGTTATTTTTGAAATTTTCTTTCGATAGACAAGATTGTCGGATTAAGTGCAAAACAGAGTTGGGGATTCATACATGAAAGAAGCCGGAAAGAATAACTGCCGCAGGGGAAAAGAAGTGCGGGGAATTGAAAAGAGGGTTAAATCGAGTCAAGTACGTATTCAGTACGTATTCAGTACGTATTCACCACGGCTTTAGTACGTATTCAGTACGTATTCACCACGTATTCACAACGAAGGGAGAAGGGGGTAAGGAGGGGATTTAATTGAGGGGGATAGAGACGGACAGGGGGATTGGGATGATTTGTACCCGGGGTGATTGATTATTAGATTTGTGTGCGGAGACAAATTCGCCAGCGAAATAGCCTATCAAAGCGCCAGCAACCACATCAGAAAGCCAATGTTCATTATTATATATACGAGAAAAGCCAATAGCGGAAGCTAATGACCAGGCAGTTATTTTCCAGCCGATTTGGTCGGTATCGTTAGCAATAACGGAGGCGAGGGCAAATGCGGTTGAGGTATGACCAGAGGGGAAGGAAGTAAAAGCCCAGGAGGTGTTAAACGGATTAAAGGAGTCATTTGAAGTACCGGAAGCCGGGCGTTCCCTACCGACGAGGAATTTAAGCGAGACCATAGCTGTTGCCTGCAGGAGGAAAGCTTCGGCGAGTTTTAATCCGAGTCTCCGGGTTTTATAGTTTTCTGCAGCAAGTCCGTAGAAATACGTAAGGGCGGAAAGAGAGGCGGCAATTTCGACAAAATATTTATCAGCGGCGAATATTTTATCGGCAGTCGGGGTGCGATTGTTTTGAGAGAGGGTTTTTATCTGATGATCGAGGAAGTATGAGCCGGATATAGCTGCGAGGGATACACCCAGGGGAATGAAATCTTTTGAGTCAAAATGAGCCGGAGCGATGAGGGCATCACCGAGAAAGGATTTGAAATCTTCCTTATCCTGAATTTGGGGGAACGAGGATCCTGACAGGAGAAGAGCCAGGAAAAACAGTAAAGGAAATCTGCGATTCAACTAAGTGTTTTTTAATTCAATAGCTTTTCTAACGAAGCCATCTGCAAGGTCCAGACGTTTTTGGGCTTCTTCCTTAGTAACGCCAGCTTTAATCATAACGAGAGCGGTTTTGACGTGACCCCCGGCTTTTTCGAGCCAAGAGCCGGCTTCATCGTAAGAGATACCGGTAATAGTCATCACAATGCGTTTAGAGCGTTCTACGAGCTTTTTGTTGGTCATCTGGAGGTCTATCATCATATTTTCATAAACCTTGCCCAATCTGACCATTGCGGCGGTAGTAAGCATATTAAGTACGAGTTTCTGGGCGGTACCGCTTTTCATTCTAGTGGAGCCCATGATAACTTCGGGGCCGACGTAGGGGCAGATAGCGATATCAACCTCTTTAATATCGAAATTTTCCCTAGGGTTAGTAGTGACATAGAGAGTGTGGGCGCCGATTTCTTTAGCTTTCTTAACTGCGCCGACGACATAGGGGGTTCTTCTGCTAGCGGCGATACCGCAGACTACATCAAGCCGGGAGACTTTAGCGGCGAGAACATCTTTTGCGCCAATTTCCTCATAATCCTCAGCGCCTTCCTGAGCACGAAACATAGCTTCTTTACCACCGGCGATGTAGCCTTCGATCAATCCGAAGGGGGTTCCAAAAGTTGGTGGGCATTCGGAAGCGTCGACGACGCCGAGTCTTCCACTGGTGCCAGCGCCGAAGTAGAGGAGTCTGCCACCATTTTTAATTGCGGAAACGATAACATCGACGGCATCGCGGATATAGGGAATTTCCTTTTCCACGGCGAAGGCGATGAGTTTATCCTCGTCGTTAATTATGCGGACAATTTCCTCCGTGCTTTTAGCATCAATTTCCATTGATGCGGGATTACGTTGTTCGGTGGTGAGGTTAGAAATTTCGTTAAAAAGGGCCTGGTTTTTATGGGAAGCAGAAATCATTTAACAATCTCCAGAAAGATGAGCTTTTTCTCTTTAGAGTTTCGGATATTAGAGGGTTTATAGTGTAGTTCAAAGGTAGTACTTTTTTTAATGAAGGATTTATAGCCTATTTCAGCTTTTTGGAACTCCTTAGAAAGATCGCCGCCCTTAAGAGAGAGGAGAGTTCCCTTATCCCCAATAAGAGGGAAAGCATACCGGATAAGGACGATCAGGGGAACGGTAGCGCGGCTGATAATTAAGTCGAACTTGCCTTTATATTTAGAAATAAAGTCTTCGTTTTCAACGCGGGCATGTTCGGCGGTAACGTTAGTAAGCATTAATTTATCAATAAAACCCTTTACTGCATCTATTTTTTTACCGATTGAGTCAACGAGAACACCTTTGAGTTCAGGTTTCATAATAGCAAGGGGGATGCCGGGGAGACCACCGCCAGTGCCAATATCAATAAAGCGATGGCATTTTTCGGGGACATGGCGTGAAATAAGAGAAGAAATGAAGATATGGTTTTCGATAACGGAGTTAATATCTTTGCGCGAAATCAGGTTAACAGATTCGTTTTTTGCGACCAGAAGGGTAGCAAATTCAGCTAATTTCTCCATTTGTCCCATATCGGGATTCATACCATTTTCCCAGTAGAAGGAGGTAATTTGTTTTAGATATTCGTCGTAGTGGTTTGCCATTTAATTACCTAGAAATTAAAAAATTAACGTTTCAAATATACCAATAAAATTGAAATATCTGAAGGGGTAACGCCCGAAATTCTAGATGCCTGGCCGACAGAACGAGGTTTAACACTGTTAAGTTTTTCCCGTCCTTCAGTGGAAAGGGCTTTTAAGCCGAGATAATCAAAATCAAGTGGTATTTTAAGATCTTCATACTTACCGAGTTTATCAATTGCCTCCTGCTGGCGTTTAATATACCCCTCATATTTCAGGTGGGTTTCGATTTGGGTAATCAAATCGGGGGTTTGTATAATCCCGGTAATTTCGGGGAAGTCGTTCGGGTCAACGAAAGCGAGAAGTTCCACCAGATTAACGTCGGGGCGTTTGCATAATTTAGAAAGAGGCTCGGATGAGGAGACGGGAGAGGATCCCTTTTCGAGGAGGAGGGGGTTAATGGTTGCGGGAGGGAGTCTGAAAGACCCGGCAAAAGAAACGCCGCGATAAAAGAGAGTTTTATGTTTATCAAATATATTATTTTCCTCTTGTGAAATAAGTCCGAAGTCAAACCCAAAGTGAGCAAGGCGGGTATAGGCGTTATCCTGTCTAAGCAGGAGGCGGTGTTCGGCGCGGGAGGTAAACATTCTATAAGGTTCATCGGTAGATTTAGTAACCAGATCGTCAATCAGGACGCCGATATAAGCATCGCTACGTTTAAGTGCGAACTCTCCCCTGCCGAGAATTTTGAGAGCGGCATTAATACCGGCGACGAGACCCTGAGCGGCAGCTTCCTCATAGCCCGAGGTACCGTTAACCTGTCCGGCGAAGTAGAGACCGCCAATCCGTTTAGTTTCGAGGGTAGAGTCGACCTGGTGAGGGGGAAAATAATCGTACTCAACGGCGTAACCGGGGCGGACCATTTCGACGTTCTGAAGTCCGGGGAGTTTGCGGACGGCTTCAAATTGGATATCTGCGGGGAGAGAGGAAGAGAAGCCGTTCAGATAGATGAGGTCGGAATCCAGTCCTTCCGGCTCAAGGAAGAGCTGGTGTTTAGTTTTATCAGCAAAGCGAACGATTTTATCCTCAATTGAGGGGCAATAACGGGGACCAACGCCTTTGATAAGTCCGGTAAAAAGTGGGGAATCAGCGAAACCCTTTTCCAGAATTTTATGCACATCGGGATCGGTATAGGTAATATAGCAGGACAATTGAGGAAGAATGGGAAAATTACTTTTATCAGTTCTAAAGGAAAATGGCTGAGGGTTTTCGTCACCCGGTTGTTCCAGAAGCTGAGACCAGTCGATAGTATTTTTATTAAGGCGCGGGGGGGTGCCAGTTTTAAGTCTGCCAGCAATAAAGCCAAGGGATGTGAGAGATTCCGTAACACCGATAGCGGGTTTTTCGCCAAATCTGCCGCCGGAAGTCTGAGTATGTCCAGTATGCATAAGGCCATTGAGGAAGGTACCTGAACAGAGAACAACTGCATTTGCAGAAGAAAAAGAGCCATCAGAGGCAACAATTCCGGAGACCCTATCCCCTTCTGTGACAATTCCGGTAACACCTTTTTCGATAATGGTGATGTTGGGGTGTCTTTCAACCACTTCAAGGGCAATTTGGGAGTAGATAATGCGATCGTTCTGGCTACGGGAAGCCCAGACGGCGGGACCTTTGGAGCGATTGAGGAGGCGGAACTGGATACCTGAGCGGTCAGCGATCTCCCCCATCACGCCGCCGAGGGCGTCAATTTCCTTAACCAAATGCCCTTTTGCGGAACCGCCGATAGCGGGATTACAAGAGAGTCTGCCCAAGGCGTATTTATCCATGGAGAAAAATCCGACAGAAAGACCCATTTTCGAAGCGGCGCAAGCGGCCTCGATGCCGGCGTGTCCTCCGCCAACAACAATTATGTCAAAATTCAATAATCACCTTTATACTAATCATGTGTTTCACGTGAAACGCAACCTTCAGCGAAATCGTTCTTTTTTTCGTACAAAAAGACGGGTTCACAGATAATGGAATTAGAAAGAGGTTTGCTGGAGATACCGATCAGAGAAAAGCCGTTAGAGATCAGGAGTCTTTTAGAAGAGAAATTGGAGTCGAAGACCTCGCCGCGAATAAAGTTAAGTTTAAGTTTACAGAAGGCAAAATCGAGCATATCGGTGATAGATTTGCGAGTAAATCCTTTATTCCAGTGTTTTTTTTCAAGCCAAAAGCCGATATGTCCGATATCTTGTCTTTTTTCGTCTATTCTAATGCCAATAACGCCGATTAATTCATCATTTTCGTCGGTAGTAATAGCGAAATGGAAAGCGGTTTTATTATTGTACCATTCCTGTGCGAAATTAATAAACTGTTTTGCGTCCTCGGGTTTATAAGGATTAGGGAGTTCAGCAAGGAAGCGGCGAACCTCGACATCCTTAAGGATTCTATAAATTTTCTGGGCATCCCGTTTTTCCAGGGGGCGGAGGCGGGATTTAGCGGATGTTTCACGTGAAACAATTTTAGATAACAGGAACTGCGCCTCATCGGGGACCTTTTCATATTCGACGAGGATATTCAGGGGGAGCCAGCCAACCTCGACAGTTCTTTCCTGAATACACCACATCCAGCCAGCGATCCGTTTAATTTCAATAACGGGCTCCCCTACCCTAACGCGGAGTTCTTTAGAGGAATAGTCCTCCAAAATAATTCCTTTAGAGGGGGGGGTCATTTGGATAATAGAATCGGGTACCCAGCCGGTATTTTCGCCCAATTTACAAAAGAGCCACCCCTTCCAGTCACTTTTTTTATTTTTAACTATGTTAACCTCATCTCCCTTTTTAAGCAAAAAGAGGGGCAAATCATCCGGGATCCAATTTTTCATTACTATATAACGTTTCATATAAATGCCTTTGATAAGAGATTACTTACCGATACAGAATTTTTGAAAAATATTATTAAGAATATCATCCGAGGTAACCTCGCCGATCACTTCGCTGAGGGAATTTACCGCTCGTCTGAGGTCTACGGCCTGAAACTCTCCGCTCAGGTGAGCCGAAACAGAATCGAGAGAGTTCAAAAGATGATTTTTTGCTTCCGACAGAGCATTAAAGTGACGCAAAGAGGAAACGAGAGCGTTTTTTTCAGTATATACGGAAGAACCAACAGCTTTTTCTCGAAGAATCCGGAACAAATCAGCGATACCCACGCCTGTTTTTGCAGAAATATAAACATCCCCGGTTACCTTGTGCTGAGGATGTATATCCACTTTATTAATAACCGAGACAATTTTGCCAGAGTCGCCCAAAGCAATCAGTTCATCAAAGAGGGATTTATCTATACCTTGGGTGACATCGCTTAAAAAGAGAATCAAGTCAGCATCGGCAATTGCGCTTCTACTTCTACGAACGCCCTCGAGTTCAATGACATCGGCAGAATCTCTAATGCCGGCGGTATCGTGAAAAATGTAGAGATAACCATCGATAGTAACTTCTTCGCGGATGATATCGCGGGTAGTACCGGGGATTTCGCTAACGATAGCGCGATACTCTTTAACTAAATAATTAAGGAGAGAAGATTTGCCGACATTTGGTTTCCCGACAATTGCAACATTAATCCCCTCCCGGAGGACCTTTCCAAAGCGGTAAGTTTTCAGCAGGTTATCGAGGCTGTTTACGATTTCGGAAATCAGTGCAGTGAGACCGGTTTTATCAACGAATTCAAGATCTTCCTCGGCGAAGTCGAGTTCAAGTTCAACAAGGGATGCAGAATTAACGAGTTTATCGCGCAGAGCGGCAACTTCGCGAGACAAGAGTCCGTCCAGTTGATTTCGGGCACCCTTCAAGGAAGCATCAGTACGGGCAGAAATAACGGCGGCGACAGCTTCGGCCTGAGCGAGATCCAATCTGCCGTTTATATAAGCGCGTCGGGTAAACTCGCCCGGTTCAGCCAATCTTGCTCCCTTTTCTGTAAGCAATGAAAGGAGATTTTGGCAAATCAAAGGATTTCCGTGGGTACTAATCTCGACGGATTCCTCTCCGGTAAAACTATGCGGAGCTTTAAAGACAGAAACAAGAACATCATCGAGGACATCGCCATTCCGGTCGATAATATTACCGTAATGGATAGTATGAGAGGGGGCTTCCGCCAGTTTTTTTTGAGAAGAAGCGGCAAAAACAGTGTCGGTTATGGCAATAGAAGCCGGTCCGCTTATTCTAATAACGGAAATTGCGCCGACTCCATAAGGGGTCGCAATAGCGGCTATGGTATCTTCGAGAAGGTTCATTACAAAACTAAAAATATTAAAATACAAAAATAATGTTTTTAAATGAGTTCTTCAATCGAATAATAATTGGGACAATAAGGGGGTTGAAAACCGAAGCACCCGGCGGCAGGCTAATAGTTTTATAATACTAAACTATAATTAATTTTAACGGGGGGATCCGGTGGGATGTAAATCGGAATAATTGTTCTGTGGAGGCGACATCAGTAAGTTTTAATTTACCATCTACAGCAACCAAGTTCAGACGGTTACAATTATAAGCAAGAGGAATCCGTCAGAATCAGGATTCGTAGAATTGGGGTGACGGGTGACTAGTGACTGGTGACTGGTCGAATCCGCCAGCGGCGGTGGATTTTCACGGATAAAAGAAAAAGGTTGATTTGTTGATTTGTTAAGTTGGCTGCGCCGGCATTAATGGTCATTACGCTTCGCTGTCATTAATGGTCATTAAGTCGTTTGTAACGTCCATAACGTTTGTAACGTTTGTAACGGGACGAAAGTCCAAGGTCAAAGAAGAGTGATTAGTAAAGAGTAAACAGTCATTTGGCTGCGCCGTCATTAATGGTCATTTATAGTCATTCCGACTCAGTCGGAGTAGTCATTAGGTGGTCATTCCGACTCAGTCGGAGTTGTCATTAATCCGCTGCGGCGAATGACGGTAATGGAGACACGCCTCCCGACGATCCACCAAAGGCGGAGGGACAAGGTGGCGTGTCTTTACACCATTCGCCGCGCAATATTCTTTTTTTTACCTGTTCTGGTTCGGCGAGAGTTTGCAGGGGCATATCAGCAAACGGATCACCATCTGCAATTGATATCATTAGCCCATAGCTTTAGCTATGGGATTCGAAAATCCGTAATATTTCCGAACGGTTTCAACCGTTTATTGAATTCTGTTTTAAATTTTATCAAATAACCATCAAATAATAATTTATGCCACAAAAGGGAGATAACCTGCAAATTTTCCTGCTTTTCTTTCAGGGTGGTATTTTAGGTATTAAATTCAACAGCAATTCGGCAAAAAGCTTCTGCCAATTTGGTTGTGATATCCTTTGAATCTATTAGATAACTAACATAAATATTGAAGGGATAAATGCCAAAATAATTTCGACTTTTACCCGAGGGTGGGTTTAAAGGGAATGAGGAGAACTACTATTTAAATATTATTAATAACAATTTTAGTAATTAATCAACAAGAAGATTAAGAAAGAAAATTAAGTCATTTTATCTTTTCAGACATAACTTCAGTATCAGTAATCCTGTATTCATCACACTCAATACATTGTAACTTTTCATCGTTAAAGATTACTAAATTTTTACCCTTGGATACGGAACTCTTATAAATAATTCCATTATATCCAAATTGCTTGACTAATTCACAAAGATACTGTGTGGGGAGATACTCCAGTTTCGAATCATCTGGAATTATAGGTTTGGAAAGCTCTTCGCTTAAACGTACTAAGAAAGGTCGGTTTTTGTATATTTGTTCCAGTTCATTATCATCATTTAATTGAAAAGGACTAATTGAAACCTTCGGGTCACAAAGATCTGCGAATTTCATATCCTCCATTACTATAAATTTTGCAACGGTTAGTTTTTCTCCTTTGTTAGGACGCAACTCGGCTATTGCGGTTTTAGCATCAGAGGCTACGTATAAATAAGGAATACCAATAGGATTAGCTCGACCATTAGTAGAATGCCCCGTATC
>JAAYVN010000018.1 GCA_012517155.1 Ignavibacteriales bacterium | reverse complement strand
TAGCGGAACCCCATCCCCCATATTATCAACAATCCAGTCACTAAGTTGTTTTATCTCTTCCTCCGAATCATTCTCGCCTGGAATCAATAAAGTCGTTATCTCAAGCCATACGTTTGTTTCCCTCTTTAACCACAACAGCGTATCCAGAACATCCTTTAAGTGAGATAAAGTCAGCTTATGATAAAACATCTCCGAAAATGCTTTCAGATCCACATTCGCAGCGTCAATATTCTTAAACACTTCCTTACGTGCAAGCCTGTCAATATATCCGGCAGTCACCATTACTGTTTTTATCCCCCTTTCCCTTGCAAGTTTTGAAACATCAATCACAAACTCCCCGAATATAACCGGATCGTTATAAGTAAATGCTATAGAAGGAATATTTTCCCTCTCAGCCAAACTCACTATCTCCTCTGCGCTCGCATAGACCGAGTGATACCCGTCGATTTTCGCTTTCGTAGACGTCCAGTTCTGACAAAACTTACACCCCAGATTACACCCCGCAGTACCGAAACTTAAGATAGAAGATCCCGGAAGAAAGTGATTCAGTGGTTTTTTTTCGATTGGGTCTTCTGCAAATCCGGTCGGACGGTTATAGGCAAGCGTATAAAGCACCCCCTCTATATTCTTCCGCACATAACAAAACCCATTCTGCCCCTCGCCGATTGTGCAGTATCGCGGACACAAAGTACAGAGTATCTTGTTATTCTTAGTGGTCTCCCACCATTTCGCGATATGCAATCCTTTGTTATTCCGGCTTTCCATTTAGTTTTTCTGATTTATTATACAGACACTTCAAATTTAACACTTTGCAGTTTAATGGGGAGTGTCATTTTTCATAGTTATAGAAAAATTGTTGAAACCGGCAAAATTTTGGGCGCTTGGGCGTGGCAATTTCTATATTTCCTAAAAAACTTTCCAATTTCGCAGGTTTTCCAAAACGACCTTACTTTTTACTAATAACTGATTACTATTGAGGGATTATTCTTTCCTCTTCAGATTAAGTATATTCCCTCTTTTCCCCTTCTGTGTCGAAATTCATCCTCCGCCGGGGCGGAATCCATTCATCCATTCAGTCATTCACCCATTCAGTCATTCATCCATTCCGTCATTCATCCATTCAGTCATTCACCCATTCAGTCATTCATCCATTCAGTCATTCACCCATTCAGTCATTCACCCATTCAGTCATTCACCCATTCAGTCATTCATCCATTCAGTCATTCACCCATTCAGTCATTCACCCATTCAGTCATTCATCCATTCAGTCATTCATCCATTCAGTCATTCATCCATTCAGTCATTCATTCATACACCCATACATTTCAACGTGTCGAATTCCCTTTTAACCTTTTAATCTTTTAACCTTTTAACCTTTTATCTTTTTATCTTTTTATCTCTTCAATACATCAAATGCATTTTCTTCTTGTTCCTCCATCCTGCCTGACTCTCGTATTTTACAAAAAATATCTTTATGTCTGCCTGACTTTCATACTCAACAAAATATAGCTTCTTCTCCGCCTGACTCTCGTAGTCCACCCAGAACCACCTCCCGTCATTCTTTCCTGCTTGACTTTTATACTTTACCTTGAAAACCTTCAAATCTGCCTGACTCTCATACTTTACCACAAACACCTTAACATCAGCCTGACTTTGATAATCCACAGTATAAACAAGCTGCCCGCGCATTATCCCGCTCCCTGCAAAAAACAGAAAAAGTATTATCGCTCTCATTTTTACTCTTCCTAAATATTTTTTCAAAATATTCCAAAAAAATTGATGTTTTTAATTTTTTTTTAATATTTATAAGCAGAAATGATATATGTCTTATTCACTGTATATCATTACTCATTTAATTAACACAAATCTAATAATAAATATGGAGATATCTATGAAAAATTTAATTCAAGCAACATTAATTATTGTCCTCTTTCTTTTGTCATCCGTCCAAATCCTTTCGCAAAACAACCTTGTCGGAAAGATTATTACTAAAGAAGAGGCAAATCTTTTATTCGGAAGTGCGACCCAATTCCTTCCTTTCCGGACAGATCAACTTGCTTCTCTCTTGCCTGAATCTGATAAATATGTTATGTTTCAGATTATAAATGGAAACATTTATATTTTAGGAGAAAAAAGGAACCTTCTCTTTCCGCAAAACGGAAGTGTGGATGATAATCAAGTGTTTCACCTCTTAAGTAAATCACTCCTTTTGGAATTGTTTGCTTTGGGAAAAAGTCCGGTGACTTTCATCGAAAAGAGAGGAAATGTACTGACCATATCCAACGGAGATTATATCTTGGAATATACTTATCCCTGCCCTCCGTTGTGTTCTCCTGATAACTAAAATGCAATAATTCGATCCGTTCACTTTTTGTGAACGGATCACTAAAATCATATACTTATGTCCCGGGAATATATCATACTCATTTCACATCTTTCAGCCTTAATCTGGCTGTTTATATTGGCAAAGCACTATAAAAAAGAGTTTTTCAATCTTTTCCTTTTCCTTAATCTCTCCACCGTTGCCACCTTTATAATGTTTTTTATTTTCAGTTACAACACCAATGGACCAATGATTTTCTTTTCGCTTTTAGTCATTCTGGAACTGATAAAAAAGAACTTCCCCGGCATAAAATTCAAAATTTTCTTTGTCGCCGCATCTTTGGCTGTATCCCTCTTTTTTTTCATCGTCAATCTCCCCCTTACCTCAATGTCGTTTCTCTTGATAATTTGCGTTGTAATAACCGCACTCTTCATCCGCAAAATAATTTTAAACCTGGCTTACAACGCTGAAGTCAATCTTCTTCATCTCCTTCTCCTTTTTTATTTTCTTACTGTCCTTTTCAAACTCAATAACGCCCTTCTCGGAGTTAACCCGGGAGTTTTTTACTTCGTGATCTTTGAGTTTATTCATATTCTCTTCGGGATTTCTTTCTGTTTCATCACTGAAAATACTAAAGTCTTCAAATTTAATCCAATAACCTGATAACCGCTCCTCTTACAGGTTTACACTAAGCATGGCAAGTAGCTTAAATTCTCTGTAGCTTCGTGAATCGTCTTTGATGTCTTTGTATGATGTCCCCTCAAGCCGCAGATTGATACTCATTTTCTCCCATACGGAAAGGGCAGAGTTCAGATATATCCCCGTTTTTTCGTTTAACCCCCATTCGTATGCAATGTAATATCCGGCTGTGTTTGTAAGATAATCAAGAAAAGTTTCGCTTAAGCTGAAATCGAGATTGTTGATATCTGAATCCACAAGCGGTGAGCGCGTGTTAATTAATCCCCATGTCCCAGTGAAGGAAATAGGCAAAGCAAATGTTATCGCTTCCGTTACCGATATTGAACTTGTGTGATAATCGGAAAATCCCGTAAGTGATACTGCGTCATTCCCCGAATAAGCAACGATTGTTGAAAAATTGAACCCCTCAATAGGAAATGTGTATCCTGTAATCGCGGAAAAAAGATAGGTCTTATTTTCAACTTTTCGGATTTCTGTTGTGTCGTTGTTCTTCTGGACATAGGGGGTATAGGAAATCTGAAGGAAAGGAAGCTGGGGAATATTCACTCCCAGATTTACTCCGAACCCTGTGGTGGTGGTCCTGGAACTCTTCCAGTCAATCAGGTTATCGTATGAACTTCTGAAAAATCCCCCTACTGAAATTTTCTTTGTAAGAAATCCCTGTTCAATTTTGGCTTCGTATGTGAAAAGATCGCTTCTTAGGTTTGGAACCCCTAAGGAAACATATCCTGGACCCGTCATCCTCATACCAAAAGAAACTTTTGTGGCGGACCCGGGATTGTTTATGGACATTTTTCCTGAATAGGAATAATCAAATGATGTGCTTACCCTTGGTTCCAGTATTCCCTTTATCCATGAAGGAATAACTTCATTCTCAAGTGACGGATCTCTCACATCACGCGTTAGCACCGACACATCCCCCTCCCCTTCAATGGCAAGAATCTCGTCAAATAAAGTTAGTCTCGTGTGTGCCCCAACTACGTAATTGGCTTTTGGTGTCAGCGTAAGGTTTTCGGGTTGTGGCGTTATGGAATTCTCGTCGTCTTTTGCATATAATCCCGTTAGGATAAAGTGGCTCTCATCTTTGTTTCCTATACCAAGCCTTCCTGCATAAATGCTTCGTTGATAAGCAATGTTCGTTATGCTGCGCTGATTATTCGATAATACAAATGCTGAATAAAATATTCCTGGATTAAATTCAAAATTGACGCCTGTCACCGGAACTCCGCTTAATGTGAAGTCTGTATACGTTGGATAATTTGTCCCTATCCCAAATGCATTTACCCCAAGCAGCATCTTCTCCCAGCCGGTGGCAAGTTCTGTCACTTTGTCCTCTAGACGCGATCTCATTTTTTCTTTGTACCCCTCAACATCAAGACTAAATGAAAAACTGTTGATGCTCTGCCGCTCTGTTCCTTGCTCGGTTGTGTATAGAAAATTCGCAAGAAAAGGAAGACCGTAAATCTCTGCTGATGGATTTAACTCTGCACTGAAACGGGTTTGCGGCAGTTCTGAAAATGGCAGCTTTTTATATCCGGCTTCAAAATTCAGTTGCGCATTCCCCTTAAATAGAAATGGTTCGGTTTC
The DNA here is from genome assembly GCA_012517155.1 of Ignavibacteriales bacterium. Classification (GTDB taxonomy): domain Bacteria; phylum Bacteroidota; class Ignavibacteria; order Ignavibacteriales; family Ignavibacteriaceae; genus JAAYVN01. The sequence continues at coordinate 4,528 of JAAYVN010000018.1, read as the reverse complement.
ACTTTCGTCTTCGTCATTATATAGCCAGTCCGTAGTAAAAGAATTGTCTGTTGAAGCAACAAGTACTGATTTACCTGTGTAAAGCGAAGTTTTGTTCAGCTGTTGGTTTCTCTCCGGGAGTTCCTCTGTTGCGGCTTCCCCTCCCCGGTTCCCGGCATAGGAAAATTCTCTCGATTCACTCTCCGAAACCGGAACGTTGTTAATGTACGCTGTCACTTTCCACGCATATCTTCTCCCTGGTGCGAATTGTCTCCCCTGAACAGGGTACATAAAGATATTCGAATAAATATTTTTGCTCACGTAAAAAGCGGGATTCGATAACAGCGCGTCATAAGCACTCTGATTACCGTATATCTCGGTAATCCTTATCTCATAAGTCGCTTTTAGTCCAGCCGGCAAAGGGGATGGAGGCATCCAGCTGAATGTTATAAATGAACCCGGAACTATTCTCACCCCCTCAAAATCATCACCAGTATTCGCACCCGACAGAAAACGCACCCGATCCTCTGGTTGAATAAGTTCAATCTGCGTAAGATTCTGTGTCGAAGCCGATATACATTGCTTGCCCAGTTCCGCCCCTGTCCCTTCTTCAATTACTGTTACACAAATTTCGTAATCCCCCGTCGGCACCACTCCAATGTTTTGAATTACATCATTGTACTTTTGGTTGGAAATGTTCAGTTTCATCGGAACTAGTTCAACTGGATTAACATTCTTCACTCCTGGAGTTAGCAAAAAGGGTGCACTGGTGGCCGTAATAATCCGCCCCTCTTTTAATTCGGTCGCTTCTCCTCGCAAATAGACTTTGTACGTTCCTCCTGTTGGATTTATCAGCGTCACTTTCCACATGTGCTCAAGCTTAAACTGAAATGGCGGGGGCTGACGCAGATTCACAATCACCTGGGCTAACGAATTCCCGGAAAGTAAAATGAACATTGCAATAACCAAAAGCGGGTGCAGTTTCTTCTCACCCCATATTCTTAATAAATGATTTTTATTTAACATTAATCTTTACCGCTTCACTCATTATTGATTCACCTCCGGAATTATCAAAAACTTTGATTGCATAAATATAATTTTCTTTTCCGGATGTTAAATTTCTGTCTGTAAAATTCCTCGGCTCCTGCTCATTTACTGTTGCATACCTTCCTGGCAAAACATCCCCGGATGAACGGTATATTACAAAATATACTCCTTCCGGATTGTCATAGTCCCAGCTAAGCGTGGTCTCATTTTTATTCCCGTCATAAAGTACTTTTAGATTCCTTATCGCTGGGAGTATCCCCGTATAATAAGGCCTTGCACTTACCGGGAATGATAATGGCGAACGCAGTCCCGCACTGTCAGCTGCAAGCAGCGCATATTCATACATTATATTCGGTTTCACACTCTTGTCTGTGAAAACGGAATCACCGGAACCTAAAACTGCCAGACTGTCCCAATCATCTTCTCCCTGAATTCTTCGGTAAGCAACCTGATATTTTACATCCTCGCTTGTGCTGCGCGCAAAAGAAAGTGTCACTGACTTATCGGTAACCTCCACATCAATAATTACAGGTGTCACCGGAGTAATTACGTCGGGTCTTTTTACTGCAATTATTTCCGAAAAATCCGATTCATTGTATCGGTTGTCAAGTGCTGTCGCACGGTAGTAAATATATGGTGTGGTTGTCTCTAACGAAACACTATCCTTAAACTCAGTTATCTTTGTGTAATCTGTGGAATCATCTCCGAATGATTCCAAAAGTGATGAGAATTCATGTTCGGGTGAATTCGAGGTGAGAATACGGTAACCCATCAGATCCTTTTCTTTATTGGGTTTGATAATCAGCGTGACCACCCCGTTGGAATCCATACTCCCCTTTGTCCATTCCGGTTTCGCCGGTGAAAGTGTGTCGTTTAAAGCTGTATATACCGGATATGAACGGCTCACATTGCCTGCCGTATCTATTGCCTCTACCAGATAAAAATTGTCTCCTCCTTGTATAAAATCTCGGTCAGTATATTCCCTTGCTGTAGGCGGAAGCAATTCTGTGATCCGGTTAAATTCTCCGGAGGTCGAAGTATCCCGCCCCACATAAAACCCTTTAAGGTCTTTTGGTGGAGTGTCTCCCGTGTCCCATTTTACTTTCACTTCATTGTCGCTTATATTTTCCGGTTGCGGAACAAAAGGCGCCGGCGGTGGCGTTCGGTCTCGACCCATTGCTTTGATTTCACCGATAGGCACCTCATCGGCAAATGAGGTCGTTCCGTAAACCCTGTAAATATAAGGTTTGTAGTTCACTATTGAACTGTCCTGATATCCCTCCATCGGTTCACTCTCTCCCGGAATATTCCGCATTGTCAGCAGCGGTATTTTTGTCAGGGACTCAAATGTTTTTCCGTTGTCTTCGGAACGGAATACTTTATAAAAAGAGAGTTCGTTGTTTGCTTTCCAGTTTATTCCAATGCTCCCTTCGTTTTCCAGGGCAACTAAAGTTTGTCTCGCAAAGTCTGGATTAAATGGTTCAACTTTAACTTCCAGAATGCCTTCTTCTGCTATATATATAGGTGACGTACCGGCTAATTTGATTTTGTAAACATACCTTTCTCCCTGCTTTACGTCTTTGTCAGTATATCTTAATCCAAGTCCCTCTGCCGCCCCCCTGCTGCTGTTGGCTGAGAGCATTGCAAAAAGCACCTGCCAGTTGTAATCCCCTGCTTTGTCTTTCAGATCCTGAATCTCATTTCCGGTTCTGGTTTGGGGAGTTTCTTCTGACACATTCCCCCCTGTTCCAAAAACATACGCCAGTGCATCGTAATCCACTTCAGATGTATCTTTCCTCTCTCCTCTTTTCAGAAAGTATGCCTCCCACTCTTCTTCCGTCCATATTTTAAATGGCCCTTCTTTAACGGACTTAAATTGACCGTATGTACCATTCGGCAAAATAGGTGCTCGCTCTAAAATAAATCCGGATACCTTTGCAATATCCCATATTGCCGGCTTGGATACTGCCCACCTCACTATCACCGAATCGGAATATGTCCGGGCTGTTAATCCGATTTTTGTCTTTAGGCTTTCGTTTAATTCACTCTGCGTAACACTATCCTTTTGTAAAATACCCGTCTCGCTTTGCCCCGGAACAATTGTTTGTAAACAAAAAATCACGATTGCTGTTCCAAGTAGTTTTATTCTTTTGGTTTTCATTGTTCTCTTCTTTTTCATTTTCCCGCCTTCCTCTAATGAACAGGAATTATTGTTGCGCCGGAAAGTATTCCCGATCTGAAATATGCCATCCTTGTCTCAGTTATAAAATTTCCGTTGTTTGTCTTTGCTTTTTCCCAAACGTTCGTCGTCCCCGGCTTTATCCACCAGAGTTCAGCCCTCAGCGTGAATTTATAATAGGTCGTATCCGCAAGATTTCTGTAAGGTATCGTGTTAAATGGTCGCTGGATATAAAACTCATAATTCCCGGTATTGTTCGGATTTGCACTCCTTAATACAACAATTGTCGGACCCGGAGGTGCGGTGATCGTCTGATTGTTCTGCGCCTGATTGAACGGTATCAGCACCTTGTAGTTTACCGGCGGCCCCATCAGTTGCGTCGGAGTCGTTGATGTGGTTGTCTGATTTAACGGTGCGGATCCTATCGCATTCAAATTTGCAAAGTATCTCACCTGGAACGTTTTGTTTAGCATTGTTCCGTTTGTTTGTCTTTCCTGTATATCAAATGCCCCGTTCGGCGTAAAACCCAGACTCGCTTCAATTATTTTACCTGGGTCAAATCTCTCTGTTGATGGCGGAGTATCTATGCTGATTATCATATCCCCGATCTGCTGTGTTGCATCTTCCTGTACGTATGTCTGGTTTGAGGGTAAGGGCTGAGGTGTGCACGGCGTTCCATAACTTATATCTACATAATTTGACCAGTCTAATAACTTGGCGATTTTTACTTTAACCACCCCAGAGCCTGTTGCCCATAATGGATTCGGAAATCCTGCCTGAACTCCCATCCCAATACTCATGTTGGCAAACGGGTATATACAATATCCAGATGACCCGCAGCATATCGCACATACTCCTCCTTTCTTTGGCACCCATACACTGATGTATCCGTTGAACCATGCCGCTACTCCCCCTTGGGCATACCAGTTCCTGAATCCGATTGGCGATGTCCCCCCGCAACTCGTGTTTTGTGGATACTGTAATAACGATAAGTTTACCTCAAACCCTCCGCTCGCTCCGTATTTCAATAGTACATTCCCCCTTGGTAATGATAATATTACTCTCTGTTTGGGACTGCTAAAATCTACCCCCACTCCGAAGGCAAACCCTTTCCCTGTTGATGATTCCGATGGAATTGTTGTCGGCGGACTGGTTAATGAAACCCCGACGCCGCTGAGCCCCGCAATGGTCGACGGCTGAAAACCGTTTACTACAAACTGACCGATATCGTTTCCCACTAGAAGATATTCCCAGGCTACTAATGAACCTACTTTTACTTTGTTGGTCTGGTTTGGCTTTGGTGTTCCGCAAATAAAATACCAC
>JAAYVN010000155.1 GCA_012517155.1 Ignavibacteriales bacterium | reverse complement strand
GTGACAATGAAAAGTTCCTTACAAAGAAAGAAGACAAAGTCATCGCTGAGTGGAGTTCCTACCTTTACGACATTGCCTTCCAGAAATATGTCCTGTCTAGAGCGGAGACAACAAAAGATTTCACGCTAATCCCCTTTCTTATACTAGTTGACAAAACAAAAACCTGCTCTATTGACGGAATGAACAGGATGTTTAAAGTAATCAGGAAAGGGAAAAACTCAAAAGAAGTGATAGTACAGCCTGGCCTTAAAAAAAGCGACCTGGACACTTCCGTTCTTAAAATAATTAATGTAAGTGAATATGTTGATAAAATAATAAATAATTTCCCCGTCCCCACTAACTACGGCAGTGCTGTATCCTTTGAGGATTTCGTTAACCTGGCATCTAAAATATATTCAGGAAACGAAAAAATGCTTTCCCCGTTGAGCAAGGAATGCAAAACATGCCAATTCAATAACCGAAAACCCGAATTGCAAAAGCTTAAAAGCGGGTTCCTTGAATGCTGGAAGACGAAGACAAATTACGATGACAGCCTGCTAGAAAAGAATCTTGTGACTGATCTTTGGTATGGTGGAACCAGAGGCCTCATGGATAAATTGCTTACAAATGGTGTATATCTTATAAGCAAGATAAATGAATCAGACATAATACCCCAAACAGAGAAACAAAATGAAATAGGGCTGACGCCTCATCAGCGCAGAATGGAACAGATAAACCGTATCAAAGCGGGAACTGAAGAACCGTTCTTTGACAAAATCGGCTTTCAAAATGAACTCGCATCCTGGGTCTGGCCACTACACATGATCGATTTTGAAACAACCACACCGGCTATCCCTTTTAACAAAGGCCGTCGCCCTTATGAAGGTATAGCATTCCAGTTCTCCCATCACATTATGGAAAAGAACGGTAGCATCCGCCATGCAGGGCAGTATATCTCTACTGAACCGGGGAAATTCCCGAACTATGAATTCCTCCGCGAACTTAAAAAACAACTTGAAGTGGACAATGGGTCAATATTCCGTTACCACAATCATGAGAATACTTACCTCAACTTAATTCATACCCAGCTGTGCACGGATCCGGAAAACCCCGTTGACAAGGATGAACTGCAGGGTTTCATAAGGGAAATTACCTCCCACACGGAAGGGAAAGAAAAACTCAAAGGTCCCAGGGATATGATTGATCTTTTTCTAATTGTAAGGAATTACTACTACCCTCCTTATGCCAAAGGGAGCAATTCAATTAAGAAAATCCTTCCTGCTATAATTAAGGATTCGGATTTTCTGCGTGATAAATACAGCAAACCCATATACGGTAAGAATCTCGAGATTCCCAGCCTTAACTTTGAAAGGAAAATCTGGATTGATCCGGTTTTTGATAATGACCCCTATAGGACTCTGCCGAAACTCTTTGAAGGGTACGACCGCGAAGAACTGGATGAATTCCTTAGCGATATTGATGAAGTTGCCGACGGCGGCGCCGCTATGTCGGCTTATGGGTATTTGCAGTATTCTGATGTATCACAACAGATGAGAGAGGAAATCAGGGATGCTTTACTCCGCTACTGTGAACTGGACACCATGGCAATGGTTATG
>JAAYVN010000154.1 GCA_012517155.1 Ignavibacteriales bacterium | reverse complement strand
TTAAATAGAAATGTAGCTTACGAGCAAAGTTCATTCTATCCCCCCCTCCCCATCCAACGCAAAATCGCCAGCATTTTATCGGCTTATGATGATTTGATAGAGAATAATCTGAAGCGGATAAAGTTGTTGGAGGAGAAGGCGTTTTTGAGGTATAAGCAAATTGTGAGGGAGGAGAAATTTTCACAGAAAGCATTCAACGAAGTTGCGGATTATATTAATGGGTATCCTTTCAAACCCGAAGATTGGAAAAATGAAGGATTGCCAATTATTAAAATTAAGGAATTAAAAGCTGGAGTACAGAATGATACACCAAGAAATGACGGAGAAAATATTCCAGAAAAATACTTTATTGAAAACAAGGATATTCTGTTTGCTTGGTCAGCTTCGATTGGAGCTTATCTATGGTGTTCAGGTAAATCTATTTTGAATCAGCATATTTTCAAAGTAAAACCATTTGACAAAGATTTTCACAATTGGCTATATTTCTCATTACTTGAAAAAATTCCTGACTTTATTAATCTCTCGAATGGGGCAACAATGCAGCATATTAAAAAGTCTGCTTTGGGTATGGTTTATTTACCTGTTCCGCCTAAAAAGATTTATCAAGAATTTCAAAAGGAAACAGAACCAATTTTGAACTTAGTTGTGAACCTTAACCAACAAAACACCAAACTTCGGGAAGCGCGGGATATTTTGTTACCTAAACTAATGAACGGAGAAATAGAAGTATAAATGATTGATATATAGGCAAAAATGTTGATTTTATAAAATTTAACTTAAAAGTGAAACAAAATTTGCATAATTCAGTTAAAAGTGAATAACTTTGCACTCGAAATATGGTATGATGAAGGAAGAATTTGCACATTCTACACCGTCAGGTGGGTTACTGAAGATGACGATACGGCATCCGAAACGGATAAATTTTTTAATACCTATGCTGTGCCTGGACATCCACTTGAAGAAAAGGCAATGCAATTGTTTCGATTGATAACCGAATGCATTGGAAACAGATACGGAGCAACCGATGATTTTTTTGACAGAATAGTAAAAAAAGCACAAGAATTGCCACCAAAACCAAAACAATGGGTAGAAGAAATAAAAGACTTAGGTATCCATTTTCCACTGAGGTTATTTTGTTATCGGGTAACCGAAAACATTGTTATACTTTTCAACGGTGGGATTAAGGAATCGCAATCAACACAAGAAAGCAAAAGTTTAAGTATGAAGTTTTATGAAGCACAAACCTTTGTCAAGAAAATTGCGGAGGCATTGCAATCAAAAATGATTGAAATATCTGATGACGGAAGGTATTTGCTAAATTTTGACGGAACAGCTGACATAATACTATAAGACAATGAGAAGCAAAACCGTAGATCGATTGCTGCAAAGCACACCCAAAGATGTAGAAATCTTCGTGGATTGGTATGCCGACCTGGTGGTTCGGATAAATCAGCTATTGCGTGAAAAAAATCTCAGCAAAAAAGAATTGGCTGAAAGGATGGACAAAAGACCATCAGAAATTTCCAAATGGCTAAGCGGTGAGCATAATTTCACTCTGCGTTCACTAGCAAAATTGTCGGCAGAATTGGGTGAACCGCTATTAGAAGTGCCGAACAGAAAACCAAATACACCTTTTATAAGAGGCTACAGTCGTAGTGTGCACACTTTTGTAGTTTACAAAAAAATTGAACCTTCCAAACCATCAAAAGTGATTGAATGGCAACAGGCAAACGAATTAAATTTATTAAGCAATGTCGGATAGTAACAATAAATTTGACCCTGAAAAAATCAGCATTGTTGAGTTTAAAATAGTAAAAGGGCAGGTGGATGTGCCCGAAGATTTTGAAATAGCGAATGTGGAAGCGCATCATATAGACAATTCCCTACAATTAGGTTTTAACTTGGAAGAAAAACTCGTAAAGGCAGACTTTACCATTGACATTAAAACAAAAAGCAAGGGGCAAAATACCCAAGAGGCACGTGGAAGTTTTCACTTAGTATTCATATATCATGTTGAAAATTTAGAAGAGTTGGCAAAACTTGACGCCAATAATTTAATTGAATTGAATTACACTTTAGCGAATGCACTTTCCTCTGTTACCTATTCAACATCAAGAGGAATTCTTTTAACCCGTTTACAAGGCACAGCCCTGCAAAACTTTATATTGCCCATTATTAACCCGAACAAACTGCTTCACAATAAGAAAAATGAATGACCTGGGAATATTCAGAAGATAATTTAATAGAGCAAACAGCCATTGATTTATTTTTCAATAGGCTGGGTTGGGATACCGTATTAGCCTACAATAAAGAAAATTTTGGCGAAGGCAGCACCTTGGGCAGACTCAATAAG
>JAAYVN010000153.1 GCA_012517155.1 Ignavibacteriales bacterium | reverse complement strand
CTGCGCTGAAATTATGATAGAGCATAACCAGAATATCAGCAAAAGTTTATTTGTAAATGAAGATCTCAACAACAGAACCTCATAACCCCTGATGTTATTGTTAATTCAGAGAGATCTGCCCGGATTTTCCCGGGCAAATCTCTGCACTAAACGTATTTAGTTTCCGCCCCCCGGAGTACCAACATTCACTAATTTGCTTCTTTCGATTGACTGAAGCGCCAGATAGTCCTTGCCGTACTTTCCAAGATTATCAAGTTCATTATCATACTGGGCATAGTGACGTTCTTCATCAACCACAAGACTCTCAAAAATCTGCTTGGTTACAGAATCAGCATTCTGAGCACACTCATTTGCCCATTTATTATAATCCTTTGCACTGCTCTCTTCCATAGCGGTCGCCATTTCAAGCATTTCCTTAACATCGTGTATTTTTTTTACATCCCCTCCAACAACCATCTCCACCTCTCCTTTTAGAAAAAGGATTCTGTCAGCAAGTTTTTCAACGTGGAGCATTTCCTCTATTGCTGTACGCTTGAAAAGGGTTGAAAGAAGATCAAGCCCCTGATCATCGCAGTGAAAATGAAAATACATATACTGATGCACGGCATGCAATTCATCTGCTACCGCTTTATTTAACAAAACAACACTTTCTTTATGCATAACACTCCAAAATTAATAATTTTTGTAAATATTTATTAAATAATGTTTAATTTATAAAATTTTTTACCGAAATCAAACTATTTTCCACAATTTTATAATGAATCTCCTTATTAAAATATTATGGGTTTTAAATAAGTAAAAAAATCGACAGTTTGTTAATAATATTTGGAGTTTCAATCTTTTTTTTTATTTTTAAGTTATAATTTAATAGGAGTTTCTAATGGAAGGACATAATCATCCACGTATTCTTGGGACTATGTTTTTGGTCTTGGGAGTTATTGTAATCGTGATTAGTTTTTTAATGAACATAACAGTTGAAAACTATTCATCCGAATCATATAATATAGGTTTAATGCACCATAAAGAAAGTGTATTTATGTTAGGAGCACTGATAGAGATAAACGGATTATTTCTTTTGATATTTGGGATTTTTAAAGATTGGTATATAGTAAATAAAAACAAATAACTTCATGTTGCTATTAATTGAATGAGAGTTTGATCTCTTATTTTTCTATTTGGATGTCTCCATAAATTAAGGGAATATTAGGCAAACTATCAAATGAAAAGAAAACTCTGACAATCCCGTCCTTTCTTATAAAATTATCATCACCATAGAAGAAATCTAAGTGCCCCATATATGACCCAGCATGAAAAATTCCGTTTCTAATTAAAGTATCCTTTTGCGCGATCGGATCATCAATCCATATTTTTAAGTAAGTCTGTTTTTTTAGTGTGAAATGAATATATGAATATCTTTTAGTAGGATTTGGAAAAGCAGGGAATACTTCAACCCATTGCCCGCCTTTATTAAAATACCAATCATTTGTATCAATCTCACCAATGGGTGTTGAATTATCGAGACCAGTTCGTGTAATTCCTGAATATTTTTTTGTGGGTTCTGTAGGATTGTCTTCTTCACTGCACCCAAAACAAATCAAGATAATTACTAAAAACATTAAAAATATTATTTTCATAATAACTCCAATACTCTGTTGTTGAAATATAACTGTTTTTTCTAAGAAAAACTATAAATTTTACAAAATATCTAAGTGAATTTCCATTTAATAAACCTGAGGGTCATGAATCAAGTCAAGTCACTGTTTATTGATTAATTAAATCCTCAAATCTGCGTAATCTGCGGTTCAGACAATATTTTTACGTATTTTTACAGATAGATTTTTTAACTTTTTATTGATTTTAAGATGAAAATTGCACTTTGCCAGATCAACCCCCTAATCGGTGACCTGAAAGGAAATTCGGAAGAAATCCTGAAGTTGTACAACCAATCTGCAGAACTCGGCGCCGATCTCGTTGTCTTCCCCGAACTCTCCCTCATCGGTTATTCCCCCCTCGACCTTATCGAAAAAAGGGAGTTCCGGGATGCAGTTAAATCGGCTGCAAATTATCTCGCTTCCAGAACCGGAAGTGCCGGGCTTATCTTCGGCTCCATCACAGAGGACGAAGATAACGTCGGCACAAACCTCTTTAACTCGGCTCTTCTCTGCTTCGACGGGAAGATTCAGTTCGTTCAGCATAAAACTTTAATTCCAAACTACGATGTCTTTGACGAAATCAGGTACTTCGAATCCGCAAAGGATGTTTTCACTTTTAATTTCAGGGACGAAGTCCTCGGCATTTCAATTTGCGAAGATATCTGGAACGACAAGGATTACTGGATTAAAAGATTATACGAGAATGATCCTGTTGAGAAGCTGATCCAGAGAGGTGCTTCTCTTCTTATCAACATCAGTGCAAGCCCCTATTCATTCGGCAAACGGCTTGCCCGAAAAGAGATGCTCTCTACCCTGACGAACAAGGATAATGTAAAATTGGCTTATTGCTGTTGCTATGGGGCTCAAACGGAAGTTATTTTCGATGGAGCAAGTATGTGTTTTGATAATAAGGGAAATTTAGTAAAACTTGGAG
>JAAYVN010000152.1 GCA_012517155.1 Ignavibacteriales bacterium | reverse complement strand
GTAATCCATCCCGCGCCACAGCATTCCTTACATGAGTTTCCTCAACTGTTTGCTCCAGGTAAAATTCTAAGTTTGCGCTGATTTTGTAAAATTCCAGGCTTGTTGCGTAGGTCATTACCAGATAGGGATAGTCGATGGCAAGTGTTTTCCCGTTATTCGGAATATCCAGAAGTACTCTAAGGCTGTCGTTGTCAATAGATACAAGGAAGTACTTCACATTATCGTGCAGAATATAATAGTTCCCGAACTTCACAATCTTTTTCATCGCCAGGGGAATTTTCCAACTGTTAATCCGCTGCGGATCAGTTTTCACGGAAATATCGTAATACTTTATCGAGTCGCCGCACTCCAGCAATAACTTATTTCCTGATATGAGAGAGTGAATCGGATACGGGGGATAGGTATCCACTATTTTCACAATCCTGAAATCATAACCGGGATTTTCTTCCAGAACAATAATCCCCATATCGCTAAGCGCATAGCTTATGTTTCCATTAATACTTATCCCGTAGTATCTGTATGGACTAAACTGAAGAGTTTTTTCTATTTCCTGAGGGAAAACAACCGCAATCAGCAGGAGAAGGAAAAGAATGATTTTTTTCATGTAATGCCTACTTAAGTAAAATAAGTTTTTTGTAAAGTGCATTCCTTCCTGTCAGGAGCTTTAGAAAATAAACTCCTGATGAGAAGCTTTCTGCGTTAACACCGAATGAATAGAAGCCTTCAGGTTTTTCCCCCGAGAATAGTTCCATAACCTCATTCCCAATAACGTCATACAGTTTCAGCTCAAGCTTCGAAAATTCAGGGACATAAATCTCAACCGTTGCACTGTTGTTAAAGGGGTTTGGGTAAGGATTAAATAATATAAAATCTTCCGCTGTTAAGACGTTTTCATCTGTTCCCGACGGCAAAGCAAGCACTCTGATTGATTTATATCCGGTGTCGGGATAGGAGACATTATTCAGAAAAATTGAGCTGTCCTTAAAATTTACCCTGTACTTAATAATATCACCGGGGGCAAGAATTGCGGGTGTGATATTTGTGTTGGTTGAAAAGGTAATTGGATTAAGCGTATATACGTTGCTGAAAATTAAAGTGTCATTTCTGATAATCTTGAACTCGGCATTGAAGGAAGTCATCGACAGGGTATTTGCTATTACTCCATAAACCTTAAAGGCAAAAGGGAACATATCAATATACCTGTCCTTCATCAGGTTGGTTGAATCGAGCCTCACCAAAAAGCTGTTATACGTGGCATTATCGGTCACAAGCCCGTTCAGGGTTGATTTATACTCAGTAGATCCTGCCGAGAAGATGTAACTATATTCATGGTAGGTTATTCCGAAATCAACCATGAAATCAATTAGTTCGCCATAGCCTCCGGGGATTGTGAATCCTTTTCTGGGGCGTACATTTCCCCATATAGGAAGAGTATCAATTTTTGTACACTGGTATGCGCGGGGTGTCCCGAGAAAGTATGTTGTATCCTGCTCATTCAGGTGAAGATTAAAATCAAAAGCTTTATAGACGGCATTGGAATCGGAATTATAAATATAAAGGATTTGAGCCGGGACATCGAAATGATAGTAGTGGGTTCTGTTGTAGACTGTGTACTTATAGAATTTCTTTCCGTTTACGGTAACTTCCGGAAGAGAGAAGAAGTCACGGTAAAAATAATTATAGTACTGATTACCGTGTGGACCCCAAGTGGTTGCTTCAGTCAGTATCCTGTACCGCAGAATTTTCTCAAGAGGGAAATAGTTCTGTGCAGAGAGGGGCAATGCCACCAGAATCAGGAAGACGAGTAAGATATATATATTTTTCATATCGAAACGAGTTACGCGATCAGGCATGAAACCTCCTTTAACCTCGTATTTAATACCTTTTAACAGCGAGGGGAGAGAAAAACAATGTATGACAAAATCCTCCGCCTAAAAATTCTCACTTTCCGATACAATATTAACGAATATTTTCATAAAAATCAAGGGTCTGCACTTTACTTAAATTTCTGCACGTTGAAAGAAATTCGTGATAGAACCACTTTACATCGCTGTTAATTTCTTCTTATTAAATATTAAAAAAAATCAAATTATGCCGTGCTCTATAAATTATTCCCCCTCCTTTTTCTGCTTCACCCTTCGTCTCGGAATTGTTGATGGAGTTTTACTATAAACTCGCTCCCCTCTCCCGCCTTCGAATTTAACACGATTTCTCCATTATGTTTGTCAATTATCTCCTTTACTATCGAAAGTCCCAGTCCGCTCGAAGGTTCATCTCCGGTTGGTCTGGCGCTCAGCTTTTGAAATTTACCAAAAATTTTTTTCTTATCTTCGTCAGTAAATCCGGGTCCGGTATCTTTTATCTTTATAATCCCGAATCCCCCCTCCTGCATTACACTTATCATAATTTCTCCCCCCTTAGGTGTATACTTAATTGCGTTGCTGATAAGGTTGTTCACCGCACTCGTTATCCAGAATTCATCTCCCTCTACATAAACTCCTTTCTCGATTTCTGTCCCAAGCTTCTGCCGCTTCTCCTCTCCCTTTTGATTAAAGCTTCTCGATATATTTGCAACCAAATCTGATAAATTGAACCTTAGCAAATTTAACTTTGTCCCCTTGTCTTCCAAAGCTGCCCCCTCCAGCATCGCCACTATAAGATCCAGCATGTACTTGCTCGCACTCTTCATCAACCCCAAAAGCTCTTTCTTTTCCTCGTCTTCTTCCTCTGAATATAAGATATCTGAGACGGACATCACGCTGCTAAGCGGATTTTTTAAATCATGTGTGGCCACTCTTATAACTCTGTTTTTCTCCGCATTCGCTTTTTCCAGATCATTCCGCGCTCTTTCCGTCTGCTCAAGCAGTTCTTTCGTCCGCGCTAACAGCGATTCCGTTTTTTCTTTCTCTTTCTTCAACTCCCCTGTCCTTCTGTCCACTATTAGTTTTAGCAGTCTGGCCCTCTCCTGTGTCTTTTTCACTCTGTAGTTTCCCATCACTATTACAATAACCATTATTATTATGATTATTATTATAATGTAAACAATCCATGCGTAAATTGTAGAATACCAGTGCATCTTTACCGCGAAGGGAAATGCCGTCACCTCACTTCTAAAGTGCCCGGGATAGATCGCCTGGATCTCCAGCATATAATCCCCTGCCGGTAGTGATCTTAACACCCTCCACGAATCTGTATAATATTCAGTCCACACTGTGTCATAATTCTGAATTCGGTACCGGTATTTCATTTCCTTTGCCGGATAGTGTAACGCAATGTGAGTGAAAAAAATGTCCGAATCTATTATAAACTCATCGTTGATTTCTTTTTTCTGGTTATTATCACTAAAACTTGTGATAATCGGTTTCGTTGTGGGGGTTATCTTTTTTACCCTTAGGTTTAACTCCGCTATCCCCCCCGGTGTTGCCACAAGTAAAAATCCGCTTTTCGTTTCGGCTATCCCTCCCTCTACCACCGTCGCATTTGGAAGCCCGCTCTCTTTCTTAAAAAAAACATAATTGCTCCCGGATATAAGATATAACCCCGCATCACTTCCCAACCATAAATCCCCTTTGCTGTCCCTTATTATGCTTCTGAAGGATTTTAACGGAAAATCATCCGGCACCCTATACGCTTCTAGTTTATTCTCTGCGCTTAATATATAAACACCGGAACTGGTAGCAAGACTTAATGATCCGTCCGCTTCACATACTAAATCATAAACGGTAATTTTATTTAGTATTTCCTTATCCCCTTTAATTGTCACACTCTCTATTTGTCCCTTGTCTCGGTCCAACCTGAATAAAACACTCTCCGCCGATTTCCCCGCGAGAATTATCTCCCCTTTATTATTGGATTTTATAGATTGTATACGGACATCCCTTTTCCCGTTTATCCTATATTCAGTCTCCCTCAATTTATCATCAATAAAAATTAACTTCTGGCTGTCTTCCTGAAATCCATAAAACCTCCCCTCTTTGTCGGTGAAAGCAGCAGATATCCATCCCCCTGATATTTTTGTCTTAAAGATAGTTTCCTTTGTTAAAACATCAATCTTGTGTAGTTCGGAATTTTCAAAACTTACCCACAGCGCTTTCTCACCTGCCGCAAATGTATTCACCGGCGAAGACGAATTAACTCTGTATCTTTCAATCTCTGGATTTTGTGATCTGTAATCCGCCGTATAAAGATTATAGGAATCACTGAAATATACCCTGTCTTCTATTGCCTGTAATTGCTTTATAAAAGTCACTTCCGAATCCGGATATTTCTTCTTTACATCTATATGATTGAAAAAATGTCTCACAATAAGATAAATCCCTTCATCGGTTCCCAACCAGACGGATTTATCATCATCTAAAAACAATGCTTTTACCGAAGCACCCCCGCCTGCGATTGGTACATTGCTAAATTGAAATACTTTCTCCTCCGATAAACTCTTTGCAAGTGCGAAAACAAACAGTCCTTTATCATATGTCCCCACATACCCTTCCTGCTCCCTGAAAGCTATTGAGGAAATTGTCTTGTGTGCAAGTATTTGCCTGGTGGAAATATCTTCTCCGTTTTCTGCAATCTGAAACACCCCATCACTCCCGGCAATGTAATAACTTTTAGTTTTACTTTCATAAAGTATCGCGTCAACTCTTTTTCCCGCCCCGATTTCAAGCTCTTTCATGTAGCCAAAGCTCTTGCTCTCTCCATCAAACTTGAGCAACACCCCCCTTGTCGTTATTGCATAAATATTTCCCTCCCTCCCCTCAAATATCTGAAAAGACCTTAGAAAATTATCCGAAACGTATTCCCCCCCCACATTAAATTCTTTTACTCCCCCTTCATCAATCAAACATATCGAACGGCTCCCGCTTATCCATACCCTCCCCTTGCTATCGGTAAACCCTTGCTTTGGATAGATAAATCTCTCCGATGTCTTTACCTCTTTAAACTTATATTTGATCCCGTGAATACTTACTTCAACAATCCCCCCGTCTGTCAATATATAGAAAACCTGTGCGCTTTTTCTAACAAATCCCTTTACATAGATTGAGGGCAAATGCTCATTCAAATCAACAAAATTCATTCCGTCAAACCTCACCACCCCGGCATCACTCCCAATCCACATATACCCCACATCATCTTTGTAAATCGCTTTTACTAGATTGCTCTGAAGTCCATCCTCTATAGTATAGTGAATCACCGTTTCATTCTGCCCATAAACCTTTACGATCATTATACAGAATACAATAAAAAACAATCTTTTTAACATCATTTTGTTTATTAATTTTATCATATTAATTACTAAATATAAACATAATTAATGATATTAAAAAAATCCCTTTAATCTCATACAAATAAATCATATCCTTCCGCTTATTAAACCTCCTCCTCCCTGCCTCATTTCCAAATCATCCCCCTTTCCTCAACAAACTCTCTCCTTACCCCCCACATTCTCCCCCTCTTCCTTCGATATGAATACGTAGTGAATACGTACTGAATACGTACTAAAGCCGTGGTGAATACGTACTGAATACGTACTAACTTCGATATCACTTCAATACGCTCCCCCTCTGATACCCCTCACAATTTGCCTTTTCATAAGAATTTCTTATTTTCGCACATGGAACCTCCCCGTTTTATGGATTAATTGATTGGACATAGTGATGAAAAGAACTTTACCGTATCTGTTTGAAAATAGCGTAGCCAAATTCCCTGATAACGTCCTTATGTGGGACAAAATCACCAGCGACTATCAACCTACCACCTACAAACAAATGCAACCCCTCATCCACCAATTTGCCTGTGGGTTGATTTCCCTTGGCTTTAATAAAGGTGACCGCGCCGCCCTCATAGCTGAAGGCAGGAAAGAATGGGTTATCTCTGAACTCGGTATCCTCTTTTCCGGCGGCATAAATGTCCCGATTTCCATTAAAATTGATACTCGCTCTGACCTGAAATTTCGCCTCGCTCACTCCGAATCCAAAGTCGCCATCGTTAGCAAAGGACAACTCCAGAAAATTCGGGCTATTAAAAACGACCTCCCTGACCTCGAAAAAACCATTATCCTCGACTCTGTTGAAAATCCTCAACCGGATGAACTCCTCCTTAACGATTTGCTCCAAAGGGGAAACAACTTCCTTCAGTCCAATAAAAAAACATTTCACGATTTATGGCAATCAATTAACGATAATGATTATGCAAATATCTGCTACACCTCCGGAACTACCGCCGATCCCAAGGGAATTATTTTGACTCACCGGAATTATACGGCAAATGTCGAACAATCCTCAGCACTTCTTCCCATTCCGCAATACTATACTTCCCTCCTCATTCTTCCGTGGGACCACGCATTTGCCCATACCGCCGGCATTTATACCCTCATGGCAAACGGAGCAAGTATGGCGGCTGTACAGACCGGAGCCACAGGAGTTGAAACTCTTAAAAATATTCCCGTTAATATACGGGAAATAAAACCCCACTTCCTCCTTAGTGTCCCAACCCTGGCCAAAAACTTCAGGAAAAATATCGAAGCCGGCATAAGGGAAAAAGGTGAAAAAGTGGAAAAATTATTCAATTTTGCCATAAATACAGCTTATGACTATAATAAAGACGGCTGGAATAAAGGAAAAGGACTATCCAAAATAAAAAAACCTCTCCTCTTTTTATTCGATAAAATCATATTCGCTAAAATTAGGGAAAACTTCGGCGGCAGACTCCGGTTTTTCATCGGTGGCGGTGCACTTCTCGACATTGAACTCCAGCGCTTCTTCTATGCCCTCGGCATACCTATGTTCCAGGGCTATGGTCTCACTGAGGCCGCACCCGTAATTTCTGCTAATGTTCCTGCTATTCATAAACTGGGCTCTTCCGGAAAAATTGTTAAAGATCTCCTGGTAAAAATTTGCGACGAAAATGGCAAAGAACTCCCCATAGGTCAGAAGGGCGAAATTGTAGTTAAAGGCGAGAACGTCATGGCGGGATATTGGAAAAATGAAAAAGCTACTCAAGAAACCATCAAAGATGGATGGCTTTATACCGGCGATATGGGTTATGTCGACAAAGATCATTTCCTCTACGTTCTCGGCAGATTTAAAAGTCTCCTGATAGCCGGTGATGGCGAAAAATATAGCCCCGAGGGAATCGAAGAAACTATTACCGATGGCTCCCCGTATATTGAACAAATGATGCTTTATAACAACCAGTCCCCTTATACGGTTGCCTTAATTTACCCAAATAAAGAAGCCGTCATAAGAAAAGTTAAAAACCTTGGTCTGGATATTAAGTCTGCGGATGGTCAGAAAGCAGCCTTGCAACTTATTCAGGACACAATTAACGATTACAAAAAAGGCGGGAAATATGAAGGACTCTTCCCCGAAAGATGGCTGCCCGCTGCAGTCGCAATTCTTGGCGAGGGCTTCACAGAACAAAACAAATTCCTTAACAGCACTCTTAAAATGGTGCGTGGCAAAATAACTGATTATTATTCAAATCGCATAGAGTTTCTCTTTACCGCAGAAGCAAAATCAATTCTCAACCATCAGAATCTTACCATAATCTCCCGATGGTGATTCCTTGCTAGAAATCTGTTCCTAAAGAAAAGTAGAATATCGGCTTCGAGAACGAATCAACATTGTAGCTCCACGCAAGGTCAAACTTCAGGAGAAAATATAGGAAATACAACCTCGCTCCAAATCCCGTCCCCATTAAAAGATCCTTGCTTACTACTGATCCGCTCTCATTCCTTGTAAACAGTTGCAAATCCCTGTTCTTATTCCATGTTGTCCCGGCATCTATAAACGCAACTCCTAAAACATTCTGGAATAAAATGGGTAACGCCCCCGTTAGCAAGTATCTTATCAATGGAAAGCGGAATTCAAGATTCACCAGTGAATAACGCGTACCTATTCTCTCTGCAAAGTCAAATCCCCTCATCGGTAACGCCGAAGTCAAAAATGCAAAATCGGTTGGTGTCTCTATCGGAATATCCCCCGTCGAAAATCTTCTGTTTATCCAGTTTTCAACTCCCCCCATGAAAAATCTCTGCGGATTCTTTCCGTCTGAATAACCCCCCGAAAAACGGTACGCAAATGAATAATCCCCCCAGAATTTTTCATAACCCCTGTAATCTGCTAATATCGAGTAAAAACCATATTTATCCGCCTCAATCAACGGATTCCCGAATATATCAAATCGGAACCGCGTCCCGTCTATTGGCGCAGTATATCCCCAGATTGTGTTGTCTCTGATAAAACTCATCGCGGGAATAAGGTAAGTTATCTTTTGTGACGGCTCCTCTGATCTGTCCAGATTTTCACTCGATGCGTTCAAGATCGAAAGTCCAAAATCAAATCTGTAAAACCTGTTTAGCGGAAGCGATGCCGAAAGTACTGCCCCGTAATTCCTGAAACGGAATAGATTCAGATACTGCCCCCGCTCAAGAAATAAAAATCTCGCTGTGTGAAAAAGTTCAACTCCGTAGCTTATTCTCTTCGGCAGATAGTAGTACGCCAATCCGTAATCACTGTTCTTCAGATCTATCTGCAAACTCGTTACCCCCGTCAACCTGTGATTCCCCAGAATATCACTAAAGGTCAGTACCGTCGTTCCCAGCAATCCATAAAGTGTGCTGTATCCTGCATTCGCATAAATAAGATCCGGCGAAAATGTTATTTTATATCGGTTAACCTTGTAATTCCCCGCACTGTCCAGATTGTCCGTTAAGTTGAAAACCTTCTCCCTCGTTTTCGTCGTGTCTTTCATGTAATATTCTTTCTGTCCGAATACGTACTTACTGAAATCAGGACCCTTTGTCGAATCGGTTGTTGCTTTCGCCGTGTCAACATAAGACCCCGTGAAAAATAATGCCCCCTCATTTTCCTTCAAAGTGTCTTCCTTCGCGGAAACTACTGTCCCCGAAGTATCTCCTTTCAATCCCACTCGGTTTGTTTGCCTCATCCTGAATGGAGTCGGTGATAATTCCGTTAGCTCTGTCTTGCTTTCAAAGGGATTTGTCATTAGAAAAATATTGTACGACGATTCATACAACGAAGAAAATGCCAGCTTCTTCCCGTCCTTGGAAAGCGAAAGTTGCGCAATCCCGTTCAGCGAATTGGTTATCGGCACAGGCTTTATATCCGTTATCAGTTGATCCCCTGCGGACACAATACTCTTTTTGTAAATGTTCCCTATTCCGTTTTCATCCGACACGTATAGAATTTCTTCTCCGCTGGGACTGAATACCGGCGTTGCTTCATCCCCGATTAATGTTGCCGTTAACCGCGTGATTTTACTCTCCTTTATATCAAGACAATAAACATCATTCTGCGAGTAATCGTGATTTCCTATCCTGAAATCATCTGACACTAAATTCGTCTCATATTCTCCCCTGTCTGATACAAACAATATCTTCCCCTCATCTGCAGACCATGATGGCTGCTCATCTGTAAAAGGATCATTCGTTAAATTGGTTAGTTCTTTAGTCTCAACATTGTATATATATATGTCCGATTGCCTTGTGTCATGCCCGGCTATTGCAATATATTTCCCAGATGGCGACCAGCTGATCGTACCAATCCCCTCAAATTCCAAAGGCAGATTCTCTACATCTTCCGACTCCGCCTCTATTATATAAATTACATCAGTCCCGTTGCTCTTTGCGCTCAGCGCTATCTTGCTTCCATCTGGAGACCAGCTCAATCCTGGTGTAAGTATATTCAACTCTTCAAAATCCGCGCTCCTGTTCCCCTTAACTAATCTCTTTATAATTTTCCCGTCAAGCGCATTCATTAGGTATACATCAAAGTAATAATCTCGGTTGGATATAAAGGCTATCTTATCTCCTTGCGGACTTAATGCCGGACTTGTATTATAGAACCCCCCGTCCTTCTTGGGGTTTGTCAGTTTCTTTGCAAAATCATCTACTTGATCTCTGATTGCTATTTCAGGCCAGTATTCTGTCTTTACATCCCTCTTCCATCGCTCATTAAGTTCCTCATAGCTCAGTCCGATCGAGGCTTTTATTCCCTCTTCAACGCTCCCCTTGCTCTTTATCTGATTCATTATTTCCCCGATCTTTTCATCTCCATATTTCTTTGCAATATAATGAATCACAGATTGACCACCTCTGTATGCCGCATATCCGTCTAATCGGTTCAAATCCGGAAAATAATCTCCCGTTGCCGCATCTCGCATAAACATATCCGTGTTAGTATCCCACCCCAAAGACAGATATTCTGGCATACCCTCCGAAAACCACATCGGAAATCTCAGGTTAATGTTGCTCGATATTACGTTCTGTATTGATCCCCCGTAAAACATATCGTTCATTACTGCATGCACTAACTCATGATGGATCACGTGCCGGAATCCACTGTAAGAACCGGTGAAAGGAACTACCACCCTGTTTTTAAAAAGTTCTGTAAATCCCCCTATCCCTTCGGACAAATATTGATCTATAACATTTGTTTCTTGAAAATCATTTTGCGAATTGTAAAGAATTAGTGTGATACGGTTATTTATACGGTATAAAATCTTCTTTTCGATATCCGCCAGGGCTTCTTCTGCTGCTTTTGCCGCAAATTCTGCCACTTGCGTCCCCTCGCTCGAGAAATAGATATCAAAGTGAGTCGTCTGAATATAGAACCATTCAAAATTCTTATACTGCACTTTGTTCCTTCCGAACTGACCCAAAAGTCCCGTTACCATTAGGGTACTCAGGAAAAATATATATAGAGTTTGCTTCATATCTTATTCTTTGCTTCTTCCAAAATCCTCAATTCTAAACACCCCCAATTCAGCAGACTTTTATTCCTCAACAATTATAAAGTCTATCTCGCTCTTATCATAATCCACCCTTACTAGCTGTACTATTACTTTATCCCCCAATCGGAAAACTTTTTTATTCCGCCTTCCAATTAAAGAATATTTTTCTTCATCGTAAACGTAAAAATCTCCCTCCAAATCTCTTACGTGCACAAGCCCCTCCGCAAGATAATCCGCTATTTCAACGAACAATCCGAATCTTGTAACCCCTGTTATTATTGCATGATACTCTGTCCCTAAATGATCTCGTAAAAATTCTATCTGTTTGTATTTTACTGACCGCCTCTCGGCTTCCGCTGCCGTTCTTTCGGTCGCCGAAATATGCTCGCAGATTTTTTCGAGATCCTTTTTGCTCTTGTTGATTTTCGTTTCTTTCGTCAGGTAATGATACAAGTACCTGTGAACTAGCAAATCGGAATATCTTCTTATTGGCGATGTAAAGTGCGTGTAGTAGTCAAATCCAAGCCCGAAGTGTCCTATATTATCTGTGGTATAAATTGCTTTCGCCATACACCTTATCGCCAGATCATTTACCACTACCTCTTCTTCTGTTCCCTTGGCACTTTCCATTAGTTTGTTTAGCCCGTTAGGTTGTTTTGCCTCGGATACACTTAGGTTATAACCCAAAGATTTTACAAATCGCACAAATTCTTTCAGCTTCTCTTCATCGGGATAATCATGTACTCTGTATAGGAACGTCTTTATCTCATCCCGTTTCCTCGAAAATCCTATATGTCTTGCAACTATCTGATTTGCCAGCAACATGAATTCTTCTACCAGATTGTTGCTCTCTTTCTGTATTTTCTTAACGATATTTACCGGCTTATAGTTTTCGTCTAATTCAAATTTAACTTCTGGTGTAAAGAAGTTTATACTTCCTTCTTTTAGACGCTTCTTCTTAAGAATTAGTGCTGTTTTATGAAGCCGCAGCACATCCTCCGCAAAATCTCCCTTCCCCGTTTCAATTATCTGTTGTGCCTCCTCATATGTAAACCGCCTTTTACTCTCAATTACCGTCTTCTCTATTTTATACCCCGCAATTTTCCCCCTTGGAGTCAGTTCAACAATAACCGAATATGTCAGCCTTGCTTCATTCGGTACAAGCGAACATATGGAATTCGACAGCCTCTCTGGGATCATTGGTATAACTCCCCCCACTAAATATACACTGTTCCCCCTCTTCCCCGCCTCGGAATCCACCGCCCCTTTTTCTTTAACATAGTGCGTAACATCCGCTATGTGTATCCCCACGCTGAAATTCCCGTTCTCAAGTTTCTCGATCGATAGTGCATCATCAAAGTCTTTTGCATCATCCGGGTCAATGGTAAATACATTCTTATCCCTGTAATCGGTTCTTCCCCTTATCTCCTTTACGCTTATTTTCTGGGGAATTTCCTCTGCTTCTCTTATTACTTTTTCCGGGAAAATGTACGGAATATTAAATTCGTTTGCTATGAATTCAATTTCCTCCTCCCTGTTCATATGCCTTGCTGGTGGAATCGCCCCCCCCTTTTTTTTCACTTTAGCCACAGTCTGGGATTCCGGATTTTTCTTTATTATCTCAACCACCTGTCCTTCAAAATTTTTCCTGTTTCTCTTCTGCTTTTTAAACAGAATTATTTCCACGATATCCCCGTCCTTTGCACCACCTAAATTTTTTGAAGATATGAATATATCTCCATACTTTGCATTCTCGCATACAACAAAACCAAATCCATCGGGAACAATCTCAAGTCTTCCCCTTATTTGACTTACTGTTGTTCGGTTCAGTAAATACCTCTTCCCCTCTCTCACTAAAAATCCCTCCTCAAATAATTCGTATAATATCTGTTTCAATGCCGAATATTCATACTCGGCTAGCATATTAAGTTTCTTTGCCAGCTCCCTCGGTTTTATTGAAAGCCCCGGGTGCTGTTCAAAGAATAGTTTTATTTTCCTTTTCATTAAAACTCAAATCTGTATTTTATACCCAGTTCATTTATCATCTCGCTGGGATAGTTCGTTTCTGTTATTGACTCCCGTCTTTCAACTCTGATAAATAAGTTTTCTATCAGCGGGTATTCTATTCTTATGTTTGCATTCGATAAATCCTGGAAAAAGTTTGTGCTTCCCCCGATTGTATATCGCAGGTTTTTTACTGTTCCCGTTAAACTGAACTTGGTCGCGGTCCCCGACGATCTTACATCAAGCGTTCTCACATAATCACCAAGATAGGTGTTGAGCACTCCCCCCAGCAACGATCCGGCTAAGGATGCTGCTGTCCCCTCAAGCATTCCGGCTGATTGCTGCTTCTCTTGAGAGGTTGTTTCGTTTGTGAACTTCCCCGTAAGTATGAACCAGATTGCATCTGCCTTTTCCTTATCTGTACTTGGCTTATCGTTTTGAATGTTTTCTGTTCCCTCATAAACCGCTATATTGTCCTCCATCGATGCAAAGTTGTTCGAAAGATCCTGCACCGTTCCTCTTAGTTTGATTTTTACCGCAACTTCTATTTCTTTTCCGTCAGCCTCTGTGGATATCTTGTAATTCTTATACGTTGCGGTTATATCAAGATATGGATTCGTGATATCGCTCTCGAATCTTATTCCTCCTGATGCCGTAAATGTTTTTAAGAACTCTAGGGTTGAACCCTCAAGCAGTTTCAGCTCCCCTTGAATATTTTGTATTCCGCCGATACTCTCATATGCAAGATCCCCCTTCAAATTGGCGGTTAGCTTTTGGTTGGCTTGCTCTGCAAGTACAAATGTAATTTTTGCTTCGTCTTTTATCCGTACTCTTATATCATAATCAAACGTTGATGTGGATTTTGCCTCAACAAATACTTCCTGCGTCCTGGCTCGCGACTCTGCCACTATCCTTTGTATCTCCGCCTCACGTTCCGATATCGTTTTTCCTGTTTCAACATACTTGTAAATAAAATTGCTGCTCGATCCCGAGTATGAACTCTGTAACGGTGGAAAGTGTAAATTACCTCGGGTTATTGTTATGTATGCCTTAAGATATGATTTCCCCGGTGTCATCGCAAAAACTACATCCCCGTCTGTTGAGAATGCCAGATCACCATATACTGCGGGACTCACACTCTTTGAATCAAATGAAAGTACTTGAAGGCTGCCGCCGATTAGCATCTGCGCATTAACTAGGTCTAATCCGTCAAAATCTATTTTACCGCTTCCGCTTAATTTTCCTTTGTATGCAACATTCCCAATATTCTCAATCATCAGATTTTCCAGAATAATCGACTCTTCATCAAGTCGCACGGTCAACCCCGCTTTGTATGAAAGGTTATTCGGCTCTGCTAAAAACGATACGTCTCTTAGCGTCAGATTACCGCTTCTGTTCAGTTTGTCATATGTTCCGCTTAAAACAATATCCGATGACAGGAATCCCTTTAGATCATCTATAAATGGCGGGGCATCTCCAAACGAACCTAAATTGAAATCCTTCGCAAAGATCTTGAGGTTTACTTCTCTGTCCTTCGGTAATCTGTCCTTTACTGCTCCAAGCGACAAATCTATAGGTAAATTTCCTGTTATACTTAGTGGTAATTGTGCATTGACTTTTTTATCATCATCGAATTCTATTTTGGTATCCAGATTTTTATCCTTGTAGTCAAACCATGCGGCTAAGGAACCAAAATTTTTCTCCCTGTATGTTACATCGTTTACTTCCAGATTCAGGTTAAGCAGTGGATTTTCAAAGGTTCCGTTTATCCCCGCCGCAAGATTTAAGTCAAAATCAATAATATCCAGCGGATTTGTTTCGAGTACATTGAATCCGACATCATATCCCTTGAATTTGGAAATGTTTATTCTCACATCCTGTTCCCCGTTCGGGTCTACCAGTCCGTCAATTAATATTTCGCTTTCGTTCCTGTAAAGATTAAAATCATTGATCCTTATTTTCTCGTTGTTATACTTTATCGCGAAATCTCTTTTGTTCCTTAGATTAAATTCTTTGTAATCAATATTTAGATTCGTGAAGTTCGCAACAAGCTCCGGTTGCGATATATCAATACCCGCATTGATTTCTGCACTTATTTCCTTTGTCGCATCCGCAGAAGCCTCTGCTTTTATTAGATTGTTTTCCATCCCAATCTGCAAGGCAATATTCTTAACATCAGTTCCCAGAAAAAGTCGCTTTATTGCAAGTTCCGTGTTGATTTTTAATTTATCGGTGTCAAACTTATTGGTCGGGTGGGCTGCCGCAAGTTCTAGTTTTGCATCGGTTACAAACAACCCTTCTTCATCCAACTTGAATTTTAAAAAATCTAAATTCAAATTCGTTGCAAATGCAGTAATGCTTCCGTTGCGCACTAAACTCCCCTCAAGTTTTCCATCCAGCGAAAAGTCCTCGAATTCCAAAAGCGCTGAGATCAGGTCCATTTCCTTAAATGCTGCTCTGAAATTCATCATTATATCTTGTGTGCTTTCTTTCTCTTTTCCGGGTAACTTGACTTTATTGATCTTCTTGGTATTGACTACAACGTTTTCAACTTTCTCCTCTTTGGGTGGAAAGTAATTCTCCATCTTTGCCATTATTCTCTTCTGCAGGCTGTCGGCTTCCATCCCTGCAAATTCGGCAAGATCCTCGTATGCAAATACTCCGGCAAGATTAAAATCCATAAGCGTGGACTTAAGGTCTATAGTTTTAGCTCTCCCTGGTTCTGATTTTACTGTTAAATCAAAATCAAGCGAATCGAGAGAGTTATTCCTTAACTCAAGATTTCTGATATCCAGACTTATCTCCGATTCCAGGTCTTCGGGATCAAAATTTCTTCCTCGCCCTTCTAAATACAAATCAAATCGTCCCGTAAATAAGTCTGGCAACATAGTCTTGCTTAAATCTAGTGAATTCACTCCCAGACTGAAATCATACGGTAAGTTTTTCATATCGCTCAAATCAGTTTTGAGCGCAAAGTCAATGGATGCCGAATCCACATCTCCGGTTAAAGCAATTGATGTGTTACCCCGGTTCATATCCCCCTTCATAAATAGTCTGTTGATATTATATAATCCGATTCTGCTGTTGTTCAGACTGATTTTTGAATCCAGATTCATTTTCCCTAAATCTGTTCCGGCTCCTTTTATATCAATCGAAGCGGAAATGTTGGATGGCATGTTTAGGATCGGACTGACATCAAGATTATGCGTGTTTAGTTTAACATCGTAAACCATATCTGGTTTGTCCATATCCATTACCACTTCACCTCTCACACCCCCTTGTGCAAGTCTCATTCCGAATGAAGTGGAAAAGTTCGTCGGTGAACCAGCAAATCTTAAAGTGTCAATCGACATTACCGGAAGTTTAGCAATCATTTCTGGCGCAATTCCCGGTAGCATTTTTATTATATCCGCAAAGTTCATCTCTGAACCGGATGTCAAAGTTGATATGTATAACTTTTCCGGGTCATTAAGATTATAAAATTTACCCGTTGTTTTTAACTCGGTTTCTCCATAAACAATATCAAACTTTCGAAGCTCAAATTCGCTCAGATTCCCCTTTCCGCTTAGTTCAACTGCTAAAGCCCCCTTAATCATGTCCAAAGCCGGAACGTACGATGCCACATCCGCAAAATTGAATTTCTCTGATCTCAGATCTAGGTCCACTGTCACCTTTTTTAGCGCATCATCACTCATGTCCCCGAAAATATTAATACCGTCTATTTTGACATCTGCTTTCAATCGGGAGGAATCACTCGCAAAATTAAAGCCGCTTATTTCTATCCCCTTTTCACTTAATGCAAATTTTCCCCGGAAATCATTTAAGTTAAATCTTTTCAGGTTTATCTTCGAATTGAATTCTTTAATTGTTAGCTCGTACTCGTTCTCCTCCATATCCGCAAAAGCACTTAGCACCAGATTAAGATTGTCAATTCTGAAATCATCAAGATTGAAATAATCATAACTTGCCTCCGACTTTACGAAAGCTTCTTTCTGAAATGAAAAATTCAGATTTCTGAAGTCAAGATTCGATACTATTATCTCAAAGTCGAAAGTTGAAGTTGTGGTGTCTTCATCAGGAGAGGATGGAAAGGCTTTCGCAATGTTCAAAACTCCCGAACTGTCTTCTACTAGCCTGAAATCCATGTCGTTCAACCTGACATCTCTTACCGCTATCTGCTTGAATAAAAGACGGAAAGGACTGAATTTTACTGATAAGTCTTTGAATGCGGCAATAGTGTCTTTTTCATAAGTGAGTGAACCGTTCCTCAGAATGAGCGATGTAAGAAATGTCCCGTCAATCTTTTCTAAATTTATTTTCCCGTTTATCTCTTCGTTCACAATTTCAAGGAGATTTGTTCTCAGCATTTCCCTGAATGTTGATGTTTGCATAAATCCGATAAAGAGAATTATTATTACCAATAATCCGAGTATTATCCCCAGAAAAACATTTACTATCTTGTGAAATAATGAACGCTTCTTTTTGTTTTTCACTTTGGGCGCAGGTGGCACCGGAGTCTCTTCACTCTGCGGAGGATTTATTTCTTTTTTCTCTTCATCACTCATTTGTTCCCGAATCGCTCCACTATTATTTTTATTATGTTCGAGGTTGACTGCTGATTTACAAACTCTATCGTCTTCACCTCTCCCCCGTTTGTTTCCACCGTCTCCCTGCCTACTATGTTTTCAATCGACCAATCCGCCCCCTTTACCAGTATGTCCGGCACAAGCTCATTTATAATCTCGAATGGCGTATCCTCATCAAAAGGGGTTACGTAATCCACCGGCTTTAGATTTGCAAGTACAAAACCTCTTTCGCTTAACGGTGTTATTGGACGCTTTTCTCCTTTAATCCTTCTTATCGACTCATCACTGTTCACCGCTACTACCAGCACATCCCCGAATTCCTTTGCCTTCGAAAGGTAATCTACATGCCCTGCATGAATTAAATCAAAACAGCCGTTTGTAAAAACTACTTTCTTCCCCTTCTCTTTTAACTCTTTTCGTATTCTTTTTATCTCATCTCTCGATACTAAATGTTCCATTATAACACCTCTGCCACAGTGGAAAAGAGTTTGCTTTTTTCTATCGGCACTATTCCAACTTCCCCGCATACTATCCCTGCAGCGTAGTTGGCTAAATAACAGGACTCCAGTATGTTTGCACCGGCAGCCAGCGACATTGTAAGTGTGGAAATTACTGTATCTCCCGCCCCGGATACATCCGCAACTTTTATCGCCTTCGTCGGCATTCGCTTTTCTTCTTTGTCTTTTTCAAACACCGCTATTCCTTCCTCCCCCAATGTTAAAAGAATATATTCCGCGTGCAGTTTCCCTAGCAATTTCTTCCCCGCATGTTTTATATCTTCTGAACTCTTGATCTTTAACCCCAGTACATCACTGGCTTCTTTTCTGTTTGGCTTGAAAACGGTTACGTTCTTGTACTCAAAAAAATTATTGAATTTCGGATCGACGGTGATAAGTATATCTTTTTTTCTGGCAAGTGAAATGATTTTCTTTATTAATGTCGGTGTTAACACTCCCTTGTTGTAATCCTGTAAAATTATCCCGTCAATTTCACTCGCAATCGACTCAAAGTAATTAAACAGTTTCTTCTCTGTTCCTTCATCAATATATTCTTTACTCTCTTTGTCTATCCTTAGCACATGCTGGTTTTGCGCAATCACTCTGGTCTTCGCGGTTGTCGGTCTTTTGTCATCTGTTATAAGTCCTGCAGAATTGATTTTTTCTTCCTCCAGAAGTGACGAGAAAATTGATCCGTCGTTGTCATAACCGATTACTCCAACCGGATACGGAATACCCCCGAGTTTTGCTATATTCAGTGCCACGTTGGCTGCCCCGCCAAAACGGTTAAATTCATTCTCTACCTCAACTACCGGCACCGGTGCTTCGGGCGATATTCTTTTCACTCCCCCCCAATAGTAACTGTCTAACATCATATCACCAATTACTGCTATTTTCTTCCCGGCAAAATTCTTCTCCAGCGAAAGGAGTCTTCTTAAAGTCATTTTTATCATCTGTAGTTCCTGTTCATTTACATATCAATAATTCGAAATTTGGTCTCCGGTCCATCGCGCAAGTTCATTCAAAATTCTTACCCGCCACAATCCGTTTTCCGCACCAATCCACATATTTGCCCCGTCGAAATAAAGCGCATTGATTTTATTCGACGCAAGACGGATATCGTCAGGATTGATTCTTATAACTTCATTCGTCATCCGGTTGATTAATACCAAACCCCGTCCGTGTTCCTTTTTTTCTTTTCTGTCGAAGTAATACACCGCCGCCCAGATATAATTCCCCACTCGTGCTAATGTGTAGATCCCTTGCCCCGGAAGTCCGTTGCGCGTGTCAATCCTTTCCCAGGTAGCCCTCCGGTTGAACTTGTATATCCCTCCAAGATTAAAGTTGGGACTTTCCTTGCTCGTGAACTCATCTGTTCCAAACCAGATAAAATTGGGCTCAAAAAGAAATTCTGAAATCGAAACAAATTCCCCTTCTCCCCGGAATGCGTTTGTTTTGTTGCTGAAATATTGAAGCGACTTCTTGTCTCCAAGATCCATCTTCTTCGAGTATCTGAACGCTCCGCTCTCTGTTCCAAACCAGACGTATTCTTTTCCTTCCAGCCGTATTGTTTTGAATGTATTCGTCTTGATCTCCGAACCTACCGTAAGATCATAATCATCAAACCTCTGCTTCTTTACATCCAGCTTGGTCATGTAACGGAATCTTCCGATGTAGAGCATGTCCTCCTCCGCATCATAACAAAGTGAACGTATCCAGTTACCGAATTCTCCCCCCATTGCAAATTTTCTCTTCTTCCAGAAGTCCCGTTTACGGTCATATATATATAGCCCGTCGCTTGTTCCCGCCCACACAAATTCCTTGCTTGCCGCAATACAGTAAAAAAGATCATTATCAAGATTCTCGTTCTTTGTGGAGAAGCTTTTCCATGTTCCGTCTTCCGGATTAAAGTTGTGTATTCCTTGTCCGTAAGTGCAAAACCAGAGCGTTTTCCCGTCCGAAACAATCTCATTTACATTGGCGTTCGGTAGTAATTCCTCAAATTCTATCTGTGGGAAAACCACACTGGTCATTAAAAGAATAAAGAGAAAAATCCGCATAATATCCTAATAACTCTCGCTTTCATTCGGAAAATCCCGCTTCCTTACATCTTCCACATACTGTCTTATCCCTTTGTCTATCTCATCGGCAAGATTTGCATAATATCTTACAAACCTTGGGTGAAAGTCCTTGTTTAATCCCAGCATATCGCTTATTACCAGTATCTGCCCGTCACAATGAATTCCGGCACCTATGCCGATTGTCGGGATAGTCAGTGATTCTGTTATTTTCTTTGCCAACGCAGCGGGTATCTTTTCAAGCACAACCGCAAAAGCCCCTGCTTCTTCTAAAACTTTGGCATCTTTCATTATCTGCGCAGCTTCTTCTTCTGTTTTTCCTCTTTCCCTGTAGCTTCCGAATTGATGAATACTCTGTGGAGTAAGCCCGATGTGTCCAAGTACCGGAATCCCCGCATCTGAAATCTTTTTCACGGTTTCTGCATACTGCTCCCCCCCCTCCAGCTTTACTCCGCCGGCGGATGTTTCTTTCATTATTCTTCCGGCATTGCGGAACGCTTCATCAACACTCAGCTGATATGACATAAAAGGAAGATCCACTATTACCATCGAGCGCTGAATTCCCTTGGTTACTGCCTTGGTATGATATATCATTTCGTCCATAGTAACAGGGAGTGTGGTCTCATTCCCCTGAAAAACATTACTTAATGAATCACCGACCAATTGCAAGTCTATCCCCGCCTGATCCAGCAATTTCGCTGTAATATAGTCATATGCTGTCAAAGCGGCTATTTTTATCCCCTTTTGCTTCATTACAAGCAGTGTTTTTGTCGTTACTTTTCTGAATTGTCCTTGGGTACTCATTATTTTCTCAGTCTTTGAATATATGTGATTTAACTCGGAAATATAATGAAATAAAAGGGAAATGACAATATAGAAGAGGGGATGTGGAAAAGGAAATAATGGAATATGGGATTCACCGGATGTTAAGAATTTATCCTCCCCCCTTTAATCCGGGTAGCCTCTGACTTGCCTCTGGGTAGCCCTTAAATTCCCACCGGGGTCTGATTCCTTACTTTTTTCCTTCTCCTTTTAATTTTTTCGGCTCGGGGCTTTTAGGCAGAAAATTCTGCCCGGTTACAACGCTTTTCCCGGTCTTAGATTCTAATTGCAAACGGGCGTCCTTAGCTATCTTTCCCCCCTTTTTCCCCGCCTTGGCATTTTCTTCAACCCCTTTTGCATTTTCCGTTTCGGCAATTTGTCTTGTTGAAAGTTCAGCAAGAGCAGTAAAAATAAGTTCCGCCTCACTCATGTGATCTCTCAGGTTTTGAGTTTTCAGTCCTTTTAAGTTTTTATGTTCCTTAACCGAAATGCCGCTCCATTCCTGGTGAATAACATTTGTAAGAAAAGCGAACTCATCCCCCTTCTCCACTCCGCTCTCCTTCCAGTAATCAGTTAACTTATTCCGGGTCTCCTGTCCCGTCATTCTCTGCTGAATCCATTTTTCGCTCCGCCCTTGTCTCTGCCAATACTCCCTCGAGCGGTTTAACGCGTTTTCGGGATTATTTATCTCCTCTATCCTCTCATATCCGACTTTGGCAAGCCAGAGTTTTATTGGCTCTGCTTTTGGGCTTGGAACAGATTGAACAAGACGTAGAATAGTTTCAACATCAGCAACATCTGTTAAGTATTTTTTCCCGTCAGAAGCTGATAATTTCAGTTGGTGACAATTTGTCACCGACTGATTCCCTTCTTTATTTAGTCGTTCTTTAAGTTTATTCCAGTATTTCCTCGCAGTCTGAAAATCTTTCTGCTCTGTAAGAGCTGCAACTATATCGACAACCGAAAAATACCAGGTCCCTTTCTCCTCGTCATAGTGACGCCTTATTGAAAACGAGTCGAATACTGTCATAGAATTTTCTTTTTCACTTCCCATTATTGACTCCTTGAATTACTTTATAACTTTTGTAAACCTAATTTTTTCTTGATGAAAAATAACAAAGCAATTAAAGAAAAATATCCACCACAAATAATCCTTAAAATCCTTTAATCTGGGTAATCTGCGGTTCAGACAGTTGTCTTCCTGATCTCCTCCGTTTCCTTCTTCAGTTCAATCACAAATTTATTTTCTTCGTATTTGCCACGCACGTTTTCAAAGTCAAGGTCTCGGATTTCCTCTTCTCCGTCAAGCCCGAATCCGATTTTGCTCATCTGATCGAATTCTTTCTCTGCATCTTTTATTATTGTTTAAACTCACGATAAATGAGAAAGGGGTGGGTGGGAAGTTGTTGAAAATAAAGGACTTAGCTTTTACTGTTTTTCACGCTATTTGAGAATGCCTATACTTACTATGCCTTTTTGTACCCTCCCAGCCCTGCTTTATGCCCAATTTTATAACCTATCTGGTAGTTTGTCTCAGAATATTCTATGAATCGTCTCAAATGTCTCACTTCACTTGTCGTAAATCAATGTCTCATTTAATTAATTATTTCTTTTTCTATTTTTCTTACTCTTAATTACAGCTTGAGTGAGCGAAGAGATATGGCTAATATTATCACGTAGAAGTCTATTTTCCTCCTCAAGTTGTTTTATTTTATCAATAAAAATATGGTTAGCTGGCGGTGAGGTGTCGTCCTGTGACAGCAACCAGTTTAAGTCACAGCCCAGCCGTAGTAACTTAGAGAGTATATCGCCTCCAGGGGTTGTCTCATCATTCAGATATTTATAGAAACTTGATGGTTTCATATCAATAGCTTCTGCTAATTTACTAACAGAACCAAACTTTTCTTCTCCGAAAATACGAAGTTTTTGCCCGATTGTCATATTTTTCTAAATAATTACCTAAAATGGTAAAATTTATCTTGACAAATATTACCTAATTAGGTATATTTGTAAAGTCAATTAACAAAATTATTAATAAAAAAGGCTCCATAAAATGAAACCGTTAAAATTTTATTCAAACATGCCTTCACAAAAGGAGATTGCTAAAGAACTCGGATGGAGTGAAGGCTATGTGTCCCTGCTTCTTAAGGGCAAAAGAACCACGCCAAAAGCCCTTGACAGACTCACAAAGCTTATTGACCACTACATCCGCAAGGGGAAAGCTTCGTGATGCATTTATTTTGCATATCAAATATAACTAATAAGAATAAATTTTACTATTAAAATTTCGGAGAGAAATTATAATGAACCGCCAACAGACCATTAAAACCGTACTCTACCAAACAATCCACCGCAGCAAAAAATCAGTTGAGCAGATAGCCG
>JAAYVN010000151.1 GCA_012517155.1 Ignavibacteriales bacterium | reverse complement strand
TATATCATCAACAAAAATCCCCTCTCCCCAGGTCACGCCATTATCACTGCTCTTTTTAAGGTATAAGGAAAAGGCTTTCTCGTTCGATATGATTGGCTTCGTATAAAGTGCAAGTAGAGAGTTTTCGGAAAGGGGTATAACGCGGCAATGAGTTACACTGTCACCGGCAGCAAAATCAACTCTTTTTATCTGCGCTGAAATTCCAATAGCCATAATGCAAATCAACAGCAGAGTTTTATTTAACTTCTTAAATTTCATAGAAGAAGCCTCGATTTCTTACTAGATTATTCTTTTTGTCAAATATAAATACTTCACTTCACTAATATCATTTTCTTCGTACTTACGAACTCCCCCGCGCGGAACTGATAAAAATATACCCCGCTCGGTAGACTCCCAGCGTCAAATCTGATCTGATAATTCCCCCTCTCCTTCTCCTCATCCACCGGGGTTGCCACTTCCCTCCCAAGTATATCAAATACCTTTACGGTCACTCTTGATTTTGCTTCCATGGTATATTTTATAATCGTATAAGGATTAAACGGATTCGGGTGATTCTGGAATAACTCATAATTCCCAATAATAAGAAGAGAGGTATCCTTAATTTCCTTATAACTGTAAAGTCCCGGAAAATTCTTTTCATAAGAACTCTGAATAGCATCCGCATATCCCCTTGCAACATCAATCGAATTAAATTGATCACTCCCCCGCCCAATCACATATGCAACGATTATATCAACCGGTTTATCATACTCAAGCTTAAACGGACCTGTAGAAATAAGAGTTCTCTGATTCATAGGTAATTTACTAATCCATCCGTAATTCGTTATGGGATCACCTGAATATGCCATCCTCCCGTTAACGTCATTGCAGTTCACTCCCCCGTATATCCCACCTGAAAACAAGGAATCACACGGATCAATTGTTGCACCAAATCTTGAAAGCCCCCTCATAAAATTCCTTATCTTCTCCTTTTGCACCGGAGGGTCATCTATATCGTCAATAACCATAAAATTAGTTGTGGAGTAAACAGGTATATTCCCTGCTCCTGGGAATGATTCATACCCCAGATACTTGCCTAATCGGTTATATGCTGTGTCAACAGGAGTATCAATACCGGCATCGTATTTGGAATTCTGATTAATATCGTTATAAGTCACTCCCTGAATATAAGCAACCGGCCCCTGAACTATTTTGGAAAAGACCGCCGGTGGGTTGACTCCGAAATAACTATCTGCCGTTTTCTTATATGCAAAAACAGATTGCCTTAGTGTATCCGTACCGATATAATCTTTCCCGTCCCTTCCCAACTCTGGATTGCTCAGGAATCCGAAAAAAACAGAATCCATTATCGGCACTCCCGGATTTTTATTTATGATTGTGTACCTGACAAATAATGTGTTACCAAAAGCCGAATCCGGACAACCCCCTGCAGCAAATAGTGTCTGCCTTACTTCTATTTTCTGCGGAGGACAACCATATTGACGTAAGTTAGCGGGAACTGCATCATTATAAACACAAAATGCTGTCAGGTCACCCAACATATCCGGCCTGTCTTCAGACGGATCCCACTGAAAATTACTGTTGAGATCTTTTGGATTATATATACCGTCTTTATCCCCGTCATAAAAACGTGCACCCAGCTCCACAGCGGTTCTCCATGAGTGCCAGGTTGGTCCAAAAGGAACATCGGAAGAACTTACAGTATAGATCCGGTTTCTGAGATCATCTTTTGAAGAACCAACATTCCCGGGATAGTAATCCTGAACATGTGCGGCGTATGCTGAACCACTTGCCCAAAGTGAATCTTCTGAATAACCCGAAAGAACAAATCCTGCTGACCACAAAATAAGAAGATCTTCATAACTTGCGGTTATTATCTTTCCATGTGGTGGATTGGGATCGGAGATTTGAGCAAGATTCCCTTTATTGTCAAGAGGCATCTTTATTTTGTTTACATCGAAAACCAGACCTTTTCCTGCACCGGGCAACGGAAGTATGCTTCCTGCATTATAAATAGCATACGTATTATTAATGTCAGTCAGAGAAATGGTGATTTCATAGCGGGCTCCTATTTCAGCCCTGATTATTTTGTTCCCGTATATAAAATCATTCGCGAGTGTGTCTGAGTGAAGTCCGTCGTCAAAAAGTTCAATTGAGTCTTTTACGTTTTTAACTGAGTATATTGCTTTCACGCTCTTCAGGTTTGAATATGAGCCCGCAATCGCAATTATATTGATATTTGTAAAATGAATATCGGGAAACGTGATCGCATAATGATATAAATAGGGTGCTGACAGGAGGTCTGTGTTCTCATTTAGCGCCCCAAAGCAGAAACTGTAGTTTCTGTCCGGATCCTCTCTGTTGGATTTGAAGTTCATTAAATTCTTTCCCTTGTAGGAGGATATGAATGGGTATCTGTCATAACCAGGAAAGTGCGTAACCGGAACCGGAACAGAGAATGTCTGCCCCTGATCCGTCGATGTTGATTTGAAAATATTATAATCTCTGTATCCCGAAACTGAAAACTTGAATGAATCAAAATAGATATTAATACTCCCGTCAGATTCACAACTTCCTGTCGGGTTGAAAACATTATTAGAATGTGTGATTTGCGGATAAGGTATATCCCAGGTTTCACCAAAATTACTGCTCCCCGTCAATTCAATCTTCCCCATTTCAAATCTTGTCAAATTGACTAAAAATACTTCGCCATTATTCCCGTTAAAAATGAATGGGGCATCAGGACTTGTAACTTCCTTAATT
>JAAYVN010000150.1 GCA_012517155.1 Ignavibacteriales bacterium | reverse complement strand
TTGGTTTTGTCTATATAGGAAATTATCCAAATCTTCAGATTTTAGATTCCGATTTGGTATTCTGGCGATATGACGGGACTTTTCATTTTAGATATGTTGACAAAGAATATACAGAGGAGCAAGTCAAGGGTATAAGGAACTTTTCACCCTATTCGAGATTAAACCCTATTTCTACACTGCAAGCGGCCTTTGGTTCGGTAAAAATCGTTGAAGACTACGAGAAAGCAGTTGAAAGACTTATGGAAAAGGGAGCATATATTCCGGCTGTTTTAACCTCAGACCAGAGGTTTACAGCAGACCAAATAAAGCAAATTCAAGAAGTTTGGAGGCAAACATATACTGGTATATCCAATGCTGGAAATTTACCCGTTTTAGGCGGAGGGCTGAAAGTTGAGAAAATCGGCTTAACTCCAGCAGACTTAGATATCCTATCACGAGAAAATATAACAAAAGATAGAATTTATACAGTTTTTGGAGTGCCAAAAAGAGACTTTCAAAATCTCAACAGGGCGACGGCAGAGGTTCAACAAGAATATTTTATTAGAACAACCATAATGCCTCTTGCTGACAACATTGCGGAGCAGATTACAAAATTTGTTTTACAGGGCGAGGGAGAATTTAGATTTGATTACTCGCAGCTGCCTGAGATGCAAGGAGACCTACTGACCAAAACGCAAATAGAGGAAATACAGGTCAGGTCAGGAATCAGAACAATAAATGAAATTAGAAGCCAGTATGGTTTAAATCCTGTTCCTTGGGGCAGTGACTATTGGGCAAATATGTCTTTGGTAAGTTTCGGAAGCTATACAGAGCAAACAGAAACGCTTAGGGCGTTAAAGAATGAAATTATCGAAATTAAAAAATCACTTACGGAAAAAAAGACAGAGCAAAAAGCAGAGTTAAGATGGAAAATATTTATCACAAGAACAACTCCTCAGGAGCAAAAACTTGAAAAAGAATTGAGTAAGTTTTTTAAAAAGTTGGGTGAACAAGTTGTTGAGCGTTTACAAAATTTAAAATATGAACAATTGGCGCAAACAAAGTTTGATATCACAGATATTATCAAATTAAACTTGATTCCAGAAGACGCAAGGGAAAAGCTCATCAAGATGCTACAACCGTATATTATTGCGTTTATGCAGCAAGCGGGAGACGCGGTTGTAGAAGAGTACGGACTTGCTATTTCCTTTAACGTTATGACCCCAAAAATCCAAGAGTGGTTAAAGTGGAAACTTGAAAACTCTGCATCAGAAATTATCAAGGCAACGCAAAAAGACTTATATGACGCGCTTATAATGGGAATCAACGAAGGAGAAGGAATACCAAAGCTGGCAAACAGACTGAAAACTTTATTTGAGGAAACTTACAAAAACCGTTGCAAAACAATTACAAGAACAGAAGTAATTAGCGCAAACAATAAAGCATCTGTTGAGGCGGCAAAAGATGGCGGAATGAAATACAAGATTTGGCTAACTGCGATAGACGAAAAGACAAGGGAATGGCATGCCGAAGCAGACAATCAAAAAGTTTCTATTAACGAGTCCTTTATCGTTATGGGTGAAGAGTTGGATTATCCGGGCGATCCAAAAGGAAGTCCCGAAAACATAATTAATTGTAGGTGCACTGTGTATTTTGATTTTGAATAAGAGGTGAAATATGGAAATAAAGGCTTTAGTGAAGCAAGTAAATGAAGTAGACTACACAGTCGATATTTTAGCGAGCTCCCCAGCAGTTGATAGGGACAAAGAGGTAATTTTGACGACTGCATGGGATATGACAAACTTTTTGAAAAATCCTGTATTGGTAAACTCGCACGATTATAAAAATGTAGAGAACATTCTGGGTAAGTTCGAGAAAATTTGGATTGATAATGACGGTCTCCATGGAACGGCTCGATATTTTGTTGGGCAGGGAAATCCAAAAGCGGATTGGGCATGGGCTTTGGCAAAAAATGGAATTGCTGCTTATTCGGTCGGATTTATCGAGAAAAAATCGGAGCCCGGAACTAATGGAATTGCGAAAATTTATACTTCAGTTGAACTTTTGGAAATTTCTCAAGTTGTTGTTCCCGCAAACCCTGAAGCAATCATTAGCTCAAACGATTTCAAAGACGAGGCGTATCAAAGGGCATATAAAACGTTTAAAGAGGTGATGACTATGGAGGCAAAAGGCGTGATACCTTACCATGATTATGGAAATGCTGATGAAAACACAGAATGGGATGCCAATGCCGAGGTGAGAGAGGCGGACGTAGAAAAGCTTAAAAAGATGTGCGCTTGGTATGATTCTAATAATCCTGATGTGAAATCAAGTTATAAATTACCTCATCACAGAGCCTCAGATTTAAAGGCAGTTTGGCGGGGCGTTGCGGCAGCAACGGCTGCAGTACTGGGCGCAAGGGGTGGAGTAAATATGCCTGATTCAGATAAAGAAGAAGCTTACGGGCATCTTGCAAAACATTATAAAGACTTTGGCAAAGAACCGCCCGATTTTCACAAACAATACGAGAATGAAGAAGAAATCTTGAAAGCTTGCGGATTTGAAGTAGAAACTAAATACGGTCGTATTATTTCTGAAGCGAATAGAAACAAAATCAAAGATGTTTTAAGTGCGATAGAAGAACTTGAACAAAAACTAAAAAATATTAAAACGCCTTTAAAGGAACTTCTTGAAATCTCAGAAGTTGAGCAAAATAGCGTGCCATTAGACACGGACGCGAAACTAAAAGAGATTAAAGATGTTCTTTTAAAAATAAAAAATAAATTGGAGGTTTATTAAAATGGAAGACAAAGAATTAGATGTAATAAAGCAAGAAATTATTGACAAAGCAGTCGAAAAACTTGAAGGCAACATCTCAACAAAATACGTTACAATGGAAGAACTTAAAAAGAGCTTGGAGGCCGTCAAAGCTCCGATTGTTCCAGAAGAAGAGCCGGGCGGATTTACAAAGTTTGTTAAAAAGACTTTAACAAGCTCAACAGAACCGATAGTTCCTGCGCAATATGTGAACAAAATTTTTGACATTATGCGAGATTATTCAATAATCCTCAAGAACGCAACCGTTATAAATGTGAGTTCAAATACTGCCTATGTTCCTTATGTTGAAACAAGGCCAACGGTCGTTTGGATTGCAGAGGGTTCACAAATCACTGGTATGACCGAGCCATCGCTTGCAAATAAAACCGCAACAATTAAGAAAGCAGCAACTTTGATAAATGTCTCAAATGAACTGCTTTCCGATGCCGCGGTAGGCCCGGCAGTTGATAATCTTTTAATGGATTTAGTTGCGAAAGCATTTGTAAAAGAATTTGACAAACAAGTGCTTGTAGGTGCAACCACGCCGTGGAACGGTATTGCAAGCCTGACAGGAGCAACTTCTCTTGTTGGCGCAGGTTATGCTCCAACATGGGCTGAACTTCACGAAGTGATATTCGGACTTTCGAGCGATTATATGGTAAATCCTGTTTTTGTTGCTAATAAGGGATTTTATGCATTAGCATTTGCCCTTACTGCTTCAACTGCAGGTTCACCAATGCTTGACATAAACACAAAGACACTTCTTGGGTATCCATACTATGCAAACGAGGATATGGATGCTCCAAGCTCAGGTTCATATGCTGCAAATAAAGTTATGGCAATTTTCGGAGACCTCAAGCAGGTTATCGTTGCTATGAGACAGGACCTTACAATTGAAACTACAAGAGCGTTTAAGTTTGATTACGATTTGACAAGCGTAAAGGTTACCGCAAGGGTTGGTGTTGCATTCCCTTACGAAGCTGCATTTCTTCTTTACAAGAGCAAGGCAACTTAGTGATTAACAGAGGGGGCGAAAGCCCCCTGTTATTGGAGGTTAAATGAAAGTAAAATTTATGATAAATGCCATCGAAGGCGGGACGTTATATAAGATAGGGGATATTGCAGATATTCCAGAAACAAGGGTGGCAGATTATGGACCCTATGTGGAAATTATAGTTGAAAAATCGCTTGACGAACCCGAAAAAGACAAAATGGTGAAGAAAGCAAAAAAGAAATAGGAGACGGCTATGATAGCAACTGTAGAGCAGTTTAAAGAGTTTTTAATGGTGGACACTGAGGACACTACAAATGATGCTTTCTATACGAAATTATTAGGGCGTTCGCAAGCTGAAATAGAAAAGTATATTGATTATCCTATTGAACAATCTACAGTTACAGATGAGATACATGACTGTGCAAAAATCATAATTCCTAACCAGATACCCATAAGCGATTTAACCATTAAATACATAACGGATTTTACAACGACCCCAACTTCTGATGAGACCTTAACTGAAAATGAGGATTATTTTGATTATGGCACTTATATAATTTTTGAAACTCACACAGAAGGGAGAAAAAGGATAAAACTTTCTTATATCGGCGGTTATGATTCTGCTTCAGTTCCTCAGCCTCTTGTTGATGCTGTAATTAAACTTGCTGCATACTCTTTGAATCTAAACAAACCTTTAGAACCAAATACTGAGACCGATATGAGAATGCCTAAAGAGATTAAGGATATTATTAACCCGTTTAGGAAAATAGCGCTATGAACATAACAATTGATACAAAACATTTTGAGAAATTTCAAAAGATACTGCAGGACTTGTACAAACAAACTAATGGCAAATGTGAAAAAATGATTGAAAGAACAGCGATTAAGATAGAGAGTAGAGCT
Organism: Ignavibacteriales bacterium; assembly: GCA_012517155.1. GTDB lineage: Bacteria > Bacteroidota > Ignavibacteria > Ignavibacteriales > Ignavibacteriaceae > JAAYVN01. The sequence goes on along the minus strand of JAAYVN010000150.1, from coordinate 3,965 downwards.
AAATATTTTTGCCCCGTGGATACTGGAAGGCTTAGGGCATCTATTACCCATGAAATCAGCAACGATAGATTGAGCGCAATAATAGGAACGAATGTTGAATATGCGCCCTTTGTTGAGCTTGGAACTTCTAAAATGGAAGCGCAACCCTATTTAAGGCCTGCGTTTATCGAAGTGATTGCCAATATTGCCGAGGAGTATAAAAAATGATTGATGATGTTATAACAGCTTTAAAAAATGCTTCTGGACCTTGGGGAAAAAATGTATATAGAGGGCAACCTCCTAATTTTACAATTCTCCCTGTTGTTGGAGTTTATATGCTAAACGAAAGTGATTTTGTTGCAGGTGACGGGAAAGGAATGCAGGCATTTAAAGGCTTTGTAAACATCGATATATGGACTAAGGACAGAATAGAAGACATTAAAACAAGCGTTCGGGCTGCAATGTATGGTTTATCTGGATATGTGAGGCAAAACGCATTTAGGGAACTAGTAGAAGATAACGGATTAAAACATTTGCAGTTTGAATTTGAAATAATCTTAGGAGGATTTAAATGAAAGTAAAGGCGTTAAAAGACTTTGGCTATTTTTACAAGGGCTTTAATTATGTAGTTAAAGAAGGTCAGGAAATAGAAATTGATGATAAAATAATACAAGGCTTTATTAGGGACGGCCTTATTGAAGAAATTAAAGAAGTAAAAGAAACAAAAAATAAGAAAGAGGTGAGATGAGATGGCTGTAACATCAGTAGGAAAGGTAGTAATGACAAACATTGACGACTGCAAGTTCACACCGAACGGTGGAACTGCGACAGATATTTATGGAATCGATAGTCTCAAAATCGATACAGCTGGCATCGATATGCTGGCGCAAGGAGACGGAACAACAATTGATTACCTTTCAAAGTTTACTCACGCTAAGGCAAGCATAAAAGAAGCTGCCTTAAGTCTCGAGTCTCTTGCTGTTCTTTTAGGAACGACTGTTACAGCAAGTGGAGCAGATCCAAACTTTACGCAGACTTTGAATATTGAAGATACAGTTCCACCTTATGGAGTTCTTGTGGGGACAGGGACGTTAGTAAGTACAGACGATGCAAGCGCTACAGTTGCAGAAGCGGCACAGGTTAAGTTTGAGATTAAGAAATTTAGAATTAATCCTTCTTCATTGTCATTTGGGGTAACTATGAAAGACGGTGTATCTGTTGACTTTGAGGGCATATGTGTTCCTGTAAGCGGGGTAATTTTTGCAATAACTACGCTACAAACTGCAGAATAACATATGGAAAAGTTTCAAAACATAGAGGAATATAAAGAGTATTCAAAAAAAACAACATTAAAGCATGTTGTTTTCCCGTCAGGATTAGAGCTTGATATAGTTCTCCCAAATCCTCAAGAGCTTTTGGAAAGTAAGGTATTTGATGCAAAAACAGCAACGGAAACAACAAAAGAGATGATTAAATTGATTAAATTACCTGCAGGCCTTACTATTGCAGATTTGACTATGCAAGATTATCTATTTTTGCAAAAGGAATTAACAAATTTTTTTATGCCAGAAGGATCCCAAACTGGTTTGTAGAATTATCACAAAGTCTCATTCCATTTGGGATTCTTCCGAGTGATATTTTGGGAGATAGTGTTGAGGATTTTATTTTAAATTTGCAGGTATTTAGAAACATTACGCCAGAAATAAATACAGAAGACAAGAGAAAACGTTTAGAAGAGAAGATTCGGCGATACAAGGAGAAGCATAAATGACAATTGAAGAGTTGGTTGTAAAAATTGGAGTTGACATCAAAGATGCGCAAGCAAACCTTGAAGCATTTGGAAAGAAAATCCAAAATGTTGGACAGACCATTTCCAAGGTTTCAACTCCTTTTTTGGTTGCGGGCACTGCGATAACAGGTGCTTTAGGGGCGACCGTTAAAGCAGCAGCGGAAAGCGAAAAAGCCCAAGCAAGGTTGGTATCTGCTTTGAAGGCGACAGATCAATATACAGACGAACAGGTAAGGTCGATGCTTGCGCTTTCCTCCCAAATGCAAAACTTATCGGGCGTTTCTGACGAAGCCTTTACAGAAACACAGGCCTTTGGGCTTCAACTTGGTCTCACAACAGACCAAGTAAAACAGCTTATTCCTCATATTGCGGATCTTTCAGCTTCTACCGGTGTGGATATGGAAACTGCAATGAGAGCAGCAGCGATGGCAGTGCAAGGAAATACAGGAACGCTGCAACGTTATGGCATACAGATTGAAAAGACAGAAGACGGGACTGTGTCTTTTAATTCTGTTTTAGACGCTTTCTCTAGTTATGCGGGAGCAGCAGAAGCAAAAGGCAAAACTTTGCAAGGTCAATTATCTTGGGTAAAAGAAACGTTCGGAGACCTTGCAGAAAATGTGGGGAATGTTTTAATTCCTGTTTTAAAAGATTTTATTGAAATATATATTAAACCTCTTATAGAAAAGTTACAGGCAATTCCACCACACACCTTAGAAAACGCAGTTAAATTTACCGCACTTGCGGGGGGAATTATGCTTGCCGTTGGAGCAATAGGAAAGATAATCGGACTTTTAGGCAACCTCGGAAGTCTTTTTACTCCAACAGGTTTAATTATGGTAGGCATTGGAGCGTTTATCCTTTTACTTGTCAAAATAGTTCAAAATTGGGATAAAGTGAAAGATGCATTTAGTGGATTTTACGAAAAATACATAAAACCTTGGGCCGAGCCCACATACAATTTTTTGAAAAAAATAGTTGATGTGATTGAAAAAATTGTAAACGCAGTAAAAGGAACTGTTGGTAAAGTTATCAACTGGTTTAAGGGAGGAACTGAAACTACAACTCCAACGGAACTACCTCAATATGCAGGTGGGTTTGCTTCAGGGGGCACCTTTGAAGTCTCAAGACCTACCTTATTTTTAGCAGGTGAGAAAGGAAGAGAATTTGTGAACATATCACCAGGAAGAACGCAGAACGCTACTATAACATACAACATCTACGGAGCAAATGATACGGAAGAACTCAGGAGAGTTTTAAAGGAACACGACAGAGATTTGCTTAATCAATTGAGGGGTGCGAGATGGTGAGATTTTACTATACAAGTTCAAGTTATATTGAATTAGATGTAAAGTCTCCAACAATAAAAGATGAAACCTATAATAAAATTGATTTTATTCCTTATTCAACCAAACAAAATATAGTCAAACAAGGTTTTATCAAGAGGATAGATTTTGAGATAGATTTTGTAGATGAGACAACCTTTAATTCATTTATGGCTGTATTAGATGATATTTTTAAAATATCTATTGATGGCTCTAAGTTTTACTATGCCTCTTACGACGGCAGTTCTTTTCAAAAAACAATGTGGGCAGGTAGGTTTTCAGGAATATTCTCATTTATCCTGCAAGGTTTGCAATACAGTTTAACTGAAAGGGGCATAACTGCTGATAATGTTTTACCAAACACAGGAAACTATGAAGCAGAGGCAACCTTCACCATATCAGGAGGAGGTTATTCAATATTAAAAATATCTGACGGAACAAGAGAAATTGTTTACACAGGAACAGTTGACGCAGGAAAGACTTTAATAATTCAAAATTGGAAGGCATATGTGGACGGTGAAGAGTTTAGTCAGAACTTATCAGGAGACTATCCATTGATACCTGCTAATCAAGATAATTTCAAGTTTACTATAACAGGGACAGGCGCAAGCAATGTATTAGTCAAGTATAGAGATACTTGGAGGTAAAAAATGGCATATAGAAATAACATTATTAGAAAGTATTATACATCAGTAGCAAACTTTGTAGCAGATTTGTGGTCAGAATTGTCTGCTATGGGCTGGACTCTTGAGGACAATCAGGACGGCTCGAATTATAGAGTTTATTCTTCTACTAATCCTAATGGAGTAAAAGGATATACAAAATTCGTTTGGACAACTGCTTCGCTTGCAGGAGTTTGCTACACTTATTGG
>JAAYVN010000149.1 GCA_012517155.1 Ignavibacteriales bacterium | reverse complement strand
TAACAGTTCAACATCTTCTCTAAACCTTCCGTAAATTTCTGGGTCTGAATTTTCCAGTAGCATAGCTTCGTGCATTTTCATGCGCTCTTCTATGATTTTTTTCAATAACTTTCTCGGCCTCTTCTCTTTTTCAATGCCAGCCATCTTTACTAAATCTGACCAGCTCATATTTTTCGTGTATGACTTTTCAAGTTCTGGCCACTGCTTGTAAACTTCGATACACTCTTTTAAAAAACCAATATGTTTCTTAATAACCTTTGCATAGTTCTCAAGGTTCGATTCGTTGGCCAACATCATTTCGCCTAATTGAAGCTTAAACTGAACCTCGGCGTCACGGACCGCAAAACTGCCCTCGGTATAAAAGTCTAAAAACTCTTCATTAGTCATCTTTCACCTTCAATTTTTTCCTTTCATTCCCTTGGGTTATTAAAATTATTTTATCCAAATCTGGTTCTGGAAGTTCAGGCTTGCGCTCTTTCACCTTCAATTTTTCCTCAAAAAGTGGACATAATCCATTGTAGTTTCTACTATCACACGAAGCATACAGCTTTTCCCCCATTACGTAATCTATTTTTGGATTTGCCATACAAGTTGCAGGAAGTCCCCTCCAACTCCTGCGAAAGAATTTGCAATCTTTGCAAATGTGTTTCACTATTGGCTCATCTCCTTTCATAAATTTATTGCAATACCAGGCTCTAAACTTCGTTAATACCGTAAAAATAGGCATTATGTCCGAGATGGTGTCCAGAAAAAACATAAGAAGAACAAGACCCAAAACTGAAAAGAAAATCAAGAACTCAGCCATTTTTCCTCTGTAAGTAATAGATTTCCAAAAGTCTTTTGAAAATTTCGAAATTGTCTTTTGTTTCAAAGCTCTTCACTTCAAAAGTCTCGGTCTCATCTCTTGGAATTCTCACAATCATGCACTGTTCAGGGTCTCCAAGGTTGTTTTCTATAAGCAAATATCGATAAGCACTCAATTGAATGCCCATTTCATCATATATTCCTGAGCCTGTTTTGAAATCTATTAAGGTCTTGATTCCATTCACGAGCCCGTAAAAATCAAACTTCCCTCCGAACCTCAGGCTTTCCGAAACAGCTTCAATTTCCAGCGCAAGAGGTTCTATGTCTTTGCCTTTGGCCCACTCTAAAAAACTTAAAAAGGAATTTTCCGCCTTATCCCTCGTTTCCGGAGAGTAGTCGGAAAAATCCGTCTCCACTTTCTTGAAATAATCTAAAATCATTTGATGAGCTAAAGTCCCAACTTCGGCTAAAGCATCAACGTATTTGCTCGAATCTATCCCCTGAAGCCCTAATCGATTCGCCCAGGGAACCAAAAATTTTGATTTATCTAACAATCCAACAATTGTTGTTACTGATGGGACTCTCGTATTGTCCTTTAATTTATAAATCGTATGAGCGTTAATATTCATCATTTCCTCCTAAATTTTTTATGACAATAAGGACACTCAATCTCTTCATAATGTTTATCATGGGTTACTATCATTAAGTTTTCTATTTTGTTGTCATCCTTTATTCCATTTATATGATGAACATCTTCTTCGGGCTTTAGATATCTGCCCAAGGCTCTTTCCATAACTAATCTATGTTCGGCAACATATTTTTGTGAATTTTTGAAAGGATGATCGGGCGTAAATACATAAATATAACCCTGCAATTTTATTTTTTCTTTTTTAAACTTATTTTTCTTTGATTCATCTCTACATTTCTTTGAACAATATTTAGCTCTTTCTATATCCGCAGGATTTACATAAAATTCTGTTCCACAAATTTCACATTTTTTATAAATTCCATTTCTTTTTCTAATTTTTCCCTTAAATGGAGAGGGTCTTCCTTTCCACCATTCTCTTTTGCACTTGATAGAACAAAATTTATTTCTTGTTCTATCTCTACCTCTTCTGTAAAATTCTTTTCCACATTGCAAACATATATAACGATTTTCTGGCTTTTTTCTTGTTTTTGCCATTTCCCAACCCTTAGCTAAACCAGGATACTTTCGAACAATTTCCTCTTTTGTTTTGCCTTTTTCTTGTGCGTTCATAATGCCTCCAGTAACTTTTTAACCTTCTCTAATGTACTGTTTGAGCCGTAAGGCCCAAGCACTACAACTGTTTGATATTCCCCGTTAAGGAGTTTTAGCTCCGTTGCATCTATATCGTTTTCCTTTAATAACCGCAAAATAGTATATATTCGCAATACCTCTTGTTTGAATACCATTCTGTATTTCATCTATGCCTCCTTGACTCTCCACGAATTTCTATCCACGAGCAGATTTCCATGAGTCTGTCGTTTATCCTTGCCCAACCATCCCTGTCCCGGAATTGAGTTAAACTTAAATTTGTTGTAATTATTAAATTCACATCTTTCCTCTTGTAAATATCTTCAATAAATACTTCGAACTGACTCAAAGCAAAGGGCTCTGCGTATTCCCTCCCAATGTCGTCGATAATTATGAATTCAGAAGTATTTACTTTCTCGGCGTTGTGCAATAAAGAAAATAGCTTTGGTGCAAAAAAAACTTGAACCTTTTTCGCATACTTACTCAAGTCAAGCGAAAAAGCGTCTTTTTCCTCTCTTGCCTGCCGAGAAAGGTTATATATAATTTGTTTGTAGATGTAGATTAGTGCCATCGTTTTCCCCACGCCGACCCCACCAGAAATAATGAACCCTATGTTATTTGTGAACATTTCAGCAATCTTTTTGTTTATCTTGTGCTTCTCGGAAACCTTATTGTCGTCGAATTTAGACATGTACCTGGAGCCGAAAATATCGACTAAGAGAAATTTAAGATCGGCCTCAAGCTTTTCTAAAGATTTTTCGAAGGCCTCACCACTCGCCTGCTGGGATGTCTCGGTCTTCATGTTCGTCAGAATCTTTTCTACTGATTGGGATATACTTTTGATTTCGTCCATCCTTACCTCCTTTTGATTTTTCAAAATCACGGCCAAGCCAATTAACGATGAAACGCTCAAAATTCTTTATTGCTTGAATTCTCTTTGAATTTGCAACGAGCCAAATTTCCATTTGCTTAATTGATTGTCTAATGTCCAAGCCCGGATAAGCTAAGGCCCATTTTTGAATTTTTAATTCCGTTATGTTTTCAAAAAGTTCGGTTTCTGAGTTGAAAATTATTTTTGTCTTACATCTTCTACTGTTGTCTTTTGAAATATTGTCTTTTGTATTGTATTTTGAGGGTACCATTTTTGGTAACGATTCATTACCATTTTTGGTAATGGTATTACCATTTTTGGTAACGATTACCTTTTTTGGTAACGGCTGCCATTCATTATAATGCTTGTTAAATTCATATACATTCCCTACATCATTACCATTTTTGGTAACGATTTTTTTCTGTTCAAGTTTTTTAATAGCTTGAATAATGTGCGGTTTATTAAGTCCCGTAAGTTCTACGAACTGCCTTAACGGTATCCAGTCTGCTTTTTTATTGAAACCATAAGTTTTTCTTATGATTACCCAGAGAACTTGCCATTCTTCCCCGGAGATTCTAATTTTAGCAAGAGCCTCGGTAAGTTCATTTGCTATTTTAGTGTATCCGTCTTCTACTTGGGGGTTTCCGTTCATTTCCTTCTTTTTCTGCTCCAAGGCTTTAGTTTGATTACTTTCTTATGTGCTCTTTTCTTGTGATGAATCTTAATTTTTAAATAATCTCCACCAAACATCATCTTAACCTCTGAAAGCTGAGTGAAAGTAGGTAAACAAAAATCGCTATGATTAAGCAGATTAGCATAAAAAATATGTCCTTTATGATTTGTTTCATTTTTTCAGCCTTCTTTCGATTTTTACTATTTTGATAAGAATCACAACCAAAACTGTCAACAATAAAACATTTTCTGCCAATAGAATCGCCTTTATAATATTCATTATTACCTCCTTTTATTAAGCAATATGCCTATTTATTACTTACAAGGGGGACTGCTAACCCCCTTTAATATATTCGTTTTTTGTTACTGTATCAGCTAATTTATCAAAAAATTGCTCAAATTCTCCAGGAAGTATCCATTGCTCTTCGCCATCAGCCACATTCTTTAACTTTATAAAAATTCCATTATCTGATTTTTTTGTAACCCACCAAATCTCCAAAATCCCGTTATAAACGATAAGCGTATCGCCAACTTCAAGTTTCGTTGTATTTAGGTGTTGATTAATCCTTTCCCAAGGTTTTTTTGTTTGAATATCTTCTGTTTTTTTCATCAATTCTAATCCCCCCTTTGTTTCCATTCCTTACTTGTCTTAATTATTTCCTGAATCCAATTTGGGATATTGTCAGGAATTTCCATCTCATCTTCAAAGGAAAAATATTTGAATTCATTGACAGGCTTTGGAACCTTTGTTCCTTTTGGAAGTGCCATTATAGACGATATATTTGCATAGGTTTTGTCATTATTGCCCTGAGTGTGAATTATCTGTAGCTGACAGGCCTTGCCAAATAATTCCTTGAGATCAAGACCAAGATTCAACTGTTCTTTTGTGAGTGCCTTGCCTCTCCACGATTCAATGTCTTTTCTCAATTGAGCCTTCTCGTGGAGGGAGAGAGTATAAGTTTTAGAAATTGCCATAGGCAGAGTTTTTTCATCAATTACAATGGTTTCGTCTGGAATCTCCCATATAATCAGAACTTTCCTTGTTTCTCTGTCAAATACTTGAGAATACTGAGTTCCCAGGTCAATCACACCAATGCAAATTCCAATGTGAACGCCCTCACTTACTAACGGAAACTCTTTTTGCTCTGGTTCTCTTGCACTTAATCCCATTTCTTCAACCCCCTTTCTATTTGCTTAATTTTTCTTATGATTAAAACGCACATAACTAACAGAAAAACTACCTCACCAGCCAAAATGACAGTTAAAATTCTCGTCATCTTGGCCTCCTAAAAGCCGCCCACAGGCGTGGGATGTGATTCCTTTCCGACTTCCAAGCCTTCAAAATATCCTGCTTCATAGGCCTCACGGATTTTGGTCTTGAGAATAAGCACAATTTGCTCGTAATCCGCTCTTTCTAACTGCTCCAACGCTTCTTTGATGAGTTTGTCCATACTTGCCTCCTTTGATTTTTTTTAAACTCTAATTAACCCCACTTCATGGGCCCCTCCTCATTGTGTGTTTTGATCCATTCTTCAATTACCTTTGAATTAAGTATAAAATCCGCCTGTGGTAGCCTTGCAATAACATCCCATTTAAACTCTTGATAATGCGATGTCGCAAACTCAGTTTCAGCAAATTGCATTAAAAGTGCTAACGCTAACTGTGCCGGTCCACTTCCACCATACCCCCAGTTGAAAGCATTGCTGTGGTCGATTATGCTTCCATAAAGTGGTAGTTTTTCGTTTCCTTCGTCGTCGCAAATTACAACTTCTTTTGTTTCCCAACAACCTTTAATAATCATACTCGCCTCCTTTTTTGTTTTTATAAAAGATTTTTAAAAACCTTTTATAAATTTTTATAAATAGCGGAAACTCTGTTTTTTCCTGCTTTTTTTGATAATATTTCCTGTAATACCCAGGATGGGCTTCACGCCATTTTCGTTGATATTCTCTTTGTTTCTCTTTTGTCATCCTCTACCTCCTTTAACAGCTCTTCTAAACGCCCTTCCTTTTGAAGACGTTGAATTACCGATAATACCCATTGATTTATGATTTTGTTTAATAGTGTTATGTCGCTATTCTCTTTCATCACTAACATTTTAATAAAATTTAATTTTGTGTCAAGAGGTAAATCGATAAATTTTTAAAAATTTATAAAAATTTATTAAAATTTATTAAGCACTTTTATAAAGTGGTTTTTAAGGAGTATTTGACCTTGGATAAAAAAAATTTTTTTAAAAAGTTTAGAAGACTCTTGCAAAAAATATAAAAACGGTATAAAATTTTTATAAAAGGTATGGTGGAGATGAGGGGATTTTGCCTCTTCACATAACCTTTCTATATAAGGAAACTAAAGAATTAGTAAAATTATTTTTGAACGTCATATAAAATAATTATGGAGAGGATTTTTCCTCTCCATCAACTTTATGTTTTTCTGGCCTTGACGGATTAAACATCCTGAAAGTACTTCAGGGCCTCAGGGCATTTTTTTGCAAGCTCAGAATAGAATTTCTGTACCACGCCTTTATAGGAGTATTTTAAGGTTTCTCGGTATGATTGCAATAATACTTCTGGGATTTTTCCTGTTTCTTTCATTATTGTTGTAATTGTTTGCACCGCCATCTCGGCCTCTGCATAACTTGCTAATACTCTCATTTCCATCCTCCTTTTCCCTGCCTGCCTCTCGGTCAGGTCTTATGGTTTTATTCTTCTCCCCTTTTTTCGAATTCCCTTTCCTCTTTTTCTGTTTCATCGTTTTAATCGTAATCGTTTCCGTCGCTGGCTTCTGCAGCAGCCTGCATTCTCCTTGCTGCTGCTTTTTCTCTTTGCTTTCTTTCGGTAACGGAATTTTTTGTCAGCCAATAATCAACGATTTCTTCTTTGTATATTTTGGTTTTTCCAGTCTTCTCATATATTTCGTCCAATGTCTTTTCTATTTCTGCAGAACCAATCATGAAATCATCTACGTCTACGAAGGGCATGTTTCTAAAATACCATTTTTGCACCGTAATTTTGTCTCCATCTGCGTCAAGTTCCTGCTCGGTAAGAATGGCGTAAGAACCTTCTTTTGGAAGGTCTGAGATTGCTTTTAGAATTGCCGGGTAAGACGCCTCGCACTGTGCATAAACGTTTAAATCGTTTATATAAATTCCTTTTTCGAGTCCTTCGTGATCCCAATGTTGGAGCATTCCATCATACTGCTTTCCATTGATGAACACTTTCAAGACTGGGTGTTCCTGTGTTCCTTCGACCTCAAGGTCAAAAATCTTGTTTGTTTTTGTTGTTATCTTCATCTTTGCCTCCTTTTATTCTTTCTGCTATATTGTATCACTATTTTTACCCTTGTCAAGAGGGAAAGGAGGATTTTTGATACTTGACAAACGACTTTTTAAAATGCCAACAAATGACGATATAATCGAGTGTTAATGGGATTTTGCCATTTTTGCTACAAAAAAACTTTTTGTAGGTTTATGCGGGTTTCTTGGCTTTTTTTGTCAAGTTAAAAAATTTTTATAAAATATTTTATAAATTTTTAAAAATCTAAAAAATATGATAATTTCTAATCTTAATAGCTCACATGCAAATCTTTTCTGGATCCGTCCATTCTTATTCGCACGGCGCCTGTATGTGCGGGCGTAAGCATTTGTTTTTCTGCATAGGAGTTTTCGTAGACAAGAAAAGAACCAGTATCAATGTACATCACTTTTTTTTGCGTCAATCTTGCTTCGCCACGCCCGTTTTTCGATAGGGTATAAACGGTTTCTTCTCCAAGTGCCTTTGCGTGATTATGCCCCCCAAGATAAGCGTCCGCTCCAGCAAAAATAGCGTTCAATTTAGCTATTCTGTTTAATTTGCCTCCAATCGTTGCTCCTCCCCCGGTCGTGTGATGAGCGTAAAAAACGTATTCTACGGTAGGAGAGACGATGTTTAATCTTGAGTTCTTATGTCCGCCTATCCTGAATCTCAAGACCGCTGAATAATTGCAGTACGGAACTTCCAGCATGTCGCAAAGAGTCTGAACGGGATTGAAATTTGAATATCTGACGAGCCTGTCCTCATGATTTCCTGTTATAGCCCCGATAATTTGCTTTTGTATCGGTGCAAATTTTTTTACAAGCATTTGAAGTGCACCGTTTATGCTCATCTGCTGTCCCCAGACTTCGGTTGCAGAGTCTAACGTTGCTACGTCAAACAAGTCTCCCATGAGGAAGACATAAGCTTTGTTCTTTTTTATCCAATCCAAATAACCATCTATCTTTTCTGTATCTATATTCGGAGAGCCAAGATGCAGATCTCCGAACGGAATTAAATAGACCTTACGTCTGTAATCTACGACTTCAATTAGTCTGATAATATCACCTTCTTCCCTTACTTTCCACTTGACCTAAGCTTATTGATTCTTTTTATCGTTCCTTTTGTAATAGCTATTATTCCATCAACTCTTCTGCTTTCTTGTAAGTCGTAAGTCTGCAAAATATAAAGGTAAGACTTATTCTCTCGCAAAAAATATCCAACTGTGTGCATAACATGATTGTTGATTCGTTCTATCATATCGTTTACATCTTCCTCATCCATCCAGCCAGTCGGTGCAGAATGGGTATCTATCCATATAACTTCTAAAATATCGTTTAGTTTGTATTTTTCTTTCATATTTTATCCTTTCTCCTTTAAAACACGCACGGAAATGCCCCAAAAACGCATAAAGTTGAGGTAGGTAGTATAAAACCCTTACCTCTTTTTTCTTTGATGATTTTACCCCCATTTACCTGGTAAGCCCCCGTTTTGACCACTAAAGTCATTGTAGTGGTCAAAATGTAATTACGTGGTATCATTAACAGCACCATTTTTCAATAAAAGTGGTATTGCGCCACTTATGCGCCATAAATACCAAATAATCGCCATAATTGCCAAATTATTCATCTCTTGAATAAAATTTATTCTCATTCCCATTTGACATCCATAACAATTTTGTTAAGTTTCATTCATAAAATTGAGATATTTCCTTAAAATCTTATAATATTTTCCGATTCTAATCGAAAAAAATCCATAAATTCTGTCTATTTTAAAGAGTCTCTCTCCATAAATTACCATACAATTTATTAAAAAACTTATTCTGTATGGTAAAAGATTTGGTGGAGGTGGCGGGGAGTTGAACCCCGCATCTGCCCGAAGGCATCTATCCACGCACCCCCTAATTAACCCCACTTCATTTTAATATTTCTTTCCAAACAGAATCGTAGAAGCCTTGAGCCACAACAAAGACAACAGAAATGTTTGCTGCTATATTGGCAACATCCCACTTTCCACCTAACCATACAGCTCCAAGTGCAACCACAACAGATATTCCAAAAGCGGTAAGAAACTTAAATACTGACTTCCATTCTTTTTGAATAATAAAGTTTTCAACAAATGGAAGAAATGCGGCTATAAGCCAAACATACCATTGCGGCGTATATTCTGGTAAATTCATTTATATCCCTCCTCTCTTATTTTTTCAAGAATTTTGTCTTTGAAATTAAACTTTACTACACAAGAAAACTCGTTCTTACAGAAAAGAGAATAATTTTTAATTTCAAATATTTCACTTCCAACAATCAATACAATATCTGCATTTACAAATTGTCCTGTTGGAACTTCGGTATAAATGGGTTCTGTAATTTGTTCAAAAATATTGCATCCACCCTGAAAAACAAGATGCCATAAAGCCCTATAATATGGCGTGTCTGGTCTTGGAATCATTGCCATATATGTAGTAAAATCATCTCTCAGGTCTGCAAGCGAAATGTTTGAGAAATACACCTTTTCCGATTCCGTAAGCATTTCTTTATATTCTTCTGATATATAATCAAGAGCATTTATTCTCTTATCGACATAATATGTCTTAAAACCATTAGGTCTTTTTATCATCTTTTCTTCGCCGAAACTGTTTATTTTAAAAGCAATAGGAACAACAACAGATGGAATATAATAATCACCAGCAACAGAAGAATATCCATCTCCTCTCTTTTCAAAAAAGGTTCTATAAAATCCCTTTTTGATTTCAATACTTCCAGCGTATTCATCTTCTCCAGTTGTATATAATTGTGCCTCTGGTATAATTATTCTTGCATGTCCTTTGGTAAATCCAATTTGAACTGCCGTTTCCCAATTGTCATTGATGGGATATATTTCATCATATCCTCTTTCATTTTCTCTCTTAAATTCCATAGTCTCTTTTATTTCTTCTATTTCTTTTTTTCTTTTTAACTTCATCAAGCACCTCCAATGCTTTTTATTCTCTTTAAAATCACCACCAACTCTTTTCGTGTCAGTGGTCTATCCCAGTAATCCAAAGAATCATCAGGTTTTAAAATTCCCTCTGTTACAGCCCAAGTTTTTGCTTCCTCAAGTTCCACTTCCCAAATCCCCCTCGTCCTTTCTTTGATAAGGGGAATGACGCCCATCATAGTTTCAAAGTATGTGGGCGATGTCGCATAAATGCTCAAAACCTTTTTCGCATAGTTCTCGAAGTTCCTGTCTCTTCTATACTGAATTAGACAGTCAAGATAGGAATATTTCTGATTTCCTTTGATAGTAGACAGCAATAACTTCGTGTGGTCTCTAATACACTCCTCCAAACTCGGATACGCTTTGAACTTTGCATTGATAGAAATATATCTTTTTGTCTTACTATCCCACTCTTTGGTCGGAGCGAGAACATAATTTCCATTGTATTCACCTTTGATACCGAAAATGTTGTTAGAATTCTTACCATCAACTACAATAGGGGTAATATCCCAAGTTGATTCTATCACAGCCTGTGCGGTGGTGAACAGTGCTGGAATACCAACTTCCCTTTCTATTCTCAGAGCCTCGATATATACCTTGACAAGCCTTTCCTTATTCATAGGGATTCTCCTTTCCAACTCCGACAGAGTAAGTGGATGGTGAGTCGTAGTTGTCAAATTTATACCCATATATGGCAGAGGCTCTTCTAATTGCTTCATAGTCGGGCGTATCTGCACTGCTATTGGAAATAGTAATAGAAAAATGATAATCGCCCTCTTCATTTTTCTCCTTAACCTGCTCATCAATAATCTGCAGTATCTCCTCAAGTTCCGACACAATCTTTAGTAATCTATCAACACACTTTTTTATCGTCGCCCTTTCATCTTCCATATCACACCTCCTGTGGGGGAGGCGTCCCCCTATAAATATATACGCACAAGTCGAGATTAAAAGAACTTTCCTATGACAAACGTCAAAAAGGGGACAATAATTCCGATAATCCACTTGTAAGCCCTGCCCTCTGCTTCCAGCGACGCCATCCTTTCTGTAAGCTTCATTAACTTTTCTTGTATGTCCTCCAATTCGTTAGCAACAGCCTCTATCCTTTCACAAAGATTCTCAATTTTTATTTTGTCAGCCTTGTCCATTACTTACCTCCTAAATATTTTTTGGCTATGTCAAGCCGTTTTTTCAAGACTTCAAGATTGCGTTTCTTTTCTTTTGCCGACATTCCTTCTGCATTCCTGACATAGGATACCTCTACCTTGTATTGGTCTAACGCTCTCCTGAACGCAACCTTTTTCAGTGCTTCGGAGCGTGGAACACCCCTGCTGATTAACGAGTCATAATACGACGCATATTTCTCTGTAACCTTTGTTCCATATGCCTGGACACCAAAACCAAAGAAACCAACCATAGCGAGCGGGAACATCTCTGGTTCGTTCTGGGCTACTTCTATAATATCCTGTATAAACATAGTTATTCCAGGTCTTCCACCAGTCGTTAGAGCCCCAACCGCTCTCGTGAATGGCTATCGCGAGCAGGTAGTCCGCTCCTATTCCAGACTGTTTTTCGGCTTCAAGGAACGCCCAACCATAATTCGCAAGCCCCGTGCCTTTGACTATGCTTTCTAACTGCGAAGCGGTCATAAACGAAGGTCGTAAAACCGTGATTGTCTTTGCAAGTTCAACTGCCGTTTCGTTTATCGTTCCTGGTTTTTCCGCGATTTTCTGCGTAATCGTGATGCAGGTCATAACGCAAAGAACTATTGTTAGCAAGATAATGAGGATTCTATAAAACGCCTTTTCTGTCATATCGCCACCTCATCAAAAGATTGTTTTTTGCAGTGCTTCAATTTTCCTCGAAGTTTCCTTCATAAATTCAAGCGTGTTAGATATACTTCTTCCCATAAATATCCTTTTATAGCCACCGTCAAAGTCGTAGTGAATCTTGTAAACTGGTAAAATGTCATCATCGCACAATACGAGGTCGCCTATTTCAACGTCCGTTTTAAGCGAAACCTCTTTTGAATAACTCTTCGGGGGAGTTCCGAAAACATTTACAAGAGCAAGAGCGAAAGCAAGTGCCGATTCTTTGGAACTCCAACCGTCTGTCTTTCTCTCCTGGAACCGCACGCCTTTTAACATTGATTCGGTGTTCTCTGCTTCCACGTATTGAGGTACAGGATTTGCTTTGAGAAAGTAGATGTTATCAAGGTAATAGTTCCCTGACGCTATAAACTTTATTGAATTTACCTGGCTCGTAGGAGAGCCAACCGTTGAAAACTGGCTAAAAGGAATAGAAGCACTGTCCCAAAGGTTGTAGGTTTGTTGCCAGGTATAAAGTGAATAAACCCACACGTATTCGCCAGTCGAGACGGTTTGGACTTTGTAGTAGTCAAAATAATAGTAAACCCTCGCCTGCATAGTGCCTGTGTAAGGGAAAACTACCGTCAGCGTTGCATAGAGAGTGCCGTTTTCTACGTAAGCCGAAATAGAACCGTGATATTGTGTTTCTTGCCCTGTTGCACCATCTATGTATCTTACGTAGCAATACCCTTGCTCAAATCTGTATTTTTGGTTTTCCGAAAGAGGAGGGACAGAGCCTAAACTGATAGTGTGGTAAACAACGCCATTTGTTCCAACGTGGCTTACTGGTGCCTGGATAGAACCTTCATACTTGTTATGCCAGACTATTCGCTCCTCTGTGCCTGTTCTGACGTATTCTTGTTTATATTCTTCAATTTCAAGTTTGTAGCACTCAACGCCGTATCCTGTACCAACTGGATAAAATTTCGTGAAATAAAGTTTTATCGTGTCGCAGTCTATGTTCTGGAAATAAATTCTTTTGCTTCCTGTTATTGTCATATACCCTGTGTCTGCTACCGTGTTGCCGTTCAGGAAAAGAACAATCTTGTATTCGCAAGTATTAGAAATCGAAACATCTACGTAATGTATTTTTTTACTCGCAGAAAATGTTATTGTCTTGTAAACTTCATCGCTCGGATTTGAACTTGTAAGTACAAACCCTGAACCTTTTTCACCTGCGAAACTCCGCACGTATTTTCTGTAATTTGAAGCGTCTGTTTCAAGCCGTATCTCAATACTTGTAGCCGTATCAGGACACCAGTTGAATAGCATTGTGTCGAAGTCGGTAAAGGAAAAACTACAACTCCTTGAAATTGTTCCGCCCCCTTCCAGAATGTGCGAATAGCCGTTCGGAGAAGTAAGTCCTGTTGCGGTCATCTGTTCGTCGCTCACAGTTCCTGTCCAGTTCGAAGCGTCGTAGTCGGTGAAAGCAGAAGCAGGGACAGGATAGAACTTTTTCAAGTAATACTCCCTAACTTTGTTTATCACCGCGTGAGGTTCGCTTGTGAACTCCACGCCTGCATCGTCCCTTGACACCCTGAACTTGTAATCGCTACTTGTTAAATCGTATAAGTAAAGAACACCGTTCTTTGCGTATCCGAGAGCGTTGTTTAGAATTAATAACCTATTTAAAATATTGCTTATTTCCTCGTTTTCAAAAGCCTGTAAATAGACAACCTCTGGAAGTTCGTAACCTTTAATCTTGTATGTCTTTAATAGACTTCTTAAAAGGTTTATTGAGCTTGTCGCCTGCGTAGAAAAAGACACAACGTTTCGGAGGTCGTTTTTTGCTCTTTCAGTTGCTGAAACGCTGTATCCTTCGTCTGTTTTATCACACCTGTCTATTTCAAAAGTGTAGTATTTCACAGTGTTTGTTCTAACTCTCACGGAAACCTGGAAAACGTCTAAATACCTGTCGGTCATAAACGTAAGTTCCGAGAAGTCAGGGAGTGCTTGCTCCGTTAAAGAGATATTCCAGGCGTTTATTTTCTGGTTTCCTGAATAAATGGAAATTTCAGGCGTTCCTTTCAGAGTATAGTGTACTGCTAAAACCCTGTCGTCCTCAATTTGTGTCGTCCACACGTTGCCGATTTCAAGGTGGTAATTGTAAGTTCCTCTTTCAAGTTCAAGTTGCTTCCTGTACGTGTATAAATACGGTTGGTTTCCGCTTCTGCCCGTTAGTTCCATAACATAAGTCCTTGAATCTATGACTAATGTAACAATTGGAGTAGCGGAATAATAATCCTGTATGTCAGCCGTAAACTCGAAAACCTCGTTTTCGCTTGTGTGATCCAGAGAACTTACAACAGGATAAGAAACAACAAAATAATCAGAAGTCCAGTTTGGAGAAGTTGTGTAATTATCAGAATTCCAGAAAGCAACCCTGAAATAATATGTCCCCTCAGAACTTGGGAACCAGTCTATAATTCTTGTGTAGTACTCGTCAGGAGAAAGAGGGTCTATCTCTATTTGCGTCGTATCTTCGATGACATTTGAAAACGTGCTGTCGCTTGCTATTTGAATTCGAACGTAGGTCGCTTCTTCGCTTCCGTTTGCTTTGTACTGTGCTTTTACTTGAACGCTTGTTTTGTAGGTTGTTGGAAGACAAGACAGGTTTGTTGGTGGAGGAGTTTTGGCAATCCCCCAAGCCAGGAACGTAGGGTCTTGTGTATCGAAAACGCTCCACGTAGAGCCGCCGTTGGTTGTGCAAACAATGCCGAAGTAAGAAAAAACACTTGAATAAGAACTCCATATTTTTACGTAATTTGAGGCATCACCGCCACAGTTTAAAACAATGCAATATTCTTTATTCCCTTGTAAGTCTATCGGCGTTGAGAATTCAAATGTTGTGTATTGTATTACGTAGTTGTATCCAGCGATAGACGAACAAGCCACCGAAGAAGAGCCGAGCGAACTCCCTGTCGGTTTGTGGTTTGCGTCCGCCTCGTATACGTTTGCGGTTATGTTCCCAGATATGGTACCTATTCTCGTTAAAGGAACACGGATTTTTGTAAGTGAATACTCGGAAGAAGTTTTAAAATACAAACCTGCCTTGTAATTTGTACCGTAGATGCTCAGACTTGGAGGTTCGCTTAAAGTGTGTTCCTTTTCCTCCTTTAGGTTTGCTGTGTCCGTTGATATAGTGCCGATTACGGCGAAACTTAAATCTGTTGTAGTTGTTGACCACGAGGAACCAGAGTCGGCAGAATTGCACCTCTGCCCTGCTGGATATAGGTTTGAACTATAACCCCACCAGCTTATACAGTTGCTTGCGTCACCGTTCGGACACCTTACAACTATCGCGTAGGTTGTATTAGCACTTAATTCAAGGTTAAAACTGAAAGAAACCCATTGAGTGTTGGTACTTATCGAACTCGCTGAAACAGAAACGGAAGCCAGGTCGCCCCCTGTTGGTAAACCGCCAGAGGTCGCCCTGATTGAAACGATGAAATCCCCTGACGGTGAACCAAATCTCTTGATATAAACCTTAACTGTTTTAAGCGTTGTATTGTGCGGAACATAGAAAGTTTGAGCGTGCCAGTTGACGTCGAATGTTGACGTGCCAGTTGCTGTACTATTAGGAAACCAAGTTAATAAAAGGTCTGCCATAGACACCCCTTATGGAAAATATGTATCCTGTGCTTCCACGCTCCACCGAGCGGAGAGACCTTCCTTGAATTCAATGGTGCCTTCCTCCACTGGAACGCCTGAGCAAAGCCCAGTTATATCGTTTCCGTTTTCATCGGTTAAACTTCCGTTCTCATAAGTAATCGTTCCTTGGGTTATATTTGTTATATAAAAATCATTAAATCTCAGAGGAACAAGCGTAAAATTCAGATTTCCATATTCAGAAGCAGTCAGGACATAAGGGTATTGAACTAAGTTAAATAGAGAGCCGTCAAATCTGCCTAAAGTTATCTCGTTTGTCCATACTAAGTCATTCAAACTTCCAGAGCCATCGTTAAAACTTCCACCCTCGTATTTACAATGTAATTCTTTCGTAGTTCCGTTATGAATTGCCACGATAGTTATTGTTTTTCTTGTTTGAGCTGAATTTTCTAATAAGAATTGATCTGTCGGAAAAGTGCAGGAAATTGTTGAAGTATAATCAGTCCATTTCAGTAAGTTATTAGGTATATCTATATAAAGCTTATTTTTGCTTCCATCGTCCCAGATTTTTACATTAGTTTCGTTTATCTGCTCAAACATTAAGTTATCTATATAAAGAACATCACTTGTAACCGAGCTAATTAAAACTGCATAAACTTCGCATTGTGTAGCTCCTGTCGGTGCCTTTCCTGAAACAAACAATCTTGTGAATGAAGTTAGAGCAGCTACCGCTGTTGTTTCCGTTGTTTCTAAAAGTGTAGATGTCGCGTCATACCACTTAATTTGAAGCTTCCAGTTTTTTGCGGAAGTTGAAGCCTTTGCATAAACAGAAAAGCCATAATATTTTCCAGCCGTTACTGCTATCTTTGTTGAAGTATAAATATATATATCATTTGAACCTGTAGAAACTATCTTGAAACCAGCAGTCCCTGCATAATATTCTCCAGCAGTCGTGGTTCTTGTGAAAGTTCCGCCATAACCTGCCATTCCTGTCGTATCAGTCTCAGCATTTGACTGATTTGCAGTTAGTAAGTTTCCACCACTTCCACCTACAATCCAGTCGGAGGGGTATCTTGTAGATTTTATTTGAGCAATAATACTATGAGCTGTTAAGTTTGCAAAAGTCAATTTAGCTACATCTGAGAATTCGTTGCTTAAATAAAGTCCATTATCAAATATCGGAGTGTTTGCTGGATAAGAAACTCCTTTATAAGATTTTGAGTTAGCATTCGTAAAGGTAATTGAACTCCCTGCAAAATCTATCAAGTTTTGAGTCAAGGGAAAATAAAATTTAGGTGCTTGATAGACTAATTTAGCATAGGCAGTATAATTTCCTGAATTAGTTAAAGTTGTAGAAGTCAAGCCCCATTTAGTTCCTGAAGAGTAAGAAGTTCCGAGCCGTAAAGGAGAAATTAAATAACTTACTGTAAATGGTATATAGAATCCTGGATAAACGGAAGACCAATTTAAATCCGTCATAGCGAACACGGTTTGCCAGGTTGAGTTATCGAAACTTATTGAAACAATATCTCTAAAAGGCACGGTGCTTTTATCTGCCGTGAAAACCTGAATTGTAATTTCTTGAAGCGGAAGCCCTATCTCGTCAGCATAATTTACTGCGGTAAAAGGGACATTGTAAGAGTAAATATTCTGTATTTGCCTAATCTCTGCGTGTGCCACCAAAGAATATGTCGTAGTTGCATCTTTTAGATAAATCATACTTTTCCTCCAAGCCCTGAAACAGAAAGACTTATTTGCCTGCTCAAAGCAGGTGCTGTTATTTCGTTAAACTTTCTCAACTCTTTCAGCATCTCCTTGAATAACGGCGTGTTTTCATCTTTGCCCTGTGGTGTTACGCTTACATATTCCGTTCCCCTTTCGCCTGCTAAAAACAGTGTAGGTCTTTTAACTATAAAAGAGCCACCGGAAGCGAAACCACCACCGAAAACAACCGAATTTTCAAATCCTGTCTTTTGTTCTGCAACCTGCCTTGTGGTCACGGTGATTTCAGATTTGCCACCAAGGTGTTTGCCTAAAAAGTCAGCAATTTTAACTATCTTGTCCCATAACCACTCAAGTGCTTTTTTCAAGGGTTCATACCAAGGTGCTATATATCTTTCATAGAACCTTTCAAACCCTGCTTTCACCTTATCCCAATTCTGAACAAGCACAATTATTGCCCCAACTAACAACATAATCAAACCAGTAGGAGAAGCCAATTGAGAAAATATGCTTACCAGTTTGCCTAAAACCATAGCACCAACAAGAAACTCAAGAACTGGTATAAGTTTTTCAAAATTATCCTTTAAAGTCTCGAGAGGAATTTGCTTTATCTTTTCAATTAAAGGTTTAATGTGTGTTTCAATTAAATCCACTATAATAGGCATTAACGCAGTTCCGATTGTAGTAGTTACTCCAGAAATACTCCCTTTCAATTCTGTTAACCTGTCCATAAAATCATCTGCTGCCGTTGCTGTTTTACTTGAAATTGTAATTCCAAGATCATCTGCTTTTTTCATTAAATCCGATATCCCGTCTCCACCCTGTTTTAATAACGGCAGTAATTCAGTTCCAGCTCTTGCGCCGAAAAGTTCCATAGTGAGGGCTGCCTGTTCTGCAGAGTTATCCATTTTAGAAATCTTATCTGCTGCATCAATTAAAACCTCTGTTATGGGCTTTAATTTACCATTTGTATCAGTAACCGTTATACCTAACTTTTCGAAAGTATCCTTTGCGCTTCCTGTTCCCTTTTGTGCGTCGTCCATCACCCTCGTTAAAAACTTTAGCGAAGTTTCAACGCCTTCAATTGTAGTTCCTGATATTTCTGCTGCAAACTTTAACCTTGACAGGTCTTCTGAAGCAATGCCTGTTCTTCTTGACATATCAGCAAGGGCATCGCCCGTATTTGCTGCTTTCATTATTAAACCGCTTAAACCTGCAACAACAGCCGTTCCCATAGCAGCAAGTGGTGTTGTTACTTTTGCAACACCGTCTCCGATGTTTTTCATTTTAGACCCAAAGGTTTCTATTTTATTTACTGCGTCCTTTGTGTCGGCTGTTATCTTAACAACTAACTCTTCAAGGGTTGCCATATTTTTTTCTCCTTAACTCTTTTAACCACTCAATGTTTTCCTTTGCTTTCAACTGGTCAATATCAGTTCCGAGAATTTGCAGGTTTAACATCAAATCCTCAATGCTGCCACCTAAAATCTCGCTCGGCAGAATCCCAACCTGAATTGCGTTTTGAGATAACTCTACGAACCAGGAAGGGATTCGCCTGATGCGAAAAAATCTTTCAAGTAATTCTGAAAGAAAATGAAATCAGTAAAGTTTAGATCATTTATTGTTAATCCGTCCGGTAACTTAATCAGTGCTAAAAACATTTTTAGCATTTCCGTTCCTTTTTTAGCGTCAAGTATTCCGCTTTCGAGAAAATCTATTGGTTTAGGAAGTTCGATATCTATTTCAAGACCAGAAGGAAACACAAGGTGTTTTATTCTCGAATTCAGTTGCTTGTATTCTTCTATCGTCACGATGCAGTTTCCTTAAATGTAATCTTTACAATAACATCTGAACTGTTTGGGACAGCATAACCGCCAGCGGAAATGAGCCACATCTCTTCGAAGCCACCGGAAATTTTCAATTCCCCTGCAATAACTGTAAACACTTCAATTTCAAATTCAACTTCTGCTGGTAAAGTTCCTGCGCCCTGAATAATTACTCCGGTGCCTTTTAAAACACCAAAAGGTGCAGGGGCTGCTTTAATTGATAGTGTAGAAGTCTGGTTTGGAGTTGATCCACTATCTACTATTGTTTGTCCTGTTAGTGCGCTCAAAGCCTCCAAATCAACAGCCATCGCCTCAAAGGAAACTTTTGCACCCTTAAAAGCAGAGTTGTATGCAAGGGTTTTGTCATCGCCTTCTGCAGGTTTTGCCACTCCGTCGAATTCAATTGACATTTTTCTTGCACCAAAAATATCAACTGCACTGCCGCCATCTGGTGTAAAACTTAAATCACTTAATCCCATTAGTTCAATAATGTGTGTTAATGCCATTTAATTACCTCCATATAATTTGTATTCAATAGAAAGATGATATAAATCACCTTCCTTAAACTCTCTTGCAGTTGTTTGGTAAACTGTATTGCTATAACCATACATAACATCCTGCAAATTTTCCATAAGGTCTTCAACACCATCTTTAGTCCAGATGTCAATACTTATTGTTTTTTCAAAGAATTCCTGCCCTCTATCATCTCCACTTGAAACATCGGGCATCGCTAATAAACTGACTGCAACAACAGGCAAAGTAGTGAAGTTGTCAGGGTAATCCCTGAATACTCTTTTCCCCCACCGCTTGTTTGCTGCTTTCAAAAGAGTTATAATATCATCAATCATAAACGCCTCTTGATGTTATTTAATAAGTTTTTCACTTCCTGAATAAAAGCCGGTCTCAAATAAGGTTTGCCCTTCATAAACTTTGTTCCGAATTCTTGAGGGGCTGCATATTTAACAATTGTTCCAACTAAAACCGTATATTCATCGGTGGGCGGCGTTATTGCTTTAATGTCAGCAAATCCAGGATCAACCTGACTATTGCCGCCCTTCCACACAACGCTTATTGAAGCCCTTAACCTGCCCGTGTCAACACGCACAAGTTCCTTTGCAACCTTTTGGATTGCAAAACCTGTATCAATCATTCCCTGCTTGGTTGCTGCTGGGTATTTCTTTTTCATTTCTTGCAGTTTGCGTTGTAGTCTATCAAGCCCTGCCTGGTTAATTTTTATGTTCACAAGTTAATCCTCAAATATGGAGTTAAGATTTCAATTATCTCTCTTGTTAAGCGAGTGTCTTCAAATTGCTGCGGTTGTAAATCAACATTTATTTTCAAAAAGTTTGCAGCGGTTAATATGATCGCTTGGTCTATATCGTCGGGTATATCCCCAAAACCTGCTGTGTAAGAAATCGCAACTGATTTTCTCCCTGTAGAATATATACCATAAAACTCGATGTATTTATCATATACAAAAAAGTCCTCATCTTCCGTTAAGGTCTCGCCGTCAACAGTCAACTTTTCAACTGAAACAATAGGATAATGCTTTGTCAGTAAGATTTTTGAAAAGTCGTGTTTCTCATCTGTGTGATTAGTTAGATATAATTCGCCACCGAATAAGTTTGCTATTTTCTGCTCTGCTCTTGTTATTAGTTCTGTATATAATGTATCCTGGCTCGTGTCTGATACATCCACACCCAGAAAGCGCTTTAATTCATTTATCGTTACCATCTAAACCTCCTATGATTTAATCCTTAAATCAAATTTCAGGATATAGTCTTTGCAGAGTACCCAGAAGCCGTGCATTCAGTAAAGTTTGAAATTGTGCTACCCTCAACAGGCGTGTAATCGTTCGTGTAGAGATGTAATTTAACATCCCCTTGAGCTACTTTGTTTAACGCATAGCTCAATAGCAACACTTCGCCTACATCTGGTGCTACTAAAGACATGTTTTACCTCCCTATTTCTTTTTAGCATGACGAATCATTTTGTCTTTCGGTGGTTCGTTAAGAGTTTTTTCTTCTTCAACAACTTCAACATAAGGTCCATAGTCTTGAACCCTGCTTTCCGGAATGTCTGCGATGTCTCCTATTTTATAGTAAACACCACCTTCAATAGCATTTATCAAAAACCTTACCTTCATAAAACCTCCCAGAGGGGGGCTTTTGCCCCCCGTTTTTTAATCTACTAAGTTGCCTTAGACTTGTAAAGAAGGAACGCAGCGGGATATGGGAATGCAACGCCAACCCTTGCAGTAAACTTCACCGATGTGAGGTCATAATCAAATTTAAACGCTCTTGTAGTCTCAACGGTAAGATCCTGTCTTAACGCAACAATAACCTGTTTTAGATCTGCGAAAATAGCCATTACGGTATTCGCGGAAAAAGCACCTGAAGATGGAGCAGGCATATCTTCATTAAGATAGTAAGGATAACCTAAAAGTGTTTTGCTGTTTATATCTAACATGGGACTTCCTGCAGTGGAAGCTGTTAAAGCAAAAGCAATAGAATAGAATCCCTTATTTGCAACAAAAACGGGATTAATCATGTAATCACTCGAAAGCCCAAAAATTACCGAGTGAAGTTCGCTCCAAGTTGGGGCATAACCTGCACTCACAACAGAAGTAGCGCTCGAAAGACTCGTAATACCGTCCCATGGTGAAGAAGAACCAACAAGGACTTGTTTGTCAAATTCTTTTACAAAAGCCCTTGCAAGTAAATCCATTAAAATACTGTCAACTGCTGGACCGACAGCAGCATCATCAAGCAGTTCATTAGAGACATTGATTAATGTTGCCGCTTTCTTGATTGTTGCCGTCTTATTAGCAAGTGAGGGTTCTGTCATGCCGGTGATCTGCGCACCCTCTGTGGTCCACACGACTGTGGGTCTGGTCTCTACATAAGGAACATAGGCGGTGTTTGAACTCACATTGACTACTGTAGCATTTTTGAGTATTAATGAATAATCTCTCATTATCTCAAAAATCCTGTTCACATATTGTGGAGGAACAATAGGTTCTGTTGAGCTTGTTAAAGTCTTTTTAACAAATTTCGTAAAACCTCCCGGTTCTCCTTCATTAATAATAGGTGCTTTTACTGCTTCAAGACTCTTTTTTAACTCGTCCATAGTAACATACTTTGTTGAGATGTTACCTTCGAGTTTTTCAACTGCCTTGTCAACAATTTCCTGTTTAATGACATCCAATTCTTTATCTTCCATTTTTAAACCTCCAATTTAGATTTTATCTTTAGAAGAACATCTTTAATCTCTTTCAGTTTTGCGTCCGTGTCTAATGGCACGCTATCTTGCTCAACCTCTGAGATTTCGAGAAGTTCTTTCAAAGGCGTTTTAATATCTTTTAAATTTTTCTCAAGTCCTTCTATCGAATTCAAAACATCTTTAATCTTGTTTCTGTTAGATTCTGAAATTACACGCCCATATTTAATTTCAATTCCACAGGCTTTGAAAATCTCTTCATCGCTTGTATAGACTTTATGAAATTCGGGGGGCTCTTTGTCAAAGTCTTTATAGTGTTTTGCTAAATGACTGTAAACGCCCTCTTTTTCTGAATCCGGTATATTTACTCCACCCCTTGCGCCTAACAGGGCAGCCATTGCAGCAGCAACGCCTCTCCATACTGCTTTCAAATCTGAAGCCCTGTGATGGGGTAACTTATAGCTTGATTTAACATCAGGGTTACTATCATCAAACCAGGCACACATTTTCTTTAATTTATCTACATCTGCTTCCCTGACTTCTGCCCCAGCGTCCCAAGGTTCGTCTTCGTCAGCGTTGCCATAATCATGGTAAGGAATTACTCCTTTTGTTTCCATGCTTGTCACCTCTTTAAAAGTCTTATACGCTAACTGATATTGCTCATTTTGAAAATCATTAGAGCTTATAATCGCCTCAGGGTTTGCGGGTACTACAACCTGTGAAATTTCTAAAAGTTCAACTGATGTATAGATCTTTGAAACGCCTTCGGTTCCGGGTTCTGATTTTTTTTCAATAAAACCCACAGAATATGCAGCAATCCCGTTTTTTGCTAACGCCCACGCCCAGTCTGCTTTCGGATTTCCCTGACCTACAAAATATTTAACCGTTCCGTGAAGCCCTTCATTATCAATCCAAATTTTCTCGAATTTACCAAGGATATTTTCAACATCTTTGTAATCATGAGCGTTAACCAAAACAGGATTTTTCAAAAAGTTTTTAGTATCCCATGCGGTCGGTAAAATCATTTCCTTATCCCTATCAACTGCTGGGGAGCTTGCTAAAATATCAACGGTGTAATCCGCTGGGTTTATTTGTTTTACAACTGCCTTTAATTCCATTTCTTCACCTCTCATATTCAAAATATACCGTGCAACGGCAATTTATTACATTTTCAGGGCTGCCTTTTGGGTCTCCTGGCGCTTCCAACTCTTCACCCATTACAATAAAAGGGTCTTCAATACGCTGTATTTGATTATTAACATCTGCGTGCCATTGCCTTGTCCTCTCATCAATTGCTGTTAACCAGACCTTATACTTCATTCCACCTTCTTTTGCTGCCTCAACCTGTGCTTTGTTATTTGCCGATATAACTTCCGTTCTTGCTATTGTTTTGCTTCTGTTTTTATATGTTGCCTCAAACATATCCTTGATTCTTTTTGATAACTCTGGTATTCCTTCTCCCTCGTTAATTCCTGCAATCAAAGCATCGTATAAATCTTTCTGTGTTGTCTTGATTATCTCGGAGGCGGAATTTTCAAGTTTCCATTTTAACCACTCCTGAATTTTTGGAGTCATAACATTAAACGAAATTCCAAGATTATACTCTTCAACAACCGAATCCCCCGCTTGTTGCATAAAAGAAAGAATATAAGGGAGTAATGACTTAATTAATTTGTCTTTTGCCCCTTCTGGTATCAGATCCATATTAATAAAATCCTCGATATTGAATTTTGTTATCACTCCCATTTCTGACTTTCCTGAATTAAGTTTTTCAATAACCTGCTCACCTAATTTTTTAAAAAACTTGTTCAACTCTTTTTCAAGTTTTTGCTCTTGCGGAGTTGTTCTTGTGATAAATACTTTCCACCTCAACTCTGCTTTCTGTTCCGCTTCCAACTGCTTTTTATTTTCTATAATTGTTTTTTTAATCCCGACTATTTCATCTTTTAGGGCTCTTAAGGTCTCTGTCTGCTCTGTGTAGTTACCAAAAGAGACTAAGCTCATATTCGCCCAGTAATCATTACCCCAAGGGACAGGGTTTAAACCGTATTGACCTCGTATTTCGTTTATTGTTCTTATTCCGCTTCGAACATGAATTTCTTCTACCTGCGCCCTCGTTAATAAATCGCCTTGCATTTCGGGAAGTTGCGAATAATCAAATTTGAATTCGCCCTTCCCCTCTAAAATGAATTTCGTTATCTGCTCTGCAATATTGTCAGCAAAAGGCATTATCGTAGTTCTGATAAAATATTCCTGTTGAACTTCCGCAGTAGCCCTGTTTAGGTTCTGAAAATCTCTTTTAGGAACTCCAAAAGCCGTGTAAATTCTGTCTTTAGTTATGTTTTCTCTTGATAGAATATCTAAATCCGCAGGTGTTAACCCTATCTTTTCTACCTTCAAACCACCGCCCAAAACGGGTAAGTTTCCCGCATTAGATATTCCAGAATATGATTCCCGCCATACATCCTGTATCTGTTTTATTTGCTCTGCGGTAAATTTTTGGTCAGAAGTGAAAACTGCAGGAATATACGCTCCCTTTTCCATTAGTCTTTCAATTGCTTTTTCGTAGTCTTCAATAATCTTTACAGAACTAAAAGCCGATTGTAATGTCGAGATTGGGTACAGTCTTGAATAAGGCGAAAAGTTTCTTATAATCTTAACCTGCTCGTCTGTAAACTCCTTATTGACATATCTAAAATGATAATTTCCATCATAACGCCATGAAACTAAATCAGCATCAAAAATTTCAAAGTTTGGATAATTTCCAATATAAACGAACGCTATACCACGCAGGTCGAGCCATGCGATTAATGATTCTAAAAACTGCGTAGATGTTTGGTAAGGGTTGGGGTTTTTAAATAATGTTTCAAGCTTTTCATTTCTTTTATCGTTAACCCAAATACCCCACGGTATTGAAGCAATTTTTTCCGCTCTTGTCTTTATGCAGTCATAAACATATTCAGTTTTTTCAAAGGCTTCTTCCGGTATTGATATACCTGAAAATAAACTTCTACCAAACCAATCGTTTGAAGTTACTGAAACACTCTTTTTTCTCCAAAACTTCCAGTTCATTATTTTTGCCTCCCTAATGAGAAAGCTATTATCTCCCCTGAATTTAACTTCTCAAAAGCCCCTGAAAGCGCATCAATTTGGTCGTCGTGTTCCCCCTGTGGAAAGGCCTCAATTTCATCAAGAAAGTCATCATTCCAACTTCCTCTAACTAATTTAATATTTCCCGCCTCTGCCGCCGAACTTACAGGCCTTGCTCTCAATTCTTTAGAGTTTGACTTTTTGTCTGGATAAAAAATAAATCCGTTCAAGACCTGCCTCTGATAGTGGTCAATATTGTTTACTCCTGAGCTACCTGGTTCCTGTTCCATGTAAATTTCAACACTTGTTCCGTCTAAAATAGCAGTTTGCCTGATTAGTTTTTCTACCTCTAAAGGAGTTCCTTTAATTCGTTTAATGTCTAAAACATAATAAATACCATCTTTCTCACCTAAAAGACACCCGACTGTCCAGTCTGAACTATTAGAAACTGTTGCTGCTAAATCCCAATACCTAACTTTGTTTAAATCTTTTGGATAGTCTTCAACAATCTCAAACCACTGTCTTTTAAATAAAGAGCCCTCTATACTTATATCCCAATTGCCGTGCCTTAACTGTTCTCTTGTTATGTGGTCTAACTTGTTCAAAGAGTCTTCATAGGATTCTTTATCGATATAAGGGTTGTCTTCTAGCGTTGCTGGAACATATAAACCCTTAAGAATAAATCTATCCTTAACCCATACATGTCCTATCCCGCCAGGGTTGGACGCCGATCTCATTCTTAAAGGTATGTTCATATCCTTGCTTTTTCTTAACCTCGAAAACAAAAATACATATTGGCTTTCTGTAAACTCCGTAAGTTCATCAATTCCGATAAACTGGTAAGCACTTGACTGGTATCTGTATTTATCGTTTTCATTTTGCAAATAACCAAAAGTCAAATTAGCTCCACTTGGAAACTGCCACCTGTACTCTTTTGCGTACCATTTTGCATCAGTTTTCTCGAGCCACTGCATAGATCTATCCATAATCGCTTCTGGAAGCGCGAGTTCCTGGTAAGTC
>JAAYVN010000148.1 GCA_012517155.1 Ignavibacteriales bacterium | reverse complement strand
TGCTGACATTCAGAAAACTTGAGATACAGGAAACGCCTAATTACTTCCAATTTTCGCCATCGATACTAAAGCCACAACCGATAGACGTGGACACAAAAGTTATTTTAGTAGGGAGCAACTATGCGTATTCATTGTTGAGCGGATTTGAAGATGATTTTAAGAAGATATTCAAAGTGAAAGCGGAATTTGATTACGAAGTTGAAAGAACTCCGGAGATAACGAGTGAATATGCAAGGGTAGTAAAAAAGTTAATAGAGCAGGAGAAACTACTGGAGTTTGAGAAATCTGCGATAGCTTATCTTTTTGAACTCTCGGCGAGATATGCGGGAGAGAAGAATAAGTTAACGACCAGGTTTTCAGTGATTGCAGACATTGCAAGGGAGGCGGATTACTGGGCACGAGAAGACAAGGCCAAGATAGTAACAGGAGATTATGTTAGAAAGAGTTTTGAGCGAGCGAGGTACAGGCACTCGATGTCCGAGACGAAGCTATCGGAATTAATAAAAAAAGATGTGATATTGATTGAGACTGATGGAGAAAAGGTGGGGCAGTTAAACGGATTGGCGGTTTACGGATCGGACTTATATGCTTTCGGGAAGCCATCGAAAATCACTTCGGCGCTATCTATAGGGAACGGGAACATAATAAATGTAGAGCGCGAAGCGGGGATGAGCGGAAAGACTTATGACAAGGGGATACTAATAATATCGGGATATTTCAGGGAGACATTCGGACAGAATTTCCCGCTTTCGTTTGCAGCCACACTGGTGTTTGAACAATCATACGGAATGATAGACGGGGACAGTGCTTCTGCGGCGGAGATATTTGTGTTACTTTCGAATCTTTCGAAGATCCCTTTGAGGCAGTACATAGCGGTAACAGGATCAGTAAATCAGAAAGGGGAGATTCAGCCGATTGGGGGGGTGAACGAAAAGATAGAGGGTTTTTACGACACGTGTAAGATGAAGGGATTAACGGGAAAGCAGGGGGTAATTATACCTTATCAAAATACCGGGGAACTTATGCTGAGAGATGATATAATCGAGTCTGTAAAGAAAAAGGAATTTTCTATTTACACAATAAAGACAATTAAAGAAGGAATAGAGATACTGACCGGGATAAAAGCGGGAAAATTCATTGAGCAGACCGGACACTATGAACGGGGGACGGTATTTGGCGAAGTGGAACACAACCTAAAACTATTTTATGAAAAAGCAAAGAATCCATTCAAGCACAAAGATCACAAAGAAAAAAAGGATGGAGAAAGCAAAACTGCAGAAGTGAAAGAAGTGCCTGCGACTGAAAGGGAGAAGCCGGAGAAGGGGAAGCCAGGAAGGAAACCAAAACCGAGGAAAAAGAAATGAAAGAGAAAATCAAGTCGCCTTACGAAGAAATTGTTGAACATTTTGCGAGAACAAAAATATTAGCCACATTAGGTCCGGGGACATCAAGCCGCGAAATGATAGGGAAGCTGATGGAGGCTGGGGTTGACGGAGTGAGACTAAACTTCTCACATGGAAATTTCGAGTTTTTCGAAAAGCTTTTTACAGAGATAAAAAGGGGAAGAGAAATTGAGAGATATCCATTATCAGTGCTTGTGGATCTGCAAGGACCGAAAATAAGAGTGGGGGAGTTGTCAGAACCGGAAATTGAACTTAAGGAGGGGAAAACAGTAGAGATAACAACGGATCAAATCAAGGGGACTGCAAGCAGAATTTCCACTTCGTATAAATGGTTAAGCAGGGATGCAAAGATAAATGATTTAATACTGATAGACGACGGATTGTTGAGGCTGAGAGTGGTGAAGAAAAAAAAGAAATCAGTGATCGGTTTAGTAGAAAACGGGGGGATATTAAAACCGAGGAAGGGAATGAATTTGCCGGGAATGGATCTGTCGACGCCGGCGCTTACACAGGCGGACATACGTAATTTAAACTTTGCCCTGAAGTTTGATGTTAACTTCATCGCCTTATCATTTGTAAGGAACGAGAAAGATATTTTACAATTAAAAGAATGGTTAAGACTAAAGAAAAAGAACAAGCCGGTGATTGCAAAGATAGAGAAAAAAGAGGCAGTAGATAACTTTAGCGAGATATTAAAATATGCAGACGGAATAATGGTTGCGAGGGGGGATCTGGGAGTAGAGATGGAGACGCATCAAGTGCCGATAGTACAAAAGCAAATAATCCGTGAATGTAATGTAGTTGGGAAGCCGGTAATAACGGCAACGCAAATGCTGGAATCGATGGTGAACAATCCCATACCGACGAGAGCAGAAGCGAGCGATGTGGCGAATGCAGTATGGGACGGAACTGATGTGGTGATGCTGAGCGCAGAGACTTCGGTTGGGAAGTATCCAATTCAAGCGGTTAAGGTAATGAACAATATTATCAGGGGGGCGGAAAGAGTGGGATCGAAGTCAACTCCGGTTGAGTATCATATTCCCTCAGGAAGGAATGAAAATCTATTTGATTCCTATTGTAAAGCGATAGTCTCGATAAGCAAGCAGACAGGCGCAAAAGCAATTGTTGTATTTACGCATAAGGGAAGAACGGCTGAGAGGATATCGAAGTACAGGCCGACAGCAAGAATAATAGCACTTTCCGATTCTGTGGAGACAATGAACAGTCTTTCGTTGAAGTGGGGAATATTACCAGTATTTTGTGAGACAATTAATCATCAGGAGAAAGCGATTAGTGAAGCAAAAAGACTAGTGGTTGAAACGGGGAACGGAAAGAAGGGGGACATAATAGTCGTGACATCCGGTGCACCAATAACAGATCAGAACAGGATAAACTGGATGAAATATGTAGTAGTATAAAGAAGAATGGAAACCCCCGCATGGAAGCGGGGGTTCAGAGATCAAATTTCTTAATTATTTTTTCGAACCTGAAGCCTGAATTTTTTCTCCAATCACGCCACCAATAAGCGCGGCAATCAAA
This sequence comes from Ignavibacteriales bacterium, assembly GCA_012517155.1. GTDB lineage: Bacteria > Bacteroidota > Ignavibacteria > Ignavibacteriales > Ignavibacteriaceae > JAAYVN01. The sequence continues at coordinate 1,165 of JAAYVN010000148.1, read as the reverse complement.
CCAATTACGACAGATAAGAGGATGCTACCTGAAGTGAGAGAGGTAGTATCCGGGTCAAGCGTAAATTTGAAGATGTCGAGTATAATTACGGCTGTCAGAATACCAGCGATTGCACTTTCCTTTATTGTAACGCCGGGGGATCGCCATCCGACGACGAGTCCAGTTAAAAGAATACCAACAGCGAGGACGATGAAAAAAGGTGTAAGGGTAGCTGTAAAGGCTTTGATTATAAGTCCAGCAAGGAAGATACTTGCAGTTACCCCGATAATAGTACCTGCTATTATCCAACCCCATTCAACGACGTTTTTAGACTCAACTTTATTTTCAAAAGTAAGTTGAAATTTTTCGCCAGTCCATGCACCTGCAAAAGCGAGGATAATACCGTTAAGAGTAAGGAGGAGCATATTAACAGCGAAAACATCACCTGCTAATAATTTGAAGCAGCTAAGATTCATTGCGGTGATAATAAAGTAGGTAACGACACCAGTAATTATGGAGGCTACTCCGGGTTCAACGATAGTTTCCCCTTTAGAGGTAAAACCGATTACTATGCCGCTAATAATATATGCAGAAAGGACTGCCATAAAAGGAAAAACGGGAGCGCCGAAGTCATCTCCGGTAAGCCACGCCATAAAAAGAACCAGCACTATCCCGATTATAGTAGATAATGTGGCGACTTTGAGATCGAATGTTTTAGTCATTAATCATCTCCGAATTTAATGGTTACAAATGAAGAACTAAATTAATCTGAAAATCCAACAGGATATTTCAATAATTTAAATAAACAACACAATTTTGGTTTAAAAGATAACAAAATAATTGAACATATTATATGTGAAATTTTACGAAAAGGGGGGCTTGAAGTTTGAGGTTATAAAAAAAGAGATATAAAATTTCATATATCAACGCCTTATTTAAAACGAAAAAGGTTATCATTCGATAACCTTTATTCTTAGTAGCGGGGGCAGTACGACGCGTCGTATTGAACCTACAACCCTAAATATTAATTGATTTGAGAAAATCCCTGCCACTTCCCCCTTTGAGCCATTTTTCTCTATTAAGTGCGTCAGATTTAGAAGTAAATTCTTCATAGTAGATTAGTTTCCAATCGTTACCTCTCTTCGTCCAAAAGGACAAATTTTTGTTGTTGTGTTCAGCTAACCTT
>JAAYVN010000147.1 GCA_012517155.1 Ignavibacteriales bacterium | reverse complement strand
GAATTTCTGTTGCTTCGGTTGAATTGTAACGGACGGTCCTTGTTTCCAACTCTATTCTCCCCGGAAAAGAAGGAATTTTTTTTGAGAGATCTGAGTCAAGGAAGAGTTCTGTGGCAACTTTATCGAAATCGTGACAAAAAGCAATCCAGGTATCCGGCCCGGGGTTTGAGGGGATTATATTTGTGAGGTCTTCCGGGAGAAATATTTTTTTTACTTCCGGATATTCTCTCTTCAATGCAGTTATTTTTGGAAGAGCTCCGTTTACAATCGAGATGATTCCATCCGGGCTTACCCTTCCGCTAAGTGCAATTTCCGGCGGGACGGGGATATGCAGAATTTTTGAAACAAGGGCAGCAGCAAGAGGAAGTTCGTAAGAAGTACTTCCGATTTCTTCTTCAACAGGATCGTTGTTAAAATGGATAAAATTAAATTTATAGTTCTCGATATATTCACGGATCAGGAGATGGGTTTCTTTTTTATGTTTCTGTATAAAGTCCGCAACAACTTTACAGACATTCTGAGGTATGTCCTTTCCGTGCGATCCGGGGTCTGCTACTTGAATAAAAAAGGCAGTACCTGCACTTTCGCTGTTTCTGTCAATTAGCAGAACGTATGTTTTGCCCGGGTCAGGAATAACGGGTGTATATTTACAAATTATATCTTCGTTAAGTATCTGGCTAATCAGTTCTGTTGAGCGGGGGGTTAATCTTGTGTTTATTGAATCATCCTTAAGCATTTCCCTGATTTTTTCAGATGATTTTACACGGTCAAATTCATCAAGGCTATAATAATATTCAATTAGTTCGTTAAAAGTTCTTCGCGATAAAATATCACGAATCTTTTCGCGGATACCGGCTTCCATATGTAGGTCTTATCCTTTTTATTTGATATTGGAAGAATATTCTGTTTTTAATAATTCAATATACTACAATTGAAAATATTAAAAAAGAAAGCGGGGGATTTATCGGGAGGATTCCGCTGCGGAAGAGGAATAATTGAGCAGATTAATAATAGTATCTGAACCTTCGGAAATCAAACCTGACTGTTTTGCTCCCGTCCTCATTTATTATGACTTCCCTTTGTGAGGTTGAGCAGACCGCTTTTAACCCGGAATTTCTGAGAAGCAGCAAAAGTCGGAAGACAAAAGAGAATTCCCCCATTAAGTGTACAACGGTAACTCCACTGTTTTTGGCTGCTGTTTGAAGAATAAGTTCCAGATATTCTCCGGCAATTCTTTCAGTCCATTCAATATCAGAATCCGGATCGACTGAGGGGAATGGAATATCAATAACCTCTCCGAATTGGGTGTTTGCCTCAGAAAACTGTTTTTCTGACCAGAGGTGCGACGGGTGATTTGATAAATTTATTAGCATAACTTTATTTTTATTAAATAGAGTAAAAAAAGAGTTACTTTTCCATTAGAAAAAAAATTTTTTCATATTTTTCGGAAAAATCCTATTTCCCCCTCTCTTATGTTATATGAAACAAACCAATAACATATTACAGAGATAAAAATGAAAAAAGATTACACACACATATCAGTTATTCTTGACCGCTCAGGTTCGATGAATGCTATCAAAACCGAAGTAATAGGAGGATTCAATTCATTCCTTGAAATTCAGCAGAAGGATGAGGAACAGGCTACGCTTACTTTAGTTCAGTTTGACAGCGCTAATCCTTATGAAGTGATTCACAGTTTCAAACCGCTTAAAGAAATTCCAAAGCTTACGGCAAATACTTTTGTTCCAAGAGGTTTAACGCCGCTTCTCGATGCCATAGGCAGGGGAATTCTGGATGTTAACTCCTTTATTAAAACCCTGGACAAAAAAGAACGCCCGGAGAAAGTTGTTTTTGTGATTATTACGGACGGGCAGGAGAATAACAGCAGGGAGTTCACCAAAGCACGGGTTACTGACCTGATTAAAAAGAAAACCGAAAAGAAAAACTGGCAGTTTGTTTTTCTGAGCGCAGACCTGAATGCTATTGAAGATGCCAAAGGTTACGGAATATCTGCCAAGGCAACTGCCGGTTATATGTCAAATGGATTTGTGTTCCACAGGGTTTTTGAGGAGGCATCCTCCGAGGTTTCCAGCTACAGAAAATCCTTAAAGGATAAGATTGAATTAAAGAAGGATGAGGATAAATAAATACCAATGTATAAAATAATTTAAGGTTTCATAATATGACTGACAAAATCAAACTTGAACGCCCTCTGATATTTTTCGATCTGGAGACAACCGGAACTTCTGTTGCAAAAGACCGCATAGTTGAAATATTCTGTCTTAAATATTGTCCCGATGGTTCCCGGGAGGAACTCTATTATTTACTTAATCCAACCATCCCTATTCCCGGGGAAGCTTCATCCATACATAATATTACTGATGATGTTAAGGATTCACCGGTTTTTTCCGATGTCCACACGGAAGTGTTCCGGTTTTTCCTGAATTGTGATGTGGCAGGATATAATATCCTTAATTATGATGTACCGATTCTGCTTGAGGAACTGGCAAGAGCCGGAGTCCGGGAGAATCCGTTAGAAAACAGCCGGATTATAGATTTGTTAAAGATTTATTTTAAAAAGGAAACCAGAACTCTGGCTGATGCCCTGAAACTTTATGCGAATGAGTCTCTTGTTGATGCCCACTCTGCCAAGGCTGATGTGTATGCCCTTCCGAAAATATTATTAGGACAGCTTTCACGATATCCCGAGGTTAAACCGACGGTTGAATTTCTGGCTGAATATTCTTCCGGCGATGACTCACGCCTGGATTATGAGAATAAATTTATAAGAAACAAGGAGGGGAAAATTGTCCTGAATTTCGGAAAGTTTAAAGGTGATCTGGCAGTGAATCAGAAGGATTATCTTTTGTGGATGCTTTCGGGTGATTTTACTTCCCACACTAAAAATGTAACCCGGCAGATATTAAAGGGAAAGCTAAATTGAGGGGACAGTAATCCGCCTGCGGCGGAGGAAACAGTAATCAGTAATCAGTAATCAGTGGACAGTAATCCGCCTGCGGCGGAGGAAAAGATAATTATGATTGGAAAAGTTAAGTATTTTGTTAAATCTATGATTGATGGTTTCATAGCTGAACATCCGGTACAGCCGAAGTTTTTGTTCTATACTTCTTTTGGTGTTGCTGCGGTTTTTGGCGCTGTTGCAGGTATCCTTTATCTGATGTCCCGCGCTACACGAACTACTTACAATCAGATGAATATTATCGTCTATTATGCGGTGATCCCTTTTTCGTGGTGCTGGATGCTTGATTCTGTTTTCGGATTTCATTATCTTAAGATCGTCTGCGGTATGTTTTTTGTTATCGTCTTCTTTTCGGTGAAGGATTTCAGACGTTTCTGCGACAGGATGTTTGCTAAGTCGGTGGCTTTCCTGAATTATTTTAACCGGTGGGGGAGTGATTATGTCCTCTCGTCGGTGGTGATATGCGTGGTGCTGCCGGGGATGGTTTATGCTGTGCTGGGTTGGTTGATGGTTTTTAATTAAAAGGAAGTTGGTGTTATGCCTCAGTTTGATCCCGGGATTTTTGTTGCCATTTGCCTTAACGAGTTCTTTTATAGAAAACGAAAAGATGAATTTAATTACTTCCTCACGAAGGGGACTTTGCTCCTTGAGGCTTATGAGATTAATGATGCTATGGAGTGTTTTAATTCTGCTATTGCTATTAAACCGGACAACGATGAGGCTCTCTGGAAAAGAGGTGTGGCAAGGGGAATGAGTGATGACCTGCATGGTGCTTTCGCGGATTTTACTCTCGCTATTAAATTTAATCCGAATTGCAAAAAGGCTTACAGCAACCGGAGTAAGATTTACAGGATGCTTAATATGATTCCGGAATCTCTCGCCGACGCCGGGAAGGCACTGGAACTTGAACCGAAGTGTAAAATTACTCTGAATGCAAGGGGAACTACTCTGCTGCTGACGGGGAATTATGAGGGGGCTATTGCTGACTTCACCCGCCTGATTAAGGTTGACAGGAAAAACGGCAGGGCTTACTATGCCCGCGGTCTTGCGTATCATAAGCTTAATGATTTTAAACATGCTAATAAGGATTACCGGAAATCTGTAAGGCTTGGTTATGAGAACGGCAGGCGGGAATTTGAAGTTGATTGTGAGGTGATTAATAACTGAGCATAAGTCGTTTATAACGTTCGTAACGTTTATAACGTTTGTAACGGGAAAGATGATCCGCCTGCGCAGGGTGTTGCAGATTTGGTTTTATACGATAAAATACAAGTTAACGAATGAGGGAAAAAAATATCAAATAAAGATAAAAAAGTACTTGACAAGGGGAAAGGATTTAAATATATTGTACCCATTAAAAG
>JAAYVN010000146.1 GCA_012517155.1 Ignavibacteriales bacterium | reverse complement strand
GAGATTATGTCTTTTCGAATATTGGAGCAACCGATAAGATCTATAGTGAGATCATCAACCAGCTTGGTACTTAATCAGATAAATGATATGAGTAAGAATACGATAAAAAATGAAAAGAGGTTATCAGAATACATACAGGAAGCGCCTGCGGGTATTCTTGTATTTGATCAGGATTATAACGTGCTATTTTTGAACAATATTATGTTCAAGTTCGGAGTTTTAAGTTCTGAGATAGTTCCGAATAATTATAAAGTAAATATGTTAAAAGGGAGAGTGTTTACGGAAATATCGCTTACTGAAGACTTACTTGCACTAAGAAAGGGGAAGGGTTTTGAAAAGATTATCAGGAATATACCCGGGGTGCTGGGAGACGATGTTTCAGTAATAATCAAGGGAGCGCCATTATTAAGTGAGGATATTTTTGCGGGTGGAATTCTGTTAGTGGAGGATATCAGATTACTGAATGATTTAAAGGCAAATTCGCGGATCTTTGACAAAAGGTTCTTTGAAGGAATTGTGGAAAGGAATAACGCACTATTCATAGTAACAGATAATCACTACAGGATTCAGTATATTTCCGGATCTGAACTCTCACTTCTAAAGAAAAAAGATATCCAACCAGAAAACAATATGCTTTTATCCACACTTTTAAAAGAAGAAGTATGGAATAGTGTAATGACCGGATTAAAAAAGGCTTCCCGTGAGGAAATAAGGATCAAGTTTTTCCTAAAGAGTGAAAAGCAAAGAAGAGTATATGAAACGCGAGTAGCAGGATTAAGAGGGGGAGGAACAAAGATATCCGGTTATCTGGTATATTTAAGTAATATAAATGATATTCAAGCGACAATTAATTCATATCAAAAAATAATTGAGGAGCTTAATTTATACAGGGTTATAAATGAAGCAATATCAGATGCTATTGTTGGGATTGATACCAAAGGTTGTATCGTTATCTGGAATGAAGGGGCCGATTTGCTATTTGGATTTAAACGCAGTCAAGTATTCGGGAAAAAATTCGGGCAAGTTATTAAAGTATGGGAAAGTGATTTTTTAGAGAAAATTCTAAATGAGACAGAAAAAAGAGGGGATTTCCACTTAAAACTCGATTATAGAAACAAAAAAGGAAATCAGAAGATAGGGGAGTTTACATTTAACCTAATTAGTGACAATGATGATAAGAAGTTAATCGTCAGGTGTAATGATATTACAGAGAAGGAGGAGAACGAGAGATACTTAAAAGAATCGGAAGAGAGATTAAGAAATATTGTTGAAAACACAGCTGAACTTATATGCAATTTTAGTGAAAATGGCAGAATCAGTTTTGCCAATAATGCTTTTATTGAGACTTTAGGTTATATTGATTCCGAAGTGAAGGAAATGAGTATTCTGGATTTTATGGATGCAGAATTCATAAAAACGAAAAAGTTTACTTTGCAAGATATTATTGAGTCTTCACACAGGAGTCTTGAACTTCCTTTCAAAAACAGGGAAGGGAAGACGATAATTCTACTAGCCAGTTTTGCTGCTTCAAAACCATCAATTGACGGAAGTGTTACGATAAGTGGAATATTTATTGACATAACTGAGAAGAAGACTGCCGAAAATGAATTGTTGATGATGAGAAAAGTATTTGAAGCTTCAAATGATGGAATAGCAGTGGCCTGCCAAGGAGCTTTTATTATGGCGAATGAATCATTTGCTAAACTATTCGGATATTCTGCGGTTGAGGATTTGGTTGGATTGCCAACTATTTCATTTGTTGATCAAAATGATATGCAAAAAGTCGAGAAGCTATCAGAGTTGACAAATTTGAAGAAGGATATAGCAGCGACACACGAATTTATTGCAATAAGAAAAGACGGAAGCAAATTTTTTGCAGAAATTTCATTTACGATGACTGAATTTAATAATTGCGATCATAGTATTATTATTGCCAGAGATATTACTGAACGAAAACGAACTCAACTTGTTATACAGGATTCTGAAGAAAAATACAGAAGCATTGCAGAAAATATTGAAGATTTCTTCTATACAATGGAGAGAGGAGATACATGGCTGACTTTTGTATTTTTCACAGCATCTGTTGAGAAAATTACCGGATATTCACAATCTGATTTTTTAACTGACAGAAGACTATTTATAAGAATTATTTATCCCGATGACTTTACAGAATTCAAGAATAAGCTAAAAGCGTTTAAATATAATTTTTATAAGAATTCCGAAGAAATAGAATACCGTATTATAAAAAAAGACGGGAGTGTAGTCTGGGTAAAGAATAAAATTAAATCTGTAAGGAGTCTTGACGGAGTCATTCAAAAAATTTATGGATTAGTGGGGGATGTATCAATACAGAAGAAAAATCTGGCAGAATTAAAGCAAACCACCGATAATCTGAAAAAATTGAACGACACTAAAGACCGTTTTATATCAATAATTTCACATGATCTTAGAACCCCGTTCAGTTCTATTCTGGGTTTTACAGATCTAGTTTTACAAGATAATGAACTTTCTGCGGAAGAGATTCGAGAGTATGTAAAATATATACGGGAATCCTCTCAGAATATGCTTTCGCTTGTTAATAGTCTTCTTGACTGGACAAGGCTTCAGACGGGCAGGATAGAGTTTAAACCAGCGAAAACGGAATTTTCTAAGGTAATAGAAAAAGCTATAGTATCGATGAGGGGGATGGCGATTAAGAAAGAGATAGAATTAGTAAGCGAGATTCAAGGTGAGGAATATGTATTTATTGACTCAAACCTCATATTACAGGCAATAAATAATCTTATGTCCAACGCATTAAAATTTACAAATCCGGGGGGAAAGATTGTTATAACGTCACAGCAATCTTCACAAGCCAGATTCCTGGAGGTGAGTGTAACAGATACGGGAGTGGGAATTCCGGAGGAGAATCTTTCAAAGATATTCCAAGTAGACTCTAAATTTACAACCGAGGGAACGGGGGGTGAAAGGGGAAGTGGTTTAGGATTATCACTTGTGAGAGAGATTATTGAACGGCATGGCGGAAAAATTTGGGTTGAAAGCAGAAGAAACGAAGGAAGTTCATTCAGATTTTTAATTCCAATAGCATCAGCAACTATTTTGTTAGTGGATGATAATAATACAGACAGGATACTTTATTCAAAAATTCTGCGGAATATTATTCCCGAATATAATGTAGTAACAGCAAGTAATGGGGAAGATGCACTTAAGTTAATCGCAGAGATTTCCCCTGCGTTAGTAGTTACAGACCATAATATGCCAGAAATGACCGGATATGATTTTATTAGAAGATTAATGGAATCTGATATAAAAGGGAAGCCGCAAGTAATTGTTCTAAGCGACTTCCTCGGAAAAAGCGAAAAGCTTGCCTTTGAAGATATCGGGATTACTTATGCATTTGCAAAACCAGTAAATCTGAATGTTTTTAAGGAAGCAATTGAAAAAAGTCTCAGAAAGTTAACTATTTACGCTAATTAAATTGAGAGCACTACCTGCTTTAAACCATTCAATCTGACGGTTATTGAAAGAATGATTTAGTAAAAAATCCTCCACAGAATTATCATTATGATGAATAACCATTTTTAGAGGCTTACCCTCAGTAAAATCAGTTAATCCGTAGATAGAAATCAAATCATCCTCTAATATTTTATCAAAATCTGAAGGATTAATAAAAGTAAGAGGTAACATTCCTTGTTTTTTGAGATTAGTTTCGTGAATTCTGGCAAAACTTTTAACGATAATAATTCTACCGCCTAGAAATCTTGGTTCAAGAGCAGCATGTTCTCTACTTGAGCCCTCGCCATAGTTTTCGTCACCCACAACAACCCAGTTCACATTCATAGCTTTATATTCGCGGGCCACTTCAGGGATAGACTTATACTCATTTGTGAAAGTGTTTTTAGTTTTTCCGGCTTCGTTAGTAAAAGCATTTACAGCCCCTAAAAACATGTTATCAGATATATTATCAAGATGCCCGCGATACTTCAACCAAGGACCAGCCATTGAAATATGATCGGTTGTACATTTGCCTTTAATCTTTACCAGCAATGGAAGTTTTTCAAAATCCTTTCCATCCCATCTGTGGAAAGGAGCGAGGAGTTGGAGTCTATCGCTTTTAGGATCAATGGTTATCTTAATGTCCTTATGATCAGAGGAGGGGGGAATAAACACATCCGAATCCGATTTGAAACCTAATGAGGGGAGTTCAGCCCCGACCGGTGGATCTAATTTGACTTTAACACCATCTTCGTTAACTAAAGAATCAGTAATGGGGTTAAATGAAAGAGAACCGGCAATAGCAAAAGCTGTTGTTATTTCGGGTCCAGCAACAAAGGCATAAGTTTCCGGGTTACCGTCATTTCTTTTGGCGAAATTACGGTTGAATGAAGTTACGATTGTATTTTTCTCACCTGTTTTCACATCCATTCGTTTCCACATTCCTATACAAGGTCCGCATGCGTTAGCAAGTACGACACCACCAATTTCCTCAAGAATTTTAAGTTGGCCATCACGTTCTATAGTAGCTCTAACTTGTTCAGAGCCAGGTGTAATTGTAAACTGAGCTTTTGATTTTAATTTTTTTGTTAGCGCTTGTTTAGCAATACTTGAAGCTCTATCAATATCCTCATAGCTGGAATTTGTACAACTTCCTATTAAAGCCACGCTCACTTTATCAGGGTAGCCTTTTTCGGTTACCGCTTTTTTCAATTCAGAAATGGGATAGGCGAGATCAGGAGTAAAGGGACCATTAACATGAGGTTCGAGTTCAGAGAGATTTATTTCAATGATTTTATCAAAATATTTTTCCGGTGAATTAATTATTTCCGGATCATCTGCAAGAATATCTCTGATTTCAGAAGCCATTTCAGCCACATCTTTTCTCCCAGTAGCAGTCAAATATTCAGCCATCTTTTCATCATAAGCAAAAACGGATGTGGTTGCACCAATTTCGGCACCCATATTGCAAATAGTGCCTTTACCAGTTGCTGATATTGATTTAGCACCATCTCCAAAGTACTGTACAATAAATCCTGTTCCACCTTTAACAGAAAGGATTCCTGCTAATTTCAAAATCACATCTTTAGGGGAAGCCCAACCAGAAAGTTTTCCTGTCAAGTGAACACCAATTAACTTAGGCATTTTCAATTCCCATGGAAGTCCTGCCATAACATCCACAGCATCAGCGCCACCAACTCCAATGGCAATCATTGCTAAACCCCCAGCGTTCGGAGTATGTGAATCTGTACCGATCATCATTCCTCCGGGGAAGGCATAATTTTCCAAAACAACTTGATGAATTATACCGGCACCGGGTTTCCAGAAGCCGATTCCATACTTCCTGCTAACACTTTCAAGAAAATCAAATACTTCTTTATTTTCATCTTTTGCTCTTAGCAAATCGTCCTTTGCTCCTACCTTAGCCTGGATAAGATGATCACAATGAACTGTTGTAGGTGCGGCGGTTCTTGGTTTTCCGGAACTTATGAATTGCAGTAAAGCCATTTGAGCAGTAGCATCTTGCATGGCAACCCTATCCGGAGCAAAATCCGCAAAATCAATTCCTCGTTTGAAAACTTGCGTGGGGGCTTCAAATAAATGGGAATAAAGGACTTTTTCGGTAAAGGTCAACGGGCGTCCTAAAAGTAGTCTTATTTTTTCTACTTTCCGCCTGTAATTAGAGTAAACTTCTTTGATCATGTCAATATTTGCTGTCATGGCTACCTCTGCTAAATAATTTATTACATTTTGATATTTAAAATACGGAAAAGATTCAAAAAATTCATTTCAAAATATCAACCACTTATTTTCGCAGTGTTTTTCCATTTTCGAATTTTTAAGATAAAATAAATCAAGGTTTTCTCACGAAGTATCTATGGAATTACAAATTTATTTTCTTGTAAATTCCATAAAATTTCGATACATTTGGATATCTGTTTTCGCCCGTTAGGGCGTTTTTTATTTAATTTAATTAATTAAAATGGTTAAAAATCAAGAAAACCGAACTTTTGGAGTTGTAGAGAAAGAAATTTTCAATATCTGTGAGAGAATTTCCTCTGATAATGACGGCATGTTAATCGATGTTGTTTTCAGAGGAAGAGAAGGGAATTTAGTAATAGAGGTTTTTATAGACAGAGAAGATCACATGTCTGTTGAGGATTGTGCGACAATCTCAAGACTTATTGTGGATGAAATTGAACAGGAAGATATTGTTAAAGGTACATTCAGACTTGATGTTTCTTCACCGGGTACTGACAGACCGCTAAGATTTCTAAAGCAATATAAAAAACATCTAAACAGGAATTTTGAAGTTATTCTCAGGGATGACAATTCCGATAAAAAGAAAATAACCGGAAAGTTAATATCTATAGACGGAGATAATCTTATTTTCAAGGAAAAGGATTCTGAATATCCGGTTAAATTTGAAAATATTCAAACTGCTAAAGTTTTAATAACATTTTCTGACGGAGGAAAAAAATGAATGCTGAGATTGTAGAATCTTTTGCGCAAATGGTTAAACAAAAGGGAATGGATAAAGATGTTCTTTCTGGCATAATAGAAGAAATTTTCGGGCTACTCGTAAAGAAAAAATACGGTGAGAATGCTAATTATGATATTGTAATCAATATGGACCGAGGGGATATAGAAATATATCTTTCGCGCATGATAGTTGATATAGTTGAAAATCCCGATACGGAAATATCCATTGATGAAGTAAATAAGACGGGTAACGAAGATGAACTTGAAGTTGGTGAGGAATATAACGAAAAATTAAAACTTGAATCATTCGGAAGAAGATTAATTAATCTTGCGCGTCAGAACCTAAATCAGAAAATAAGAGAGCTGGAGAAGGAAATTATATTTAATGAATATAATGATCTACTAGGTGAGATAGTTATAGGAGATATTTATCAAATAAGAAAGAATGACATTCTTGTTAATCATAATAAAAATGAATTGATGCTTCCAAGGCTAGAGCAGATTCCATTCGAACGATACAGAAAAGGGGATACATTAAGAGCAATAGTTAAAGAAGTGAAAAAAGGACCTTCGGGACCACAGATAATAATATCAAGAGCAGATAACATGTTTCTACACAGACTTTTTGAGATAGAAATTCCAGAGATCTATGATGGTATTATTGATATAAAAGGGATTGTAAGGGAACCAGGTGAAAAAGCCAAGGTGGCAGTTGAATCACAGGATAAGAGAATAGACGCAGTCGGTGCTTGTGTGGGAATGAAGGGCATAAGAATTCATGCAATTGTGAGAGAACTCAATAATGAGAACATAGATATCGTTAATTATACAACTGATGAACAGGTATATATTCAGCGGGCGCTGGCTCCAGGTAAGGTTAAAAAAATTGAGCTCAACCAAAAGGAGCGCAAAGCAATGGTTTATGCTGACAATGATCAGGTTTCACAAATTGTGGGAAGAAATGGTGTAAATATTCGTCTTGCAATGAAACTTACCGGTTATCAGATAGATCTGATCCGTGAGGAAAAACCGTTTGAAGAGTATGACGAAGATATTGAACTTATAGACATGCGAGATGAACTAGGTGAGGATATTTACAATCTACTTATCGATGCAAGATATGACACTGCGCTTGAAGTACTTCAGGCCGGACCAGAAAAGTTAAAAGAGATCCCTGATTTGACAGATGAACAGATAGAGGAGATTATACAAATAATTAAAAACCAATTCGAGGAAGAATAGTTAAAGATTCCGGTTGGCAAAGGTGTTTGACTTATGGGTCGTGATCCGGGTATTTGTTGACACTAAAATATAAAAATAGAGTAAATGGAAGAAGCAAAAGAAAAAAAGGTCAGAATTTCAAAAGTTGCAGCGGAAATTAACATTCCCGCTGATCAGATTGTTGACTTCTTAAAAAAACAAGGATTCGAAGTTAAGACCTTGAACTCCGTTGTTAGTACTGATATGATGGAGGCTATTAATAGCCACTTTAAGAAAGAGATTGAGAAAACAACGAAGCATTATCAAAAACTTGAAGAGTTCAATAAAAAACTAGCGAAGGAACCCAAGGAGGAGAAACCTAAAAAGGGAGTTGAGGAATCGACTCCAGTCTCAAAGGAAACAGCGAAAAAAGCATCGAAGGCCAAATCCAAAGAAGAAGAGCCAGAGGCTAAAGTTGGATCTGAGACGACTGAAAAACCGGAAGAAATACTTATAGAAAAGCCTAAAAAGCGTTCGGGTAAAACAAAGGCTTCTGAGATACTACAGGAGATTCAGGAAGAAATTAAAACAATTCAAACTGAGATTACAAAGAAAAAGGAAGCCCCAAAACCTGAAATCGTTCCTGAAGAGTCAGAGGTTCCTCAAGCAGCTCACGTTGAGGAAACAAAGAAGGAAGAGGAGGAGATTAAATCGGCCGAGGTTGTGGAAGTTCCACAAGTTACAGATACTACCGATGTTGGGAAAGCTAAATATTTTGTAGAAGCTGACGAAGAAAGAAAAAAGAAGAAGGGATTAACAGTTTTAGGAAAAATAAATCTCGAAGAATCAAAAGTGGTTTCGACTGAAAAGCCGTCAGATACTGAAACGAAAGAAGGAACCCCAAAGGTTGTTAAAAAGCGAAAGAGACCAAAGCCAAAACCAAAAAAGGAAATTGTTACAACTGAAGAAACACCAGCATCAAAAAAGCGACAGAAGGTTAAGAAATTTGAAATTGACCAAAAAGAAGTTGAAAGTGCAATTCGGAAGACACTGCTTAGTATAGACGAATCATCATTAAGTGGCAGAGCAATATCCCGCAAAAAGAAAAAGAAAGAACGTGCTGAACTTGAGGAGAAAAGACAGGAAACAAGAAAACTTGAAGAGAATAGACTTCATGTAACAGAGTACATAGCTGTTAATGAATTAGCAAACCTTATGGGTGTCAGCGTTAGCGAGGTTATAGCCAAATGCATATCCCTGGGACTAATGGTTTCGATCAACCAGAGACTTGATGTAGAAACGATTACTCTAGTAGCTGATGAGTTTGGGTATGAAATTGAATTTGAAAAGGAGTACACCGCCGAAGTACTTGAAGATACTCCTGATGCTGAAGAAGAACTAATGCCAAGGTCTCCGGTAGTTACTATAATGGGACACGTTGACCATGGTAAAACATCATTACTCGATTACATCCGTAAGACTAATGTAGTGGCTGGTGAATCCGGAGGAATAACTCAGCACATAGGTGCATATAAAGTAGGTATCGGAGGTGAAAAATACATTACTTTCCTAGATACTCCTGGACACGAAGCATTTACAGCTATGCGTGCCAGAGGTGCACAGGTAACGGATATTGTAATTCTGGTTGTAGCTGCAGATGATGCAGTAATGCCTCAGACTATAGAAGCGATTAGCCACGCTCAAGCCGCAAATGTACCCATAATTGTTGCCATTAATAAGATTGATAAGCTTGGTGCAAATATTGACAGGATAAAACAACAATTAGCCGACAGAAAAGTTCTAGTTGAGGACTGGGGTGGTAAACATCAGTCGGTACAGGTTTCAGCAAAGCAAGGTACAAATATACAAACACTCCTAGAGAAAGTACTTTTAGAAGCTGAACTTCTAGATCTCAGAGCAAATCCCAACAGGCGTGCCAGAGGTATTGTGATAGAGTCCGAAATTGATAAGGGAAGAGGAATAACAGCAACGATTCTTGTTCAAAAAGGTACATTAAGGATAGGTGACCCATTCATAGCCGGGACATTCTACGGCAGAGTAAGAGCTATGTTTGACGAAAGGAACAAGAAAATGACTGAAGCAGGACCATGCACGCCGGTTTTAGTGCTTGGTTTTGAAGGAGCTCCTCAAGCAGGTGATACATTTGTAGTTTTGGAGAGTGAACGAGCCGCCAGGGAAATTGCTACAAAGCGACAGCAGTTAAAACGTCAGCAGGATCAGAAGCAAGTACACCATATAACCCTTGACGAAATATCGAAGCAAATTTCAATTGGCGGAGTTAAGGAACTTCCGGTTATAGTCAAAGGAGATGTTGATGGATCTGTTGAGGCACTTGCCGACTCTCTAATGAAATTATCCAAGGAAGAAGTAATCGTCAGAGTTATTCATCGCGGAGTAGGTGCGATTTCGGAAAGTGATGTTCTACTTGCAGCAGCTTCTAATGCTATTATTATTGGCTTTCACGTAAGACCCAATATAAATGCAAGAAAAGTTGCTGAAAATCAGAAAGTTGATATACGACTTTATAATATTATTTATGATGCAATTAATGAAGTTAAATCTGCTCTTGAAGGACTTTTATCTCCTATTATATCAGAAGAAATCACAGCTTCTGTAGAAGTGAGAGATGTGTTCAAAATATCCAAGATCGGTACGGTTGCGGGATGCTTTGTTACTGAAGGAAAAATAGCGAGAAGTAATAAAATTCGTCTCGTAAGAAACGGAATTGTAATTTATGATGGCACACTATTGTCCCTCAAACGCTTTAAGGATGATGTCAGAGAGGTTGATTCAGGATACGAGTGCGGACTTAGTATTTATAATTTCAACGATATTAAAGTCGGTGATATAATAGAGGCCTACAAAGTTATAGAGACAAAGAAAAAATTTGAATCCAACTAATACTATAAATGACTTATTTGCTTGTGCGCTAAAAGGAATGAATTATGAGTGTTAGAACTGAAAAAATATCAGAACTAATAAAAAAAGAGATTAGTATTATCTTTCTTCAAAAGATAAATGATCCGGCTTTGGGTATGTTGACAATTACCGATGTTAAGGTTACACCTGATGTAAAAATTGCGAAAATATATATATCGGTGTTTAATAAAGAAAAAAGGGCTGACACACTGAGTAAAATAGAATCCATAAACGGATACATCCGAAGCGAACTAGCACACCGAATTAAGCTCCGCTTTGTTCCTGAATTAAAATTCTTTATTGATGAAACTCTTGATTATGTCGAGAAAATTGAAAGTTTAATTAAAAAAACTCACGAGAATGATTAAACGGGGGGTTACCAATTTATCCTCTGTTGATTTTGAATCAGGCGAGACCATATTAATTGATAAACCGCTGAATTGGACATCATTTAAAGTAATCCATAGTATTAGAAAAGTAATTAATGTAAAGAAAGTCGGGCATGCCGGCACACTGGATCCAAAGGCAACCGGTTTACTAATTGTATGTACCGGAAAACGCACAAAAGAAATAAACAAATATCAGGACCTTCCTAAAGTTTATACTGGAACTATTACCTTGGGAAAAAGAACATCAACTATGGATTCCGAAGGGGAAGTAATTGAGGAAAAGGAGGTAAGAGATATTTCAGAAGAAACCTTACTTCAGACAAGAGAATTGTTTATAGGAGAGATTGACCAGATTCCGCCAATGCATTCAGCGGTCAATTATGGCGGAAAAAAACTTTATCAACTTGCCCGAAAGGGGCGAACAGTTGTTAGAGAACCAAGAAAGATAACAGTATACTCTTTTCGAATTACTAAAATCCAACTACCTGAAATTCAATTTGAGATAGAATGTTCAAAGGGCACATATATAAGAGTAATTGCTGAGGATTTCGGGAATAAAATTGGATGTGGGGCATACCTCAGTGAATTGCGAAGAACAAAAATCGGGATTTACAGTGTTGAGGATGCATTGGAACCGCGTGATTTTTCTAATCTCTATAAAAATTAAAAGCCCGCATAAATGCGGGCTTTGTTTCAAGTGCAATCTGTTAAGTGCCTGAAGAATAATCAGTCATATATTTTATTTGTTCAGGGGTCAACTTATCTATTTTATATCCTACAGTTTTCAGTTTAATAGCTGCAATTTCCTGATCCTGTTCTTCAGGAATGTCATATACTTCATTTTCCATTTTGATTCCCTTTTTGTGAGCATTTACAAGTCTGATTTGCGACATAAACTGATTTGCGAATGACATATCCATTACTTCAGATGGATGTCCTTCAGCTGCTGCAAGGTTGACTAATCTACCCTGAGCAAGAACGTAAATTTTCTTTCCGTTCTTTAATGTGTACTCCTCATTATTAGCTCTTACAGTTCGCTTTTTATTAGCAACCAGAGCTAATTCTTCCAAATTAATTTCACAGTCATAGTGTCCGGTATTACAAACAATTGCACCTTCTTTCATAGATTGGAAGTGCCTCTTTACAATTACGTCTTTAACACCGGTAGCTGTGATAAATATATCACCGATCTTTGCAGCTTCATCCATCTTCATAACTCTATGACCATCAAGTACTGCTTTTAAAGCAGCTGTGGGTTTAACTTCGGTAACAATAACATTTGCACCAAGTCCAGCAGCTCTCATCGCGCACCCTTTACCACAATGTCCGTACCCAGCAACAACAAAATTCTTTCCTGCAAGCAATACTGAAGTTGCTCTTAAAATACCATCAATAGATGATTGTCCGGTTCCATAAACATTATCAAAATCCCATTTTGTTTCTGCATCGTTTACTGCGATAACAGGGTAGATAAGTTTCTTATCAGCAGCCATAGCTCTTAATCTTTGAACACCAGTTGTAGTTTCTTCCGTACCACCGATAATATCAGCGGCTAATTTAGGAAATTTATTATGTACCGTAAAAATTAAATCAGCTCCATCATCAAGAGTAAGATTGGGTTTCATATCAAGAGTTCTCTCAATACACCAGTAGAATTCCTTCACATTCATACCATGCCATGCATAAATCTCGATACCATTTTTTGCAAGTGCAGCAGCAATCTCATCTTGAGTTGAAAGGGGATTACATCCACTCCAGCTTACCTTTGCTCCAGCGGCCTGTAATGTTTCAATTAACACCGCAGTTTCTTTTGTTACGTGAAGGCAACCGGCAATTTTATATCCTTTTAATGGTTTCGTTTTCTGAAATTTATTTCTTAATTCCATTAATACCGGCATTCTAGACTCTGCCCACTGGATTTTCATCCTGCCGTCAGCAGCCATTTTAAGATCTCTTACTTTGTATTTTCCTGGTTTATAATCCATTTGTTTTTATTCTCCATTAGTTTTATAAATACTTTTTAAATAAAGGTACTAAATCCAGATTTTCCCAGGTAAACTCTTTTTCTTTTCTTCCGAAATGTCCATAGGATGCGGTAATCTGGTAAATTGGTCTCCTTAACTGTAATCTCTTAATAATTCCATTTGGAGTAAGATCAACATCATTCATTATGATTTTTGCAATTTCTTTATCCGGTAAAACTCCCGTTCCTTTAGTATCGACGAGTATCGATACCGGTTGAGCAACACCAATTGCATAAGCTACCTGCACAAGACACTCTTTTGCAAGTTTTGCCGCAACAATATTCTTGGCAATATGTCTAGCTGCATATGTTGCACTTCTGTCAACTTTTGAAGGGTCCTTTCCTGAAAAAGCTCCACCTCCATGAGGCGCCCATCCTCCATAAGTATCCACAATAATCTTTCTTCCGGTTAAGCCACTATCTCCGTGAGGTCCACCTATCTCAAATCTTCCAGTCGGATTTACAAAATATTTTGTTTTTTTATCAAGGTACTTTTCCGGAATTACGGGTTTAATTACATGTTCAATTACATCATGCTTAATTTTATTCTGTTGAACTGTTGGATCGTGCTGAGTAGATATGACAACTGCATCAACCCTCACAGGTTTTTTGTTATCATCATATTCAATTGTAACCTGTGATTTGGAATCCGGTCTAAGATAAGGCATTAAATCTTTCTTTTTCTTCCTGACATCGGCAAGTTTCTTCATTAACTTGTGTG
This sequence comes from Ignavibacteriales bacterium, assembly GCA_012517155.1. Classification (GTDB taxonomy): domain Bacteria; phylum Bacteroidota; class Ignavibacteria; order Ignavibacteriales; family Ignavibacteriaceae; genus JAAYVN01. Next base: position 23,735 of record JAAYVN010000146.1, on the reverse strand, counting down.
CATACATAATAGGCATAGGCATATATTCAGGAGTCTGATCACATGCGTAACCGAACATGATTCCCTGATCTCCTGCACCTCCCGTGTCAACTCCCATTGCAATGTCAGGGGATTGTGAATGAATTGCATTGAGTACTGAACAGGATTCAGAATCGAATTTATAATCTGCTTTTGTATAACCTATTTTTTTAACCGTTTCCCTTACGATATCCGGGACTTCGATGTAAGCTTTTGTTGTTATCTCGCCTCCAACCAGCACTAGGCCTGTGGTAACAAATGTTTCACAAGCTACTCTTGCATTTGGATCCTGCTTATATATTGCATCCAGTATTCCGTCCGATATTTGATCCGATACTTTATCGGGATGCCCTTCTGACACAGATTCAGATGTGAACAAGAATGACATAAATTTATTTTCCTTTCGTTGATATTTTAATAAAAATCTATTTCGCTTGAATCACCGGTATTTAGCTTTTTATAACTTCCCTTAATCACGCTATTATTCCCAATGATTGACTTATCAAGAAGCGCAGTATGAACCGATGCCCCATCTCCAATAATTGAATTTTGTATAATAGACGAGTTCACCTCTGCTTTTTCGCCAATAGTAGTATAAGGGCCAATTACCGAATTGAACACCCTTGCATTTTCAGCTACAAAAACAGGTGGGATCACCACGGAATTTGGGAATACTTTATGAGTACCTCTTTTACTTAACAAATACTCATTTGTTGCAAGTAAAGTTTCCGGTTTACCACAATCATACCATCCCTCAACATTAAATGTGGTCATCTTCTCTCCCCACTCAATCATCATTTGGAGTGCATCAGTCAACTGATACTCTCCTCTGGTTTTTCTATCATCCTTTACCAGAAGTTCTAAACTCTTTTTCAATGTATCTGGATTTTTTATATAATACAACCCAACAAGTGCAATATTCGAAATCGGTTTAGCCGGTTTTTCAACCAGTTTTTTGATTAAACCTTTTTCAAGTACTGCAACTCCAAAACGACTCGGATCCTCAACATACTTCACTCCAAGTGATGATTCTTCGGAAGAAAACACCTTTTTGAGATCAACATCAAATATAGTATCCCCAAGAATAATAAAGATCTCCTCATTGTCAAAAGATGGTATCGCTGTATAGATCGCGTGCCCCAAACCAAGCAACTCTTTCTGCTGAATAAACTCTGCGTCCAGAGAAGGATAATTCTTTTTTACAAATTCGATTATCATTTCTCCCAAATGTCCGTATATAAAAGTCGCCCTATTAACCTTCTGGTCTAGCAATGATTCAATAATATGTCCTAAAATCGGTTTACCACCAACATTTAAAAGTACCTTGGGTATTGTAAATGTATGTGGTTTTAACCTGCTGCCAAATCCAGCTACCGGAATAATCGCTCTCATATAACCTTTTTTATTTAACCTACAAATATATTCAATTTCAAACTTAATAACAAATATAACTAATTAATTATACTACTAATTGACCGGTATGTCATTTCTTACATTAATTACATTTTACTTTTCATTCGTTCCCAAAGTGATCATTAAGATTAATCAGATGCTATAAAGTTTCGTTCCAAACCCTTCGAAGGCAAATTTATTATTACTTATATCCCCAGATTGTTTTGTTACAAACTGAAATTATTTGCATTGAAATCTATCCCTTAAACCAAAGGTTAAATTTAATATCTTTAAATAACATTTCCAGTTTCCAACTTACTTCCCGTTTTGCTATATTTTGAATATTAATTTGAAATGAATTAAACAGAAAACCAGTATGCAAATAAAAAACAGGATAACAGAACTTTTTAATATTAAATATCCAATAGTACTTGGAGGAATGGTATGGGTGTCGGGTTGGAAACTAGCCAAAGCAGTTTCAAACTGTGGAGGACTAGGATTAATCGGAGCCGGTTCAATGAAAGCGGAACTACTAGCTCAGCATATTGACAAATTTAGGAAGAACTCAACCAAACCATTTGGAGTCAATATACCATTACTAAGGAAGGATTCAGATGACTTAATCAATCTTATTATAGAAAAAAATGTTGAAATCGTCTTCACTTCCGCAGGTAATCCGGCAAAATATACTGACCTATTAAAAAAACACAGGATCAAAGTTGTTCACGTTGTTTCAAGTGTCAAACAAGCAAAAAAAGCTGAAAGCGTTGGTTGCGATGCAGTTGTAGGAGAGGGAGTTGAGGCTGGCGGACACAACGGAATTGACGAACTCACAACTTTTACGCTTATTACATTATTAAAAAATAATCTTTCAATTCCTATAATAGCTGCGGGAGGAATAGCCCATGGAAGTCAAATTGCGGCTTCATTTGTATTAGGTGCGGAAGGAATTCAAATTGGAACCCTCTTTGCAGCTGCTATTGAATCTTCTGCTCATTCCAATTATAAGCAGGCAATTATTAACTCAGGTGAAAATGATACTACCCTTGCATTTCGTAAGATTGGACTAGTAAGAATGATTAAGAATAACCTAACTGCACGAATTTCAGAAGCTGAAGCTAAAGGTGCAACTAATCAGGAATTATTAAATATCCTTGGAGAAAAAAGGGAAATGAGGGGTATTTTTGAGGGGGATCTTAACGAGGGTATGCTAGAAGCCGGGCAAAGCGCTGCCCTTGTCAATTGCGTAGATTCAGTTAAAACTATTTTTGAGAGACTCTTAACTGAATATAATGCTTCCATTGATGAGCTTAAGAGGGGGTAAAAGAGCTAAGCTCAGAGAAAAAATATTTTCGTAGAAATAAAATCATGTAATTGTTTAAGACCGCAAGGTTTCTTAAATTACTATGTTAATTTTAAATCTTAATTGTATAGGCTCAAGATGAAACTATCCGAACTACTTAGTGAAGAGGTAATTATACCTGATTTATCAGGAAACACAAAGGAAGAAGTAATCAATCAATTAATTGATCTCTTTAAGAATGATTCCCGCGTGAACGACATTGAAAAAGTTCGCATTGCCGTTATGGATAGGGAAAAAGTAATGTCAACAGGAGTAGGAAAAGGATTTGCTATTCCTCATGGAAAGACTGACGCCGTAAAGGATATTCTTTGTGCATTCGGTAAGTCCAAACTTCCTATTGATTATCAGTCTCTTGACTCACAGCCTGTTCATCTTGTATTTCTGCTAATCGGCAAAGATAATCTTGTAAGCATGCATATTAAACTACTCAGCCGAATTTCCCGCATGATGACCAAAGACTCTTTTCGCGATAAACTTCTATTGGCTGAATCCAAAGATGATATTCTAGAAATATTCCGAGAAGAAGAAAAGTCATATTTTGAACTTTGAACCATAAACACCAATGATTAAGCGAATTCCCGGAACAAAAGATGTTCTACCTTCCGAAATTGACAAATGGCACTTTATCGAAAACATAGTTCATAAAATTTTCCACAATTATAATTATGGAGAAATAAGAACCCCTATCTTCGAGGAAACTCCATTATTTGCAAGGGGTATTGGAGAAGAAACGGATATCGTCTCCAAAGAGATGTACACTTTTAATGACCGTGGAGGAACAAGCGTTACCCTTAAACCTGAAATGACTGCTGCCGTTGTCAGAGCTTTTATAGAACATAATTTTGACTCAAAACAATCTCTTAATAAACTCTACTATATCTCTCCAATGTTTAGACAAGAACGTCCTCAAGCCGGGAGGCTTAGACAGTTTCATCAGTTTGGTGCTGAGGTTATTGGCAGCAATTCTCCATTGCTTGATGCTGAGATTATTATTATTGCGTATCGGATTCTTTCATCACTTGGATTGAAAGCTATTTTGCTTAAAATAAATACTCTGGGGAAACCATTAGAAAGGGAAAAATTCAAAAATGCCCTTAAGGAATATCTTTATCCCCACTTTGAAAAGCTTTCGGATGATAGCAAAAAACGCTTTAGCGGAAATATCCTTCGAATATTTGATAGTAAAGATGCGAGCGATGTAAAAATCATGTCCTCGGCCCCCAATATTCAAGATTATTTAAGTGAATCGGGTATTGCTCATTTCGAAAAAGTCAGATCAGTGCTTGACAAAGCATCGGTTCCTTTTGAAGTTGAGCCAAAACTAGTTCGTGGACTTGATTACTATACAGACACAACTTTCGAAATTCTTAGCGGAAAAGTCGGCTCGCAGAATGCACTATGTGGTGGGGGAAGATATGATAACCTTATTGAAACACTTGGAGGTAAAAATACTCCAGGTGTAGGTTTTGCTGCTGGTATCGAACGCATAATTCTTGCTCTCGATAATGAAAATGCGCTCAAGTTAACCCCAGAACCCCTTGACTATTTCATAATACGTTTAAATGATGATTCTGCTAATGCCTTTTCAGTTGCCCAACATCTTCGGGATAGAGGATTCAGTGTTGAACTTGATTATCTTGATCGTAGTGTGAAAGCACAAATGCGAGAGGCTAATAAGCTTAATGCAGAAAAAGTAGTATTTATTGGAGGTGAAGAGGAGAAAGATGGACTGTTGACTCTAAAGTTTATGAAAACCGGTGAACAAGTATCTATTAAACCTGAAATGATTTCTGAATATAAATTCCCTGCAGACTGATGCCACTCAAAAAACCAAATGAAATACCTAAAATACCTAAAACAAGAAGGAAATCAATTTCTGCACTAAAAAAGGCCATACCCCTGAAGAAGAAAACGGAAATCGAATTTGAAGTAAGGTTTTTTTTCAAGTATGACGGGGCTCTAAGAAAGCAGTTTTACGTGATTTTTATAAATACTATTAAAGAGTTTTCGTATCTTAACTATGAAGTGGCAGTGGAAGTAGCTCGCAATAAAGACGTTATTGACATCAGCCTTCAAGGTCTTAATATGAAGCACTCTTACTTGGTCGAACCTCGCTCAGCTTATAAGGAGCTGTTATTCGAAGATTTATATGGTGAATATACTATAAATCTTATTAAACAGGATGGAAGTATAAATACTGCTATATTAAATTTTAATATTTTTAAAAAAGAGATGGCTCTTGTTGCTGAAAAGATTCCTCCTAAAAAGAATAATAGTCGTTTCTGTACTTTTATAATAGAAAAAGATTATTTTACTTTTCAAAAAAGTGAGACTAAAAAATGATTCCCGAATTGTTTAAAATTGGACCACTTACAGTATATAGTTACGGGCTGATGCTTGGTATTGCTTTTATTGTTGGTAGCTACTTGCTAAGTGCTGAATTTAAACGAAAGTTGCTACCTGAATATTTTAGTTCCGAAGTTACTCTCCTTGCAATCATTTTTGGAATAGTCGGAGCAAAAGTTTTTCACTTATTTGAAAACTGGACTGACTTCATAAATGATCCGGTAGAAATGGCTTTTAATCCCGGAGGATTGACCTTTTATGGAGGACTGATTATAGCCACTATTTCCATATATATCTATGCCAGGATAAAAAAGGTTCCATTTCTTTTCATTACTGATGGTGCTGCACCTGCACTAGCACTTTCATACGGAATAGGCAGGATTGGTTGTCATTTGGCAGGGGATGGTGATTATGGAGTACCAACAAGCCTTCCCTGGGGCACGAATTATGAGAATGGAGTTGTAAAACCATCTATTATGTTTCGTGGTTCTGAAATCGAAAAACAATTTGGTGGTTTCGTTCCTGATAATACTCCGCTCCACCCAACACCAATTTACGAATTTATAGTTGCGGTTATCATCTTTTATATCCTTTGGAGATATCGTAAATCTCTCTGGTCCGATGGCAGACTATTCATGGTTTATTTGGTATTATCCGGAACAGCACGTTTTCTTGTTGAATTTATCCGACTTAATCCGGAGTTATTATGGGGATTATCGGAAGCTCAGGTTATTTCTGTTATTCTAATCATTATAGGGTTAAGTGCAACTTATTATTATATTAAACATCCGGATTTGTCTCGGTTTGAAGTTCCCGAAACTTTGGCAAAAAGCAAGGGGAAAAAATGAATGTGATTATCGGTCGAAAACCAGTTCTTGAGGCGCTTAAACAGAACACTGAAATAGAGAAAATTTATATTCTCTTCGGCCAGCACGGTGAAATAATTAATCAAATAAGAATTCTTGCTAAAAAAAAGAAAGTAAATTTAACCCAAGTTGCTCACGATAAATTCGTAAAACACACTCAAAATCCAGGAGCTCAGGGTGTAGTTGCTCTCCTACCTTCAGTTAAGTACTATTCATTTAGCCAGATAGTGGATAGTAGTAAAACGAGTAAGCATCCACTTATATTAGTCTTGGATTCTATACAGGACACACATAATCTCGGTGCAATTCTTCGCACCGCAGAATGTGTCGGGGTTGATGGTGTGATTCTTCCGAAACATAATTCAGCTCCAATTAACGATACCGTGGTAAAAACTTCTGCAGGCGGTGTAAATTATCTTAAGATCTGTAATGTTCCTAATCTGGTGTCTGCTATTCAGGGACTTAAAGAACAAGGTTTTTGGATTATTGGAACTTCACTTAAAGAAGCCAAGGATTTTAACCATCTAGATTATAATATGCCCATTGCCTTGGTAGTTGGAAATGAAGAACGCGGTATAAGAAAGCTAATTCTTGAACAGTGTGATTTTGTTGTTAAAATTCCGGTATATGGAAACCTTCAATCGTTAAACGTTTCAGTTGCAACAGGAATAATGCTATACAAGATTAAAGAAGCTAACGGATTAAATAAATTATAATCAGCACGCTTACAAAGCCAACTGTTATCTTTTGTGACAAATCCTGTTTTGTTATCTTAATTCTTGCCCAATAGTTAGCTATAACAACCATTACAACTATTAAACCGAGGGTAACCAGTAGTCCTTCAAAGATATTCAGCGTTGGACCAATCAAGCTGACCAAACTATTCCCTCCCCAGAAATAACCAAACATTAAAATCAAATGAAGCCAATAAATAAGTAATGATGCTCTGCTGATATTGAGAATAAATGAATCTTTTAGATTAAATTTATCGGTCAATGATTTACATACTGAGAAAATAAGAAGAATATAACCTAGTCTTAGTATGAAGAAGAAAACATTCGGTTTTGGCATTTCTATATGCAGGGGAGAGTTTGTTGTAACAATAAAGTGACCTAATAACAGCATACCAAAAGCGAGATAATATAGTACCTTAAAGTACTCTGCCACTTTATCGTTTTTTCTGAAAATTGTAAAGTAATAACCAAACATATATCCAGATAGCATAAAGCCTAACCAAGGGAATAGCGGAAAAAGGGAACCGTACTTGTTTGTAAAATAATTGGCAATGTAATAAGGCATATAATTGTTCAATTCCATCTGCCATAGGAGTGGAGAAATTCCGATTATAAGAACTAGTAGTAATCCAATAGCGCTAATTAAAATCAGATCCTTTTTTATAGCCATTCTGAGAAACATTAAAACTAGTAAACCAGCGCCTATACATTGAAGCACATCAACTATTAAGAATGGAGCTAATGCGTTGGTATCAGATTTAGCAAAAGTTTCGGTAAGCGAGAAAGGAACTCTCAAACTATATCCGGCAAGAATTATAAGAAGTAGCCGTGAAATTTGTTTCCAAAAAATTGTCCCTAACCTTCTCAACTCCTTAATTTTCTCCGGACTAGAAAAGGAAAATGCAAATCCTGAAACAAAAATAAATGAAGGAGCTACTAATCCGTTAATAAAATTAATGACTGAAAACCAACTTGCATCTTTAATTCCTTGAAGTAACATGGCATTAAAAACATGAACTTCAATCATTATTAAAAGAACAAAACCCTTATGTAAATCAATGAAATCCAGGCGACTCTTTGTGGACATTCTATTATCCTTCTTTATTACCCCGAAATTTATTAATTTTATATCTATTTTTAAAACAAAATTTGCAAAATGATTAGAAAAATATTTATATCCGGTGCCACAGGATTAATTGGACATGAACTTGTTAAAAAGCTTTTTAATCGGGGGGACGAAATCACAATAATTACTCGAAATAAAGCTAAAAATTATGATGACTTCTCATTCGTCTCTCGTATGGAACAAGTGGAATACAATTCGTCTGATGAGTTAACGGATCTTATTAGTGGCCATGATGCGGTTGTGCACCTTGCCGGAACAAGTATATCGGATAAAAAATGGACTCCTGAGTTTAAGAAGGAAATTTATGACAGTCGCATACACACCACGCGATTAATTGTTGATGCAATTGCGAAAACAGATAAAAAACCTGAATCTTTCATATGTGCCTCCGCTGTGGGATTTTATGGCGACAGGGGAAATGAACCACTCAGGGAATCCTCTGCACCGGGAAATGATTTTCTTTCGAATGTTTGTAAAGATTGGGAAACCGAAAGCGAAAAAGTGAAAAACAGTGGTGTTAGGTGTGTAAATATTAGAACTGGAGTTGTACTAAGTATTGAGGGGGGGGCACTTACTAAAATGCTCCCGACATTTAAATTCTTTATTGGGGGTGGACTAGGGAGTGGCAACCAGTTTTTCCCATGGATTCATCATTCGGATGAGGTCAATATTTTTGTTCATTCTATCGATACTCAATCTCTGGAAGGGCCAGTCAACGCAGTTGCGCCCGATTCTGTTACCATGAATGAATTTGCACGCTCCCTGGGGAGTATTTTAAAGAGACCTTCTTTTTTTAATGTCCCCGGATTTGCACTTAAAATGATTATGGGGGAGGGAGCACAAATGATTACTGCCAGTCAAAAGGTTGTTCCTGAGAAACTGTTAAATAGCAATTTTCAATTTCAATATACTCCTCTTAAGACAGCCCTGGTTGATCTACTACTTCTTTAATTCGCGCTGGTTTTTGTTCTTTAAAAATTTCGAGTATTCTTGGATCTTTAATGTGAGTAATAACCGATCTATTCAGTAGTTCAACGGAAACTGCAAAATATTTTCCATCTTGTTCATCAATCACTACTCCTGTTACACCGGCTAATGGACCATCATTAATTTTTACAATAGATCCTTTAACTATTGAATTAACCACTCGGTATTCATACTTATCCGAGATGAAATTTTTTAAGTTAATTATCTCAAATTCAGGTATTGCAGCAGGTCTTCCGGCATAAAACAGACATCGTATTACTTGCTTCAATTCCAATGTAGCCAGTCTTTCCTTTTCGTTAGCTTTAATAAAAATGTAGCTTTTAATTAAAGGTTCTGTTACTCTTTTTTTTCGATCACTCCATTGTTTATATACAACTATTGTAGGGAGATAATTCTCAATCCCCAATGATATTAATCCTGCCTCAGCTTTAAATTCCTGTCTGGGTTTGATATGCAGAGCATACCATTTTTTTTCATTATTAATTATTCCCATATTAAAATTTCGATTTTTTTTCTGCCTCTCCTAATACTCTTAAATAGTTTCCACCCCAAATCTTTTCTATTTCCTCTATAACATAACCTCTTCGTATAAGTTCCTTTGTTATGTTTTTCATTTCACTTACATCAAATGCCCCAGTTACACCTCCGCCACCATCAAAATCAGTACCTATTCCAACATAATCAATTCCCGCAATTTTAACAATGTGGTCGATATGATCAACAATATCAGAGACAGTTGCCAAATTTCCAGGATACTTTTTTTCTATCTCATACCATTCCTTCTCAGCAAGTCTTGACAACGAGTCAGAAAGATTTTGGAAATTACTGTATCTTTGTCTAAGATTTCTTAATAAAGAATCTCTTGTGGTGTTTGTTGGCAGTTCTCTAAGATAACCGCTGAAAAAACAGACTTGAATGACGCCACCTTTTTCTGCGATTTTCTTAATCAGATCATCGGATAAATTTCTTGGATTATTATTGAAAAATCTCGCGCATGAATGTGAAGCAAAAACAGGAACTTTAGAAATCGCCAAAACATCTTCCACCGTTTTATCAGATGCATGGGAAAGATCGATTAAAATCCCCAGTTTATTCATTTCTTTTACTACTCTTGTTCCAAATTCGGACAATCCATTATGCTCCGCTCCTTCCGGATCTGTGGATGAATCACAAATGTCATTATTCTTCGTGTGGCATAGCGTCAAGTACCTTACACCCAAGTCATAATACTTTTTAAGCAGGGAGATATCATTTCCAATTCCATAACCATTTTCTATTCCAAGTGCTATTGCCAGCTTTCCTTCTTTTTTTATTGTTTGAAAGTCGCTACAGGATTTTGCCAGACTTACTTTATCACTATGTGCAATCAGAACAGAATCCACAAGATAATGCAATCTTGCAATTACTTGAATGGCTTTTTCATTCCCAGCATTGTCACGCTTACCTTGTCCAACATAAAGGGCAAAATAGACTGCGTCAAGCCCGCCTTCAATCATCCTGGGTAAATCGAGTTTACTGTTGCTGTTATATGGATTATTTCTACTTCCAAGATCAAAATTACCCCTTTGAATTCTCAGTGGTGTATCGGTATGAGTGTCGATTGTTATTATTTCGGAATGTATCTTATCTGCAAGCCGGTTGATTTCTTCCTCGGTTTGCCCATAAATATTTAAGGATAAACATAGGGATAATAGTAATAGTGCTTTTGTCATTTTTCCAAATTTCTTAATAAAACGAATGGAAATATAATAGAATAAAAAAAAGTTACAAAGGTTTTTTTTATACTTCATCTCTTTATATTCAACAATAAAATAATTAATTTTAAGTAATTGAGAGAACGGAAAATGAATTTTTCAACTGTCGATTATATAGTTTTCTTTGGATATATAGCGCTTATAGTATTTACGGGTTTGTGGGTATCCCGGGAGAAAAAAGGTCATCAAAAAGACTCAAGAGATTATTTTCTTGCATCAAAATCATTACCTTGGTGGGCAATCGGATCTTCCTTAATTGCTTCCAATATATCCGCAGAGCAGTTTATTGGAATGTCGGGGTCCGGATTTGTTATCGGTTTGGGGATAGCATCTTATGAATGGATGGCAGCTATTACACTCATTATCGTTGGAAAATTCCTACTTCCAATATTCCTTAAAGAAGGTATTTATACTATGCCACAGTTCCTTGAAATCAGATATGATAAACGTGTAAGAACTAGCCTTGCTGTCTTTTGGTTGTTAGTTTACGTATTTGTTAATCTGACTTCTGTCCTATATCTGGGTGCGCTTAGTATTCAAACTATTATGGGGATTAACATGATCTGGGGAATAATCGGACTAGCTCTTTTTGCTGTAGCATATAGTATTTACGGAGGATTAAAAGCTGTAGCCTTTACAGATGTAATCCAGGTTGTTATTCTTATCATTGGTGGATTGTTAACAACATTTCTCGCACTAAATGCCATATCAGAAGGGCAAGGTATAATAGCCGGTTTTTCGCAACTTCTTGAGAAAGCTCCTGAGAAATTTGATATGATTCTTGATGTGTCCAATCCCAATTATAAAGAACTACCTGGTCTTAGTGTTCTAATTGGAGGTATGTGGATCGCGAATATGTTTTATTGGGGATGCAACCAATATATTACTCAGAGAGCACTTGCTGCTAAGGACATTAAAGAAGCTCAACGTGGGATAATGTTTGCAGGTTATCTTAAACTGTTGCTACCACTGATAGTGGTTATTCCCGGAATCGCAGCGTTTGTTCTGCACCAGGAATCTGCGAATACCCTCAGACCAGATGAGGCATATCCATGGCTTCTTAGTACCTTCGTCGGATCTGGTTTTAGAGGTGTTGCATTCGCTGCACTAGTTGCGGCAATTGTTTCTTCCTTAAGTTCGATGATGAATAGTATAGCAACCATTTTTTCAATCGATATTTATAAACAGATAATTAAAAAGGATGCTGAAGAAAGAAGCATAGTAACTACCGGCAGAATTACAGCATTAATATCAGTTATTGTTGCAATAATTATTGCTCCGCAGTTAAAAGCACTTGACCAGGCATTTCAGTTTATTCAGGAGTTTACAGGTTTCGTGAGTCCGGGGATACTTTCCATTTTTCTTCTTGGACTTTTCTGGAAAAAAACATCTGCAAATGCTGCACTTTGGGGAGCAATTCTCTCAATACCTCTTTCTGCGACTTTTAAGTATATCTTCCCGTTTATGCCGTTTATAGACAGGATGGGGATAGTTTTTCTTATTCTCTCTGCCGTGGTTATCATTATTAGTGTTCTTGAAGCTAAGGGTGATAACCCAAAGGCAATTAAGTATGAAAAGTCAATCTTTAAGACGGATAACGTATTCAATATCACCGCAATAGTTCTTTCAGCAATTATCGGTGCAATTTATATTTTGTTCTGGTAAAATTAAAAAGGAAATATAATGAAAAATAACGGAATATCGATTAATACTTATGGTAACAAAAATAATCCATCAATAATATTTGTTCATGGATTTGTTTATGATTCAGCAATGTGGCTTAAGCAAATTACTTATTTGTCTAATAAGTATTTTTGCGTTGCGTACGATTTACGAGGACTAGGAAACTCAGATGTAGGAGACGGTCAATACACAATGGACTCGCATGTGGATGACCTGATTAGTGTGATTACTTTTCTAGGTCTTAACAAGCCGATTCTTGTTGGTCTTTCTATGGGGGGCTATGTCTCATTAAGAGCTATTGAGCGAGAGGAATCGCTCTTCTCAAAACTAGTTCTCTTCGATACCCGAAGTGATGCAGATACTGATCAGATCAAAATAAAACGGGCAGCAAATGTGAAACAGATTAATACTGAGGGACTCGATCCTTTTCTTAATGGATTTATTCCAAATTGTTTTTCAAAAAAGTTCAGAGAGGAACATTTCGAACAATTTGAATCGTTCTTACTTTCGGCAAAAAGGACTAGCCCAATCGGAGTAAAAGGTTGCCTAATATCAATGCAGGGAAGAAGCAGCACAACTCAATATCTTCCTGGAATTAAAATCCCGGTACTTATATTTTGTGGAGAACATGATATACTATCTCCTGTTGAGGAAATGGAAGGAATGGCTGCTAACATACAAACAGCTGAGTTTGTAGTTGTGCCTGATGCAGGGCATATCTCACCAGTTGAGAATCATACTTTCATAAATAAAAAGCTGGATAAATTTTTGGCAAATAATTAATATTTGCCAAATAACTTGTTGAAAAATCTGTGAACTGAATGTATACCTTTGACAGGTTCCAAGTACATTAGAACACATTTGCCTGCAGTGAACGGAATGTTATTCTCTTTGCAGAATTGAATAACTTCTGGGGATTGTGCTCCTGGTTGCAACCAGAAGTGCTTTATATCTCTCTTCATGTTTTCTTTAATTAATTGAAGAGTTAAAGGTGGCTTAACTACCATAATTACTAATTCAGGAATGTTTTTCAACGATTTTATATCCGGAACACAAGGGAAACCTTCAATTTCATTAACTAATGGGTTTACCGGAAATACATTCATGTTCCGGTCACGCAGTTCTCTGTAAATAATGTTCCCGAATTTTTTCTTATCCCTTGAGACTCCAATTACAGCAATTGATTCAGCTGTATTAATTATTTCTGATGATGTCATTTTATTTATCTGTTTTCACTACCTTTGAATAAATTAACAATCCTACAATAGTTGCAACACCTATAAGACTGAATATGATCCATAGAGTCTGAGGATCCTTTAAGTTATCAACAAAATGGACATAAAGATTAGCTCCGAGTATTCCCCCGATTGATGAACCAATTACTCCGTATAGAAAAGCATAACCAAGATAAGTCGCTTTTTTCTCGGGTGGAGCAATAAGTCCCACATAACTCAAAAACTTAGGATGAGCAGTCATTTCACCTAAGGAAAATATTATTGTTCCAATCATAAATACCCATATATCTGCAGAGATTGCCAGAATAGCCATACCAAGAGTTCCCATTGATATGCCCGTAATCATTGTGGGCAATGCTTTTGTGTTTTTTACGATTCCAGAGACAAGCATCTGAAGAAGAATAATAGTCCCGGCATTAATTACCGTTACATGTTCAACATCAAAAGTCCAGTTAATGTTAATCCCGAAAATTCCAAGAAAACTGTTAACAGAATTATTTAATGCAGTCGCATCCACATAATCTTTGACATACCAAAGAACCGAATCAAACATCTGGAAGTACAAGATCCAAAATCCCGAATATATTACGATTAGAGTTATAAATTTAACATCTGTAATAACCATAAGCATTTCTTTTAATACTTGCGGTATGTTTTTCTTCGATTCTTGTTTTGGAGGTTCTCTATACACGAAGATGGTAGGGATAAGCATTGCTGCAGTAGCTACAGCAGCAGCATAAATAACATACTCCCATCCGAAATTGTTTTTCAAGTATGGAACAAGTATCAGTGGAAAAAGAAAAGCACCCAGATTAATAGACCAGTAGAATACTCCGAATCCAAGAGTGCTGTTTGATTCATTTGTAACTCTTGCAATTGTCCCTGATATCATTGGCTTAAATGAACCCGCACCAATAGCCATTATTACCAAACTCCCGAAGACCAATGCATATTCGGTTGCCTGCGCGGTTAGAAAGTAGCCAAGCCCAAGAAGGGAAAAGGCAAAGATAAGAGTCTTGCGATATCCAAAGCGATCACCAATAGCACCTGCAAGAATAGGAAGAATATACAGTAAGGGTTGGATAACGCTTTTAATTACTCCCACACTCTCTTTTGTGAAACTCAGCTGGTCAGTAAAATAAACCGATAAAATACTCATCATTCCGTAATAAGAACCTCTCTCGAAGAATTCCATCATGATAACTAGCCAAAAGGTTCCCGGGAAAGCTTTAAATAATGATTTTTTTTCTTTTTCTGACATAAAACTCCGGTCTGGTTTAGTTTATTATTAGTAAAAACATTATTAACTGATTTGTGATAAAAAGTCCACTAAAAGTCTATGGCCGTACCCGGTCATATATTTTTTTGTGTAATTTGTCAAATCATGAGGAGAAGATGGTCCTGCAATGTCAACATGTATCCAGGGTATATTTTCATCAACAAAATGCTGTAAAAATTTTGCTGCTTTGATTGCGCCTCCCAATCTTCCGCTTAAATTGGTAAGATCTGCAACTTCACTTTTAATTAGTTTATCGTATTCATCCCATAATGGCATTTGCCAGACATATTCGTAGGTTTTAATACCTGAGGTGTATAATTTCTTTGCGTAATCCTCATTGGTACTAAAGATTCCAGCGGCATAAAGACCAAGAGCAACTGTTATTGCACCGGTTAAAGTGGCTATATCGATTATAAGATCAGGTTTTTCAATTGTTGCTAAGTGTAATGCGTCAACCAGAATAATTCTACCTTCGGCATCTGTATTGTCTATCTCTACTGTCTTTCCCGATGCTGTTGTAATAATGTCTCCCGGTCTGAATGCCGAACCTGAAGGCATATTCTCAGCTAGCGGAATTAATGCTGTTAGTTTTATGGGTAGGTTAATTCTTTCTGCGGCCACCAGAATAGATGCAGCTATGGAAGCTCCGGCCATATCCCCCTTCATTTCCCACATGTCTGCAGCCGGTTTAATTGAAATTCCACCTGTGTCAAATGTAATTCCTTTTCCTACGATCACAATATGTTTCGAATTTACCGATTTCGGTGAGTACTGCATTTTAAGAAGTCTTGGAGAATTAATACTTCCTCCCCCCACAGCAAGTATTCCGTTTAATTTTTTTCGTTTGAGATCGTTCTCATCCCATACGGTAACTTTTATATTAGCGTGTGAGCATTTACTCTTAACTGCGAGACAGAACGTCTCCGGTGTTATCACATTAGCCGGCTCATTCTGTAAATCGCGAGCAAAATCCAATGCGTCCATTAAGTGGGTAGTTGATTCAATTATTTTTGCGAGTACTTTATTACTAAGGGATGACTCATCAGCACCTAATATCAAATTAAGTGGTTTCTTTTCCCTGGCTTCACTTTTATATTTATCAAATTCATAGTTGCCATAATAAATCCCCTCTATAAATGTCTGATAAAAGTAAGATTCAGATTCAAAAAAGTTGGTAAAATCCTGATAATTAGGAAGAGCTATAAAAAGTTCATTGTAAATTGAATTTCTTTCGGCTATATATTTGGCCAAATTATTTCTAAAGAAATCATTTCTGAATTTCCTGTCTCTTTTTACGTATATAAGATTTATTATCTCGGGTTTGTTTACCGGTTTTAATACTGTGAGTTTACCTTCGTCAATTAATATTTTTTTCTGTGTGGGTGTAAGCAGGATATTCAGTTTATTACTTATTTCATTGACTTTGTCTCCATTTTTGTCATTTTCCACAATAAAAGCTAAAAGTTCGGCTGAACTGTTTGCTAAATTTTTCTTTTCATCAATTTTAATATTAATTCTGTACTTCATCATAACCTTTATTAATCATTATAATTGTTTCCTCAATAATTTTATCTTTAAATTCGTACATTTTATGGTTTCTTATTCTGATACCTGAGGCGTTTCGATGACCACCGCCGCCAAATAAAGCTGCTAATTTATGTACCGAGTAGTTCCCTTTACTTCGGAGACTTGCCTTAAATCCGTCTTCCAATTCCAGGAAAAAAAGACCGACAACAACTTTCTCAACTCCCATACAAAAGTTAATAAATCCATCAGTATCAGTCTCGAGCGCATCGCACTCAGCAAGGTCTTTTTGGTAAATTGTCATTACTGCAAGATTACCATCATTAAATAAAGTCATTGATTCCAAACCGCGTCCCAGAAGTTTATACTTTGTAAATTTACTTTCATCATAAATTTGTCTGTATACATCTGTAGGATTAACCCCAATTTCAAGCAGATGAGCAGCAATTCTGTGAACCCGGGGTGTAGTTCTGTCATATTTGAAAGACCCGGTGTCTGTCATAATTGCCGCATATATTGGAATTGCGATATCGGGTGAGATGGGCGTTATTTTTGTTTTTTCTAAAAAATCATAGATTATATGCCCGGTTGATGAGTAGCTAGTATCAGCAATCAGATGATCATGAAAGTCCTCAGGATCCTCGTGGTGGTCAATAATTATCTTCAAGGCTTTACTTCCCTTAATATACGGTTCCATTTTTACCGTTCTGGAGCATCTGTTCAAATCAACATGAATGATCACATCTACTTCTGAAAAAAGAGATTCATGCTTTTCCGGATTAAATTGTTGAATGGCATTATCCGGATCTAAGAATTGTAAATAATAAGGTGTAGAAGAATAGTTTACAATGTTTATTTTCTTTTGAAGTGATTTCAGAATAAAGTACAAAGCGATCTCGGAGCCGATTGCATCTGCATCCGGATTTACATGTGTTGTTATCAGGAAATTTTTCCCGTTATTTACTACATCTGCTAACGGTTCAAAGTTAATCATGAAAAATAAACAATTTAAACTTAAAAGAGATTCAAATTATAAATATAAAAAAATACTAAACCTTAAAAAAGGATTTTAATTATTTTAATACGATTTTCGGAATGAATAGATTTCATTTTAGACTCTACGGTGAAGGATTCAAAAGGTCGTTTGGCTGATTCCTGTACGCATTCGCAGGCCATATAGGAGGGCTATTGAATGATTCAGAATCAATGACAAAATCTCAAAAAAAACCCTCCCGAAACAGGGGAGGGTTCTAAATTCAACAAGATTTGAAGTTATTGAACTTCCCAAGTATTACCACCAGCGAATAGGGTTTCGAAGGTGCCAACACCTTTGGTTTTCTGGATATGTTCAATCTGTCCCGTCACATCCTCATTGTATGTTGCCTTATTAAACTGTCTGAACACACCAATTGGTACAGGAAATCCCGGTATGTCGGTGAATCTGGCAAGTAAAAATACTCTGGTTGGATTATCGTCATACTCGTCATGTACCCAAACATCATTAATTGAAAGGTTGCCGTCGTTGATGTTTATAATTTTCGGATTCAAGCCGTCAAGCATTATTCCCTTGTCCATATTTTTACCGAATACAAGAGGTTTTCCATGCTCCATTACCAGGGTGTTTTCTGCTTTAACATCTTTTTCGGTTACGTGAGCATGTACTCCATCGTTGAATATCGGGCAGTTTTGATATACTTCAATAAATGCTGCACCGTGATGTTTTGATGCTCTGGTTATCATATCCTGAAGATGCTTGGGTTCTCTGTCAATTGAGCGGGCAACGAATGTAGCCCCCGATCCGGTTGCAAGTTTTATGGCGTTAAATGGCCAGTCTATGCTTCCGTATGGAGTTGTTTTTGTAACCGTACCTTTATCCGTAGTTGGAGAGTACTGTCCCTTGGTTAAACCATAAATTTTGTTGTTGAACATTATAATTTTAAGGTCAACATTTTTTCTGCATGCGTGAATGAAATGGTTCCCGCCTATCGATAGTAAATCTCCGTCTCCTGTAGCTACCCATACTTGAAGATCAGGATTAGCAAGTTTCACACCCGTTGCTATTGAAGCTGCTCTTCCATGAATTGAATGGAATCCATAGGTATTCATGTAATATGGGAATCTGCTTGAGCAACCAATTCCTGATACCCAGACCATTTTTTCTTTTTCAATTCCAAAATCCGGAGAACTTCTCTGAACCTGAGCCAGAATTGAATAATCTCCGCAACCCGGGCACCATTTAACTTCCTGATCCGATGCAAAATCCTTTGCGGTTAATTTAATTTCCGGAATTTTATTATTTTCCATCTTTCCCTCCCAAGAGTCTGTTAACTTCGTTTTCGATTTCAATTGATTTGAATGTTTGACCCTGTACCTTGTTGTACTGTATTACATCTATCAAATATTTGCTTCTTATAATGAAAGCAAGCTGACCCAGATTCAATTCCGGTATAAGAATTCTCTTGAACTTCTTCAGCACTTCGCCAAGATTCTTGGGGAAAGGATTCAGATAGCTAAGGTGAACATGCGAAACTTTGGGACCATTTTTGTTTATTCTTCTCAAAGCTTCATGTATCGGACCTAAAGTGCTTCCCCAACTAAGAACCAGCAAATCACCTTCCTGCAGACCTTTAACTTCCACATCCGGAATATCGTTTACTACGTTCTTCACTTTTTTATCTCTGTTATTGATCATGATTTCATGATTCAGGGGTTCATAACTAATATTTCCGAATACATCCTTTTTTTCGAGACCGCCGATTCTATGCTCCAGATTAGGAGTTCCCGGAACAGCCCAGGGTCGCGCACCGTTTTCATCTCTTAAATAAGGATAAAAACCTTCAGGATCTTTTCTGTAGTTTACAGGAATTTCCGGAATTTCAGAAATTTCAGGAATCCTTAAAGGTTCACTACCTAATGCCAAATAACCATCGGTTAACAGAATAACCGGAGTCATATACTTGATTGCTATTTTAGCCGCGTTTATTGACATCCAGTAACAATCTGCCGGAGATGAAGCAGCAAGAACAGGTAGTGGTGCCTCGCCATGCCGACCATAAAAGGACATTAATAAATCTGCTTGTTCCGTCTTTGTTGGAAGACCGGTACTAGGACCACCTCGTTGAACATTAATAATTACAAGCGGAAGTTCAGTCATTACCGCAAGTCCCATCGCTTCATTTTTTAATGAGAGTCCCGGACCGCTTGTTGACGTTATTGCCAGGGAACCAGTAAACGATGCGCCTATAGCAGAACAAATACCGGATATTTCGTCTTCTGCCTGGAATGTTTTAACACCATAAGCTTTGTACTTGCTGAGTTCCTGGAGAATTTCTGATGCAGGAGTAATAGGATAAGAACCTAAAAAGAGAGGGATACCTGCTTTGAGCGAGGCCGAAACAAATCCCAGTGCCACAGCTTCATTACCGGTTACATTTCGATATTTGCCTTTTTTTAATTTTGCCGGAAGAACATTGTAACGAGCTGTAAATAATTCTGTAGTTTCTCCATAGTTGTAACCGGCTTTTAGTGCTCTTTTATTGGCTTCCAGGATCACCGGTTTTTTAGCGAATTTGGATTCAAGCCATTTATCAGTTATATCCAGGGGCCTGTTGTACATCCAGTACATTATTCCCAAAGCAAAGAAGTTTTTGCATTTTTCCTTTTCCTTAAGAGACATTTCAAGTCCCTCAAGTGTGTTCATAGTCATTTGAGTCAGTGCGACCGGGATTAAATGATAGCCCTGAAGACTTCCATCTTCGAGAGGGTTTGAATCATACTTAGCGAGTTTTAAATTTTTTGTATCAAATGCGCTTGTGTTAACAATTATCGTTGCATTTTTCTTTAAGTCTTTCAAATTTACTTTCAGCGCAGCCGGATTCATTGCAATTAGTACATCGGGATTATCTCCCGGTGTTTGAACATCATTACTACTGAAATGAAGTTGAAAACCGCTTACTCCGGAAAGTGAACCGGCAGGGGCGCGGATTTCGGCCGGAAAATCGGGAAGAGTGTTGAGGTCATTACCGACGAAAGCGGTAGTGTCCATGAACTGTGAACCTGTGAGTTGCATACCGTCTCCGGAGTCACCTGCGAAGCGGACTGTAACTTCATCAAGAATAATTAACTCAGTTTCTTTTGCCATTTTTTGTTTACTCGAATAATTAAAAAATATTGTCTAGTAAAGTTATTAATTTAATCAGATATAAAAAAGTTAAAATAGCTTCGCATAATTGTTCTTTTGCCAATAAATTATTAATATCCGCTTTGATAATTTAACAAGACAAAAGTTCAGATTAATTTTCACTATCATCAAACTTTTGTCAGAGATTCTGCTTCGTTCAGGTTTTGTTACCCTTCCCTTCTGGTTGCCTTCTGACTCTTTTATGTCAACCAGACTTTTTAAAGTCGCCAGTCCTTTAAAATGATGAAAATGACCTCTTTTAACAGTATTTTCAGCGAAGTTTCTGGGATTTGGGTTTAAAAAATGCGTCTGGGGTAAAAAAAGAGGAAAGCGACCTCTGAATTTGTTGAATTTTTGAGGTCACTTTTACAAATTCTCTTATCTTTTGATTAATTTAAGAAATTCATCTGCCGGCAAGAAACCTGTAATTCTGCTTATTTCTTTGCCTGAAGCATCCAGTATAATTACAGTTGGGACACCAATAATTTTGAATTTATCTCTTAATAATTCCACTTCAGGTGAAAGGGATTTGGTCAAATCAGCTTTAAAAGTTGCATATTCAGCAGCTGCCCTGATAACCCCGGGATCCGTGAATGTCATTGCATCAAGTTCCTTACAAGGAATACACCAGTCAGCATAGAAATCAAGTATAACCGGTTGATTTTTGCTAATAGCTGTGTTATAAGCTTCTTCCGAATACTTTTCCCATTTAATTGATTCCTTTTCTGATGGAATCAAGGAATAGACAGCTATGACAATTAAAAGCACAGATAGTACAATTTGAAATATTTTGAAACCTTTATTTCCCACTGATGATTTATCGAAGAAAAGTAAATATATTGCTGATAAAATCATGAATATGGGTAAAACATAACCTGAAATTTCATTTGGAATCAGGGGTAATAGAAAATAGAGTGCCATGGCGAGCATTATTAATCCGAATATGTGTTTGACAGCCTCCATCCAAGCCCCCGCTTTCGGAAGGCTCTTTATTTTTCCGGAGAATATTGCCAGTACAAAGTAGGGAAGACCAAGACCAAGTGCCAAAACAAAGAATAAAAGAAATCCAAGGAAAGGATCTGCTTTTGCGGCAACAAATGTTACTAAGCTAATAACAAAAGGACCCACACAGGGAGCCGCAACTATTCCCATTGTCAGTCCCATAAAGAAGGCTCCATAATAACCCGATTTTGCTCCGCCAGCTTTTGCAACTAAAGAATCAGGCATTTTAAATTCATATACTCCGAACATGCTTAAACTTAAAACCACGAATATCATGGCGATAATAATTATAACAAATGTATTTTGTAAAAGTGCACCGAATACTGCACCACTCAGCGATGTAATAACCCCAATGGCTGAGTATGTTAAAGCCAATCCTAAAACATATAAAACTCCCATTAGAGCAAGTCTGCTTGTTTTACCCTCGGTTTGTGCACCGAAAAACCCGATTGTTATTGGAATGAGCGGATATACACAAGGAGTTAGATTCAGGGCCAGTCCTGCAAGAAAAATTACGATTAAACCAATAAATAAACCGCTGCCTTCAAGGGTGTCCGATAGGAAATCTCCGTCATCGGATTTCTTTTCGAAGTTTTCTATTTTTGTATAGCTTACATCGAGATTATTGAAAATATCCTGATTGATTTCATTTATCCCGGAATTATTTTCAGCAATTTTGATTTGCAATGTGTCAAAAATACTTGAAGGTGCCAGACAAGTAACATCGTTACATGGTTGATAAGAAAATTCAACAATTGTCTTAAAATCCCCGGGTTTTACATTACCAGGTACTTTTAAGAGACCTGTAACGTAAAATTCCCCTTCATAAACGCTCAATGGTTTATCTGAGAAACCAAACTTCAATTCCTTAGCTTGAGGGAAGGATATATTTGAAAGGAAGATGCCTTCATCACTTATTAGTTTAACCTCAGTTGGGATTAAAAAATCTTCATTTGGTTTTATGGAATTTATGTGCCACTTATCCTCGATTTTTACTTTAAGAGCAAATTTTGCCTCACTGTTTGCGGTAAGTTTGTCAAGAGACAAGAAAGATTTTACAGTAACGACATTTACGTCCTGTCCAAATTGTGCAGAGGAAAAAGTAGTTAATAAAAAGAAAATAAGTGTAAAATATTTCATTAATCGCATTAAATAACCTTCTTTAATTCTAAAAAACAATTTTTAATTATTGAGTTTTCTCCATCCCTGTACTACCGGATATCTCCTTCCGTATCCAAAGGCTTTTTTCGAAACGCGAAGTGCCGGGGCTGCCTGTCGTCTCTTAAATTCATTATTGTCCACAAGTGCGAGCACTTTGCGGGTTATCTCGGGTAGTTTGGTAATATCGCTAATTTCGTTAAATTCTTTATTCTCCTCAAGATACATTCTTAAAATGTTATCGAGAATGTCATAAGGAGGAAGGGAATCCTGATCCGTCTGATTATGACGAAGCTCAGCTGAAGGAGGTTTCGAGATTATGTTGTAAGGGATAACTTCCCCGGATCTGTTCACATAATTTGCGATTCTGTAAACTTCAGTTTTGTAAAGATCCCCGATCACAGCGAGAGCACCGCACATATCGCCATATAAAGTTGCATAACCAACTGCGATTTCAGATTTATTTCCTGTGGTTAACAGGAGACTCCTGAACTTATTTGAAAGAGCCATAAGGATAACTCCTCTTGAACGCGATTGAAGATTCTCTTCTGTGATATCTAAAGGGACATCTCTGAAAACCGGTTCCAGACTCTCAAGGAATTCCTCAAACACGGGCTGAATTGAGATTAGTTCGTGTTTAATCCCAAGACTGGTTATCAGTTTAAGCGAATCTGTTATGCTTCCTTCACTTGAATACTCTGAGGGCAATAGCACCGCCGTTACCCTGTCAGGTCCTAATGCCTTAACAGCCAGATAAGTAACTATCGCCGAATCAATTCCACCACTTAGTCCCAGAATAACATTTTCAAATTTAAGCTTTTCACAATAGTCTTTTATTCCGAGAGTGAGCGCATCAATAATCTCCTCCTCAAAAGACCTTTCGATATTGCCTATTGCGGGATAAGATTCCTTTGTGTCAAAAAAGATGCAGTCCTCCTTAAAAAAAGCTCCAAGTTTTACTAAATTTCCCTTATTATCAAAACACATACTTGCTCCATCGAAAATAACTTCCGTTTGAGCCCCATAGCAACAGCAATAAGCCAATTTTACATTATCCTTGTTCGTCAGGGTAGAGAGCATCTCTTTTC
>JAAYVN010000145.1 GCA_012517155.1 Ignavibacteriales bacterium | reverse complement strand
TTTGGATAAATACTTATAAAGCAATTTGCATTCTTGGATAACTCTTCCAGATAAGGCCTCATTTGTTTTGCCCCTAATGCACAATTTAACCCGATGCTTAACAAATTTCGCGTATGCGATAAAGAAATCAAAAATGCTTCTGTAGTCTGTCCGGATAAAGTTCTTCCACTCTGATCAACAATAGTTCCCGATATCATTACTGGGATCTCAATTCCGGTTTCATTGCATAGTTCACTCACCGCATAAACAGCAGCTTTTGCATTTAACGTATCAAATATTGTTTCAATTAATAATAAATCCACACCTCCTTCAACCAGTGCTTTCGCCTGTTCATAATAAGCTTTAACCAGATCAACAAATGTAACCGCCCTGTAACCGGGATCGTTAACATTTGGTGATAATGATGCCGTTTTATTTGTCGGTCCTAATGCTCCGGCCACAAATCTTGGTTTATCAGGCTCTTTACTTGTGAATTCTTTCGCCACTTCCTTGGCAATTCTTGCTGCTTCATAGTTGATTTGATATACATATTTCTCTGTATGATAATCACTCTGGCTAATACTCGTTCCGTTAAATGTATTCGTTTCAACAATATCTGCTCCCGCAGAAAAATACTGACTATGTATCTCCTTTATTATATCCGGCTGCGTAATACAAAGTATATCGTTATTCCCCTTTATATCTTTATTAAAGTCCTGGAATAATTCCCCTCTGTAGTCTGCCTCACTTAACTTGTAACGCTGGATCATTGTTCCCATTGCACCGTCAATGACCAGAATTCTCTCTTTTAGAATACTTTTAATTAATTCGGTTCTGTTTTTCATATGCTGTCTTTAATTTCGGTACTTATTATCTTTAAACTTTCTTAGCTAAACTTTTTCTCTTTCCCCTTTGAAACAAACACAAATATAACTAAATTCACTACCGTAAAAAAATTTTGTTTAGGATAGAAATATGATAGCAATTACCGGAGGTGCCGGATTTATTGGAAGCGCCTTAGCTTGGCGGCTGAATAAACTCGGTCGAAACGATATATACATTATAGATGAACTCGGCACTGGTGAAAAATGGAAAAACCTCGTAGGGCTCGATTTCAATGACTTCATTGATAAAAATGAATTTATTGAAAAATGGGTGAATAAACTCGATTCCGCTGATATAACTGCTATTATTCACATGGGCGCGAATTCTAGTACAACTGAAAAGGATGCTGACTTTCTCTTAAAAAACAACTATAGATATACGGTCTCCCTCGCTCAGGCAGCTCTCTGGAATAATATACGCTTTATTTACGCCTCATCAGCTGCCACCTATGGTGATGGGAAACTTGGGTTTAATGATAATGAAAGTCTTATTCCTGCACTTAGACCTCTGAATATGTATGGCTACTCAAAAAACTTGTTCGATATTTACGCTCTCAAAAATGGTCTTCTGGATAGAATTGTTGGCATCAAATATTTTAATGTTTACGGACCTAATGAATACCATAAGGGAGATATGCGTAGTGTGGTAAATAAAGCATTTGAACAGATTTTAACAACCGGAAAAGTTAAACTCTTTACTTCCAAAAACCCCGGCTATAAAGATGGCGAACAACTCCGCGACTTTATTTACATTAAAGATGCAGTCGATATGACACTCCATTTCCTCCTGAAAAATAAAAAAGCTGCAGGTATCTTCAACGTTGGTACTGCAAAAGCGCGCCATTGGAATGATCTTGCTAAGGCGATTTTTAAGACTCTTAATAAGCCCGTTAATATAGAATATATTGAACTCCCCTCGCACTTGGAAAAAAAGTATCAGTACTATACCCAGGCAGATATTACAAAACTTAAAAATTCCGGATATAAAAAGAGAATTACTTCTCTTGAGGATGGAGTCCGGGATTATGTCAGCAATTATCTTGTTGGAGAAAAATATCTGGATGGGTTGGATTAATAACTTATAAATGTGGGAAAGAAGAAGAGGATTAAAAATCCTCTTCCTCATCTATAAACTCAGCATCGTCAATTTCGTCATCAAGATCATCAAAGTCATCTAGGTCCTCTTCTTCATCATCAAAATCAAAATCTTCCTCGTATGCTTTGTCTTCGTCTATGTCTTCTATATCATCTTCAAATTCTTCATTGAATTCATCATCGTCAAATTCTTCGTCGTCAAATTCTTCATCATCAAAATCCTCATCATCGAATTCATCGTCATCAGATTCTTCTTCATCGAAATCCTCATCATCCTCTGTGTTTTTCTTCCGTGGACTCAGAGTGTACGATTCATTCATCACACTGTAGACGTCGGCCAGGCTCTCACCCTCTGAGGTTATTCCGTTTTCCGATATGTGAAATAAATCAGTGTTGATTTCGTTAACTGCCATACAAGAATATCTCCTTTTCAAATTTAATTAATTCTCGTTTCAAATATAAGAAAAATATTTTCCAAACAAATATTAGAAAACTCCCCCTAAATATTCTTTATTATTATTTCAAAAAAAATGTTAAATTGTCACATCAAGAAAAATTAAAACTATTTTATCTTTTATTTGTAAAGATGGATGCACCATTTAAAAAATTAGCTTTAGCAGTTACTTTTTCACCCACTAGTAGAGCTCTCCTTCGGGAAGCAGCACGCCTTAAGGATCTTTTTAATGCTGAACTCCTCTTAATTCATGTTGGAGAACGTACCACCGAAATTGAAACACGCATGATTGAAATGCTTCAAAGCATTGGACTCTCACTTCCAAACGTTAATCTTGAATGGGGTCTGGGTGATCCTGCTCAGGTCATTAATTCAGTCTGCATTAAGAATAAAATCGACCTTCTTATTGCAGGTGCTTTGGAAAAAGAAGGACTTATTACTTACTTTACTGGCTCCATTGCCCGTAAACTTATGCGCAATCCCCCATGTTCTCTCTTGGTTCTTGTTTCTCCAAAAGACTCAACCAAGGTCTATAATAAAATTTGTGCGGGAGTCTCGTTCGGTCCTGAGTGTCCTGATACAATAAATAAAACATTTCGATTCGCCCACTTTGAACATACTAAAGAAATTACTCTGATTAGAGAATTTCAGGTCCCCGGACATTCTATCGCGGTTTACGATGGTGTGAGTTCTAACGAAACCCAAAGTAATCGAAACCGCTGGATTAAAGAAGAGGAGGATAAAATGAGGGTCTTCCTTGCAGAACACAACCTGAATACTGGAATAAAAATAAATCTTGTAGCTCTCTATGGTCGCTCTGGATGGGAAGCAAAAAACTATGTTCAGCAATTGAATGCTGATTTATTTGTAACTCCTGCACCCCCAAAAAAACTTAAACTCGTCGATCGCTTGTTTCAGCACGATAATGAATTTATTTTCGAAAGTCTTCCTTGTTCACTTTTAATGATTAAAGGTAACTAATGACTTTTACTTCGAACGACATTACTATTTTATTGCTCAGTATGGCTGTTATGTTGTTCGTTGCTCGTGGTATGGGTGAACTGATGAGGTTAATAAAGCAACCTTTGGTTATTGGAGAGATCCTTGCTGGAATCATTCTTGGTCCTACTCTGCTTGGATTTGTATTCCCGGATTTATTTAATGGACTTTTCAATAAATCCCAAAGTAGCGAAATTATACTTCAGGGAATTACTACTATTTCCGTTGTCATGCTTCTCCTGGTTTCTGGTATCGAAGTTGACCTCGGAATTGTAATTAAACAAGGAAAAAAAGCCCTCTGGATTAGCATAATGGGAATTCTTTTCCCCTTTACACTCGGATTCTTGATGGCTTGGTCCTTTCCCCAATATCTTGGAAACACTTCCGGAGAATTGCATTTGGTCTTTGCACTTTTTGTCGGTACGGCCCTTTCCATAACTGCTCTCCCTGTTGTCGCTCGTACTCTTATGGATCTCAATCTCTTTAAAACAGAAATTGGGTACCTGATTATTGCTAGTGCAATGGTCAACGATCTTATTGGATGGATTATCTTTTCTTTGATTCTCGGAATGATGGGTTCTGCTTCCCATTCACTTGAATTTGGCTCTACTCTTACTCTCATTTTCGCCTTTATTTTTATCATTTTTTTTGTTGGTAGAAGACTCATTAACTATGCCATTCCATTTATTCAGAAAAGATTTAGTTATCCGGGGGGGATTCTTAATTTTGTTCTTATACTTGGTTTCTTATCGGCAGCATTTACAGAGTATATTGGAGTTCATGCAATTTTCGGTGCCTTCATTATTGGGATTGCTATTGGTGATTCTGTCCATCTTAGAGAAAATACCCGCGAAATTATTCAACAGTTTGTTACAAATATTTTTGCCCCCCTCTTTTTTGTATCTATTGGTCTGCGTATTAATTTCGTCTCTAATTTTGACTTAGGAATCGTTCTGATATTTCTTGTTCTTGCTTTTGCAGGAAAAATTATTGGCTGTGGGCTTGGGGCTTACTTTGGCAAAATGAAAACCGAAGAATCGCTCATTATTGCTTTTGGTATGAATTCACGCGGTGCTATGGAAATTGTGCTTGCTACGCTCGCTCTCCAGGTGAATTTGATTAATGAAAAAGTATTCGTTGCTATTGTTATCATGGCTCTCGTAACTTCTATTAGTAGTGCTCCGCTTATGGATATTTTCGTTCGTAGAATTGCTCGGAAAACTCAATTCAGAAATCTTCTCAGACCGGAACTTATTTTGTTTGGCGAACTTTCAAACCGTGAACAAATTATTGCGGCCCTTTCTCAAATAATCGAGCGCAAGCTCTCTCTTTCTATGGATTCAATTTCATCCAAAATGATTGAGCGGGAACAATCATTTCCGTCAGGAATTGCCAACTATTTGGCTATCCCCCATATACATATGAAAGTTCGGGAACCAGTCCTTGCTATATATATTTCTTCCAAAGGTGCGGATTTTATGGCAACTGATGGTCTCCCTTCAAAAGCCATTTTTCTGCTTGTAACCCCTGAAAATGAAAATGAACTTCATCTCAAAATTCTGGCTGAGATTGTAAGAAAATTTCAAGATCTTAATAATGCCGAAACAATAACCCGGGCGAAGGAAACTATTGAGTTAATTAATATGTTAAGAGAAAGTAATGCTTATTAAAAAGTCTGCACTTCTTCTCCTTTTTAATCTCCCTTTTTTTATTTTTTAAAGGAATTCTTATGGAAAGTATGCAAATTAACTATATTGCAGTGTTCGTTTCAGCAGTTTTAAGCTTCTTAGTTGGCTGGGTTTGGTATGCACCTTTTCTTTTTGGAAAAATCTGGCTTAAAGAACTCGGTCTCAGCCAACAGGAAATTGAAAACCAAAACATGCTTAAAATATTTGGTGGTGCTTTTATTCTTACTCTTATTATAGGCTTTAACTTAGCTGCATTCCTTGGTCCGGAACCTGATTTTAGTTTAGGACTCTTCTATGGTGCTCTGGCTGGTATTGGCTGGGTTTCTGCTTCGATTGGAGTTGTTTATCTGTTTAGTAGAAAATCACTAAAACTCTTTCTGATAGATGCTGGCTATCAGGTGGTCATATATACTTTAATGGGTGGTATTATCGGAGTTTGGAAATAATCCCAAAATTTAATTTAGGACTGATAATTTATGCTTGACTTAAAAAAACTTACTCTTACTGAAGTTCTTAGGAACTCTCTTGAGTCTTATCCTGACAATCCATCAGTAGGATTTGTTAACTCTGACCCTTTAACCTACTCGGAGTTCTTCAATCGTGTTAATCAAGTATCCGATTTTTTGCACGAAAATGGTATAATATCCGGAGATAAAGTCGCAATTCTTAGCGAGAATCAACCTAATTGGGCAATTGTTTTCTTTGCAGTAACTTCTATAGGTGCTGTCCTTATCCCCATCATGACTGAATTTCACTCCTCTCAGGTTCAGCATATTATTAATCACTCAGAAGCAAAAGCCCTTTTTGTATCATCTCGCTTTAGTGATAAACTTGAAGGACTCTCTATTCCTGCCATTCGCCTTAGGATTAAACTTGATGATTTCTCTTTACTTCCGGAACCGGAGGCTTCCGATTCTCTCCTTTCGAAACCTGAATTTATTAAAAAAATACTCTCTGATGGCGCTAAAGAATTCGCCCGAATTAAAGAATCAGCACTTAAATTCTTAGGTAAACTTCCCCAGCAAGTTGAGCAGGAATCCGTGGCTCTTATTATTTACACTTCTGGAACTACTGGACATTCCAAAGGAGTTATACTTACACATAAAAATATTGTCTCTAATGCTTTGTCAACTCTTGGTTTTATTCAATTAGATTCATCGGATAGAATGTTGTCTATTCTGCCCCTTTTCCACACTATGGAGTCAACTCTCGGTCTTGTTATTCCCTTCATTCGGGGCGCTTCTGTATATTACATTGAGAAACCGCCCACTCCGGCTGTTCTCCTTCCGGCTCTGGCTAAAGTTAAACCCACGGTCATGCTTGCTGTACCTCTGATTATTGAAAAGATTTTTCGGGTTAGAATTCTGCCTGAACTTAATAGAAAATTTATCATTAAAAGCCTCTATAAGCTTCCCGCATTCCAAAAAAAATTTCATAAGATTGCTGCTGCTAAACTCATGAAAACTTTTGGTTGTGAATTAAAACTTTTCTGCATTGGTGGGGCATCTCTTTCCGCTGATGTTGAAAGATTTCTTAACGAGGGGAGCTTTCCATATGCAATTGGCTATGGATTAACAGAAACCTCTCCTCTGAATACTGGAACGGATCCTTCAGAAGTTCGTCTTCGTTCCGCCGGTAAAGCTATTCCCGATGTTCAGGTTAAAATAGATAATCCGGACACTAAAACTGGCGAAGGGGAAATCCTTATTAAAGGACCTAACGTAATGAAAGGTTATTACAAAGATCCTGAAAAAACTAAAGAAGTCTTTACCGATGATGGCTGGTTTAAAACCGGTGATCTGGGAATTATCGATAAAGACGGATATTTGTTTATAAAAGGTCGTTCTAAAAACGTAATAATTGGCTCAAATGGAAAAAATATTTATCCTGAAGAAATAGAATCCATATTAAACGAACTGGATTTTGTCTCTGAATCCCTCGTCGTTGAACGAAAAGGGGAGTTGACTGCTAAAATATTCCTGAATTATGAAACCATCGAAGCAATGTATAAGGTTACAACATCAGATGACCGCAAAACTCGTGAACTCGTTAATGAAATACTCTCAGGCATCTTAAAACAAGTGAACGAACGGGTTAATACTTTTAGTCGTATTAATAAAGTTGTGGAGCAACTAGAACCTTTTGAAAAAACACCAACTCAGAAAATTAAACGTTATTTGTATAACTAAAAAGGGACTAATATCTTTAGTTTGATTCCGGCTCTGGGTATAGTCAAAATAAAACCTTTTCTTGATTTCATTTGAGATCTTAAATCTGGAGTTTCGGATTTTCAATCCCATAACCCGAATACCAGATCAAACCCTGCATTCCTGGCAATATTAGTCAATTTTAACACTTCTATTTTCACATAATAACCTCCCCTTTATTATCTCTTTATTTTTATTGCTTTTTAACTCCAAACTAAGTAACTTTAATATCTTAATTTTTAAAATTTTGGAGATATTTGCCCTATGGGTATGATGGCTAAAATGCGCAATTTAGCTCCGGCTTTCATAATTACGGTCGGTGGTCTTTTCGTTTTGTATATGGTGATCTCTGATTCCAATGTTCAGGAATTTATAGGTGCCCGCTCAAATAATGTCGGCTCTGTTAACGGACGGGAAATTTCTTATCAGGAATTCAATGAGTTTGTGGATCGGGCTGTGGAAAATCAAAAAGCTCAGACAGGACAGGACATTCCTGAAGAACAAATGGATCAGTTCCGCGATCAGGTTTGGGATGCTCTTGTGACTCAGATCCTCACTGAGGAACAACTTGATAAATTTGGAATTGAAATTAGCGAACAGGAAATCAGAGATGTTATTCTTGGTGAAAATCCACCTGAATTTCTTAAACGTAATTTTATTGATTCTCTTGGTCGCTTTAATCGCGAAATGTATGAAAGCGCCCTCTTCGATGCGCGGAATAAAGAAGCACTGCTTCAGGCAGAAGAAGCAGTTAAACAGCAACTGCTTAGTCAAAAACTCCAAAATATGCTTTTTGCTTCTATTACTGTCAGCGAAGGAGAATTGAAAAGAAAATTTATTGATCAGAATATTAAAATGAATGCTGAATTTGTTCTCGTTGACGTTAATACTATTAAGGATAACGAGGTCAAAGTTTCTGACGACGACCTGAAGAAATACTACGACGAAAATCCTGATCAGTTTAGTGTGAAGGACCAAAGAAAAATTAAATTTGTGTTGTTTGCTATTGAACCTTCTCGCAAAGACTCCGATCTTGTTTTCCAAACCCTGAAAAGCGTCCTTGATAATGCTAAAAATGATACTTCTGATTTTAAGTTTTTCGTAGATGGTTATTCTGAAGCACCATACTCTCGCGATACTCTATCCATCAACCAGCTACCTGAAACTTTCGCAAATCTTGTCTCCTCCATTTCTGTCGGTGATTTAGTCGGACCAATCGCAACTCCTACTGGCTATGCACTTTATAAATATTTTGGAACTGCTCCTGGCACAGAAACAGTAGCTCGTGCCTCACATATTCTTATAGCTTCAACTGGAGATGATGTTAAAGATCTGGAGGAAGCTAATAAAATCTATAAACAATTAACCGATGGAGCTGATTTCTCAGCCCTTGCTAAACAGCTTTCTAAAGATCCGGGCAGCGCTCAAAAAGGCGGTGATCTTGGTTGGTTTGGAAAAGGTCAAATGGTTAAGGAATTTGAAGACGCTTGCTTTAACGGACCAGTTAATCAAATTCAAAAACCCGTGAAAACTTCTTATGGTTATCATATTATTAAGGTTATCGGAAGATCAAACACTCGGTACATTTCTGAGAAAATTACAATGAGTATTAAACCTTCAGGTCTCACAAGAGAAGAAATTTATAATCAGGCAAAAGACTTTGCTTATCTCGCTGAGAAAAATAATTTTGAAAACGAAGCAAAACTCCTTGACCGCCCCATTCAGGAATCCCAGCCATTTGATTCTGAGGCTCAGGTTATTCCTGGAGTAGGATATAACAAAGGAATAGTTAAGTATTCATTCGAAAATGGTTTAAATACTATTAGTCCGGTTTTCAAAACTCAGGCAGGTTATATCGTTTTCAAGATTTCCGATATTACTAAAGCCGGGGTTAAACCTTTTGATATTGTCAAGGAAGAGGTTAAAACTCTTGTTACTCGGGAAAAGAAATTCGAAAAGGCTCTCTCAATAGCTAATAATATCCTTTCCAAATCAAATGGAAATCTCAATAATGCTCCACAAATCTATCAACAGGCACGATTCGATACTACCGGAGAATTTACTCCTGCCGGTAGCATTCCGAAAGTTGGTATTGAATACAACTTCGCTGCTGTAGCTTATAAATCTCCTCTTAATAAAGTCGTTGGCCCGGTTAAAGGACAGAGAGGTTATTATCTCATGAGAGTTCTTAGCCGTGTGAACTTCGATCAGAATAATTACACCTCCCAGAGAACCGCGCTTCGCGATAATATCCTTCAAGAGAAAAAGTCTAGCTACCTTAACCAATGGCTCGAAAGCATTAAGAAAAATGCGGATGTTGAAGATAATAGATACTTATTCTACGGCATGTAAAATTTTAATGTAAAAAAGGCTGTCACAAAAAACGACAGCCTTTTTTTATATTGCAGGTAATAAAAACAAATCTTTTGAAGACTTATATCAATAAAAAAATATTTTTCTCCTTTACCTTTTTCGCTCTGTTAACTTCTGATTTAATAGGTCAGGAATATGGCGCGGGAATACCTGAGAAAATCTGCGATCTTCGGATCTATTATAATTACAATACAGATGCGAAAATTTATTATTTCCCCAATTCTTCTGACTACCAGCTCCGCAATAGCTTTCTTCCGCTGAATGGAATTACTAATTTTGGAGCGGAATTTCGATATAATGCCTCTCGTTATTTAGATTTTGCAATTAATTTGGAATATATCCACGTCACTAAAACAGTTGAAAACTTTACTGTAATTTATATGGAACATCCTGAAGTTGTTAGCGTCGTTGATGGTTTTTATCTTTATCCTGTTGAACTTCTATTACATTATAAACTTCCTTTCTCATCTGACAAATGGAAATTTTCTTTTGGTGGAGGATTTGGTCTTTACTATGGCGGACAGATCAGGGATGTCGGAAACGCAGAAGTTGTTACTATTGAACGAAAACTCGGTTACAGTATCTTGGTAGGTTTTGATTTGGATTATCATTTTCATCAATATCTATTCTTGACTGCAGGTATGAAGTTTAGAGACCCCGAATTTAGGATTACTAGCAAATATAATAAGCGAATGATCAACTATGGCGGTAGGGAAGTGCTGATTCCTCAGGAATCCTTCGATTCAAAAATTAATGTTGATGGAATTTGTTTCCGTCTGGGTCTTGGGGTTTCTTTCTAACCTCTCCGAACCTTCTTACGGTTTAATCTTATTTAAATTACTCCATTACTGAAATTTAAAAGATACTTTTTACTCACATGGAACTCCACAATTTGATGTTTCCTCATCTCCCTTTTTATTAGGAAACTCATTCCGGGTGGAGGCATCTCTTCATTTGGTAGTTTCTGTTCTTCCTCTTTAGGTTCTGTGGGTTGTACTTCTTGTTCCCTTTCTTTCTCAGGTGGTGGTAAAAATTCCTCCTTCTTATTATTATTGGGTGACACTTTCTTTAACGAATCCTGCATTTTTATGTTCTTTAAAGAATCTAACTTCCTGACATTTGCAAGCGAATCATCCATTCTCTTTTGCATCTTTTCACGCTCAATTTTTGCAAGCGAATCCTTGATTGCATTTTCAATTCTCATTTTTTCTTGTTTATAAAAAGAAAGTTTCGGAGCCACTTGTGTCGCATAAGGTGTCTTGGGATAATTGCTTACTAGAGTGTCGTATAAGGAAATCGCATCGTTACCCCTCTTAAAATTGTTCTCTAAAATCCAGCCTGCTGCTAACAGTGCTTGAGGGGCATATTTTGAATTCGGACTCTCCTTATATATATTCATGAAAGATGTGTACGATGAGTCAAAATCTCCCTTCTTCATTAATTCCTCAGCCAAAAGATATTTCTCTTTTGCCGGATCCTTTTCCAAATCAATTAAAGGCTTATTGATTTGGAACGCGGCAGCATTTACAATTTTATCTTGTTTGAAATTCTCATAGATAAAATTGAATATTGTGTCCGCTGTCGCACTGTCTCCCAACGCCGAGTAATAGCTCCCTAAAGCAAATAAAGCTTGTGGATAAGCCGGATTGTCAGGAAACTTACTCGTAATATAAGTGTAGTAATATTCTGCAGAATCAAGTTGGTCTATTTCAGCAAAAAACAAATTTCCGAGCTCATACCCATTCTTGAAAATCATTTTGCTTAATGAGTCAGCTGAAAGTACAGGTCTTACGGGTTGTGGTATACTCGGAGTTAATGGTTTTCCGTCTCTCGTTGTTGGTTGAGTCTGCTGTTTGGGCTCGTCATCGCCAAAATCCCTTTCTCGTCCGGGGGGTTTAACATCCCCTTCTTCAACTTCGGGTTGCTGTTCATTCTTAAGTTTTTCCAATTCTTCGGCATATGCAATTGAATCCCGAATAAAAAGCTCCGGATTATTGACATATTCCAGCTGCTTTTCAAATCCCATCATTACCGATTTAAGACTTTTATATTTAGTGAACTGCGCATTCTTTGTTCTGATTAAAGGTAAATAATCCACAGGTGCTGAAGAGGTCGACGCTTTCTGGTAGAAATTTGCAGCACTGTCGTAATTGGGCACATCAACTTCAAAAAGGTTTCCCATCTCATACCTGGCTGCTCCCGCATATACTGAAGACGAATAGGCCGTATCTACCAGTTTAAGTTTGTTATATGCTCTGTCATAGTCCCTCAACTTTCTGTACGTCTTCCCCGTCTCAAGTTCTAGCATATCATAGAATGCGCTATTCTTGTCCTCACCTCTCAAGTCAAGAAAAATCTCAAGTGCTTCTGTATGTCTGCCTAACTGGTTATAGGCCATTCCTTTTTTTACATAAGCGTTGAGTTCTATATCATATCCTGGAGAAAACTCGTGCACTTTTGCAAAGGCATCCGCAGCGTTCTTGAAGTCATTCAGTTTTAAATATATTTCCCCTATTTGATACTGGGCTTGAGCATTTATAACCTCGTCATCAGATACTTCAATTAACTCATCACATGCTTTAATTGCATTCTGGTAATTTTCCAAAAATAAATAGTACTTTACTTCCTCTACATAAGCCGCTGTCAGAATGTCTTCATCCTCTTCTTCGCGCGCTTCATTTTTCACTTCCTCTAAAGCGCTTAAAAACGAAGGAAAGTTCTTTAATTGTAAGTAGTTTTTTACTATTCCGATTTTTGATTCTAATACATAATCTCCATCGGGGTATTGTGCAGTTACCTCTGAAAATTTTCTGATAGATTTTATAAAATTCTTCTGGTAGTAAAAACACATTCCCGTCATATATAATGCATCCTCCACATAAGAACTCTCCTGATTGAATTGAAGTATCTTCGAGGATTTCTCAATTACCTTGTTTATCGATTGTACCGCCCCGCCTGGAATGTTAGGCTCATTGAACTCGAATAGGTTCTTTCTTTCTGCATTTATTGCTGTGATAGCTTCTTCATATAATAAAGATGTGTTGAAATATAAATTAAAATAAGTGGTAAAGTCATACCACACCCCGCAATTGAAATTTATTATGCTTGTTAATAATAGGATTAAGAAATGACGCTTCTTCATGCTAAAATATTTTATTATAATGCAGCCTTTCCCGATTCTTCTGTTCGTATGCGTATTGCATCCTCTATATTAGATACAAATATCTTCCCATCCCCCACTTGTCCGGTCTTTGCTCCCCTCAATATTGCTGCAATTACTTTTTCGGAGTTTTTGTCTTCAACTACCACTTCTATTTTTATTTTAGGCACAAATTCAATTTGGTACTCACTCCCCCTGTATGTTTCCTTATGCCCCTTCTGCCTTCCGTATCCTCTTACTTCGGTAATCGTCAGACCTCTTATTCCTTCTTCTATTAAGGCTTCTTTTACATCCTCAAGTTTAAATGGTCTTATTATTGCTTCGATTTTTTTCATTTTAACACCTATCTACCGTGACATTGTTTATACTTCTTTCCACTGCCGCATGGACAGGGATCGTTTCTTCCAACCTTCTCCTCCGCTCTGATTGGTTGACTTTTCCCGGCTTGCTGTGTTTGTGATCCCTCCCCCGAACTTAGTCCTATATTTACTGTATCTTGTTTCGTTTCTACTATTCTTCGTCCCACACTCCTTCTTCTCTCTTGCACTTGCTCTCCGCTTTGTGGGAAAAACTTAAAACAGAATGTTATTGATTCATTTCTGATATCACTCAATAAAGTAAGGAAAAGATTGTATGCTTCGTTTTTGTACTCAACTAATGGATCCTTCTGCCCGTAAGCTCTTAGATTGATACCTTCTTTCAGGTCATCCATCTCCCTTAGATGCTCTTTCCACTTATTATCTATAACACTAAGTACTGCATATCTTTCTAGGCGCGCCATCAATTCTGGTGATAGCATTTCTTCTTTTCGGTTGTAAAATTCTTTTACCGAATTTATTATTAACTCCCCAAGTCCATCCTTCCCGAGATCTTGGAATTCATTAGGTGTAAAAGTAAGTTCAACTAAAAAGTGATGCAATATATCATCCTTGATTTTTTCAATATTTGCATCTTCATAATTCTTTTCAACCACTTCCCTTATGTATTCTTCAGCATTCTCTAAAATCTCTGCTTTAAGTCTTTCTCCCTGTAGAGCTTTCTTTCTTCTTGCATAAATTATAGTTCTCTGCTGGTTCATAACATCGTCGTACTCAAGCAATCTTTTTCTGATGGCAAAATTATTCTCTTCGACTTTCTTCTGAGCTCTCTCCACAGATTTCGTGATTAGAGGATGCTGAATAACCTCCCCGTCCTTAACTCCCATTCTTTGCATTATCGACGCTATTCTGTCACTCCCGAACAATCGCATAAGATCATCTTCCAATGAGAGGAAAAACTTGGTTGTACCCGGATCTCCCTGGCGTCCCGATCGTCCTCTTAACTGTCTGTCAATTCGTCTGGATTCGTGCCTCTCCGTACCTAGAATATACAAACCCCCTCTTTCTCTTACTCCTGCACCCAGCTTTATATCCGTTCCACGACCCGCCATGTTTGTTGCAATAGTTATTGCCCCCGGTTGACCTGCGTACGCTACAACCTCTGCCTCTCGCTGATGTTGTTTTGCGTTGAGTACATTATGGGGTATCCCTTTCCTCTTCAGCATTCTGCTTATTGTTTCCGATACTTCTACACTTGTCGTTCCAACTAAAACTGGACGTCCTTCTTTCCTTAAAGTCTCTATCTGCTCAATGACTGAGTTGTATTTCTCTCTTTTTGTCCTGTAAATAGCATCATCTTGGTCATCTCTTACCATTGGTTTGTTCGTCGGAACCACTACCACTTCAAGCTTGTAAATCTCAAAAAATTCCCCCTCCTCAGTTTCGGCAGTACCTGTCATACCGGCAAGTTTGTTATACATTCGGAAATAATTCTGCAATGTTATTGTGGCAAGCGTCTGTGTGTCTCTCTCAACTTTTACGTTCTCTTTTGCCTCTATTGCCTGATGTAGTCCGTCAGAATATCTCCTTCCTGGAAGTACACGCCCCGTAAACTCATCAACAATTGCAACTTTCCCTTCCTCTGTTATTACATACTCATTATCCTTCTCAAATAGAGAATAGGCTTTTAATAGTTGATTAAGTGTATGGATTCTTTCGCTTCTCTCAGAGTAAAGTGCATATAGTGCATCCTTCTTCTTTAATTTCTCTTCTCTTGATAATGTATCATCATTTTCAAACTTTGATGTTTCATAACCCAAATCAGGGAGGACAAAATATTGTTTGTCTTCTCTGCTTCCTTTTGCTAATTCTTCACGCCCTTTCTCGGTTAAGTCAATGGAATGGTTCTTTTCGTCTATTACAAAATAAAGCTCATCATCAATTATGTGCATGTTCTTCCCCTTCTCTCTAAGAAACTCGAGCTCGGTTTCCTGCACTAATTTCTTGTAGTTGGGTTCAGCATATAATTTAAGCAGTTTCTTATTCTTTGGCAATCCTCTCTGCGCCCTGAATAAAAGAATTCCACCTTCCTTTAAATCTTTTGAGTTTCCCTCCGCGTTCAGCGTTTCTTCGGCGTTTTGTATTAGCTTTGCCACTAAAGTTGATTGTAACTTAAATAACCTCTCAACCCTGGGCTTTAATTCATCATACTTCTGGTCGTCAACATCCACCGCTCCTGATATAATTAGTGGAGTTCTTGCTTCATCAATAAGTACTGAGTCAACCTCATCCACAATCGCAAAATTGTGTCCTCTTTGTACCTGATACTCCTTATCAATAGCCATATTATCTCTTAGATAATCAAAGCCAAACTCATTGTTTGTTCCATAAGTTATATCACAATTATACATGGCTTTTCTTTGGTCTGGACTCATCGTATTAAGTATAACCCCAATCGTTAATCCATGAAACTTGAATATCTCTCCCATCCACTCAGAGTCTCGTTGTGCCAGATAATCGTTTACCGTAACAAGATGTACACCTCTTCCTGTTAACGCATTTAAGTATATTGGTAATGTGGCAACTAATGTTTTTCCTTCTCCCGTAGCCATCTCCGAAATTTTTCCCTGATGAAGTACCACTCCACCCATAAGCTGCACATCGTATGGAACCATATCCCACGTCGTTTTGTGCCCCATTACTGTCCACGTTTTTCCTACTAACCTCTTGCAAGTCTCCTTAACAACTGCAAATGCTTCTGGCAATATTTCATCAAGAATTTCTTCATACCTTGCGGTAAGCTCCTCATTCAGCTCATCAAGTTCATCATATACCGTATGCCTCTCAAATTCTTCGTTTGACTGTAATCTTTTGTTTAAATGGTCAATCTTTTCTCTTATTTCTGCAGTACCGTCTTGAATTTTCTGCTTAAATTCAGTGGTTTTTGCTTTTAATTGATCATCTGAAAGGTCTTTTATTTTTTCATATTCGCTAAGTATTTCATCAACTATTGGTTGTAAACTCGCTACATCTTTAGTTTTTTTATCAGGGAATAGCTTCTTGATAAAATTAAGCATTAATATCACTCCGTGAATTCACATAATTTAATTATTTTAGCTTGTAATTTAAGAATATTAACAGATAATTTATAGAGAATAATTCGGTTGCATCCCCAAAACATATATGTTTTACTTAAGCATTCTGGAAATCTGATTCCCGAAATTGAATATAGGATCGTAGAATCAATCTAAATTTCAAAATTATTTCATTAAAAATTATTAACTTTCCAAAGTTCCTATTATTTTTTTTTGTAAATTTTCAATAAAGTTTCGAGTAATAGGCTCGCAAAAAAATGCAACAAAACTCAACCGGATTTAAAAAAGAACTCAGTCTTTTTGACTCTTCGATGCTTGTCATAGGTTCTATGATTGGTTCTGGTATTTTTATTGTAAGCGCTGATATCGCTCGAACCGTCGGGTCCCCGGGTTTGCTTATTATCGTCTGGCTGCTTACAGGTATTATTACTTTGATTGGCGCTCTTAGTTATGGAGAACTGGCTGGTATGATGCCAAAGGCTGGCGGGCAGTACATTTATCTGCGGGAAGCTTACAATCCTCTCATCGGATTTCTTTATGGCTGGACTCTCTTTACCGTTATTCAAACTGGAACGATAGCTGCTGTAGCCGTCGCTTTTGCTAAATTTACCTCCATTTTAATCCCATGGTTCAGCTACAATAACATCCTGCTTAATGTTTTTGGATTAAACATTTCTGCCGCTCAACTTCTGGCTATCTTCAGTATTTTTATTCTTTCCTTTATAAATATACTTGGAATTCGAGAGGGGAAAATAGTTCAGAATATTTTTACTCTTTCGAAAATTATTGCTCTTTGCGCACTCATTCTTCTTGGAATTTTCATCGGGGCTAACTCGGTTGCTATCTCGGCGAATTTTTCTGATTTGTGGTCAGCTACTTGGACTCAGGTCTCTCAAGGTAAAATAATGAATGTTCAAACTCTTTCTGGTTTCACCTTGTTAGCCGCAATTGGTGCCGCCATGGTTGGGTCACTCTTTTCTAGTGATGCTTGGAATAATATTACCTTCACAGCAAGCGAGGTGAAAAATCCCAAAAAAATCATTCCTTTAAGCCTTATTATTGGAACAGGTACCGTAACCCTCATTTACATTTTAGCTAACATATCTTATCTTCTTGTTCTTCCGTTAAGAGGAAATCCGGAGGGAGTTGCTCCTGCTCAACTCGGCATTCAGTTTGCCCTTGACGATAGAATCGGAACCGCTGCAGCTGAAGTTATTTTTGGTGAACCGGCGTCTCTTATTATGGCAATTCTTATTATGATGTCCACTTTTGGATGTAATAACGGCCTGATCCTCGCCGGCGCTAGGGTTTATTACTCAATGGCAAAGGATAACCTCTTCTTCAAATCAGCCGCTAAACTCAACCGCCGTGCAGTACCCGCTTCAGCTCTTATATTTCAAGCCATCTGGGCTTCTATTCTTTGTCTCTCAGGTACTTACGGACAACTCCTTGATTATGTGATTTTTGCGGTTCTGATTTTTTATATCCTTACTATTTCTGGGATATTTGTCCTTAGACGTAAACAACCTGATGCCGATCGACCTTATAAAGCTTTGGCTTATCCATTCCTCCCATTCTTGTATATCCTTTTAGCTTTAACCATTTCGATAATTCTCTTGCTTTATAAACCTCTTTACACCTGGCCTGGTCTTTTAATCGTTCTTATCGGGATTCCGGTTTATTTTATTTGGGAAGCATTTAATAACAGATCTCATAACAAATAAATTCATATTGGAAAATACTGAGGTTCGTATTTTGGAAAATAATAACGAGGTTAAAATTTGAATCTGATTTTTCTTGAGTCTGTTTTGGAAATGTTCAAAAAGTACTTCTTCCGCTTGGATAATCCTTTCTTGTTCGTGATAATTATCATGTTTTTACTCTTTTTTCTGATATATATTTATTCAAGGGAAATTATCAATCCAATGAAATCAAAACACGAGCGGGAGCTGCTTGAAAAAGAATCCGAACGACTCAAGGCTATCACTGCATATGTCAATCTGTCAAACGAAAAAGAAAGAGAGAGGATAGCAAGAGAACTTCATGATGGCATTGGGCAGATGATTACTTATATTAAACTCCTTCTTAATGAAATGGAGCCCGAAATTCATAGTAACGATAAAGCCTCTACGAAAAGTTCTAAAATTAGGGAAGTACTGAATTCCATAAGTAAGGATATCCGAAGCATAGCCATGGGGCTTAAACCAAAAATTCTCGAAGAACTTGGTCTCGAACCGGCAATTCGTACTCTTGTTGACTCAATATCCGAACAACACAAGATCCATGGTTCGTTTTATCCGTTTACTTTAACTAATCGTTATAAACCCGAATTCGAACTTAATATTTATCGAATCATTCAGGAATTACTCAATAATGTCGCTAAACATTCTAAAGCTACAGAATTTACTCTGCAGGTTTTCGATAACGAAAATAATATTGGCATTACCCTGAACGATAATGGGATAGGTTTTGATGTACAGCATGCACTGAATTCAAAAGAAGGACTGGGTCTCCAAAGTCTATACCAACGCGTCCAGTCAAATAATGGTTTCATCGAAATATCCTCCGGGAAAAATGGTACTGAAGTCTTAGTCGAAATCATTAAGGAGGAAAATATTGAGCACAACTAAACTCTTCTTTGCAGATGATCACCAACTTATTCGCGAAGGCATTACTAAAATGTTTGATGATATCCCTGATATTAAAATTATTGGTACTGCCTCGGATGGAGTCGAAGCTCTCAATAAAATACTTGATTTGCTCCCCGATATTGTCCTGATTGATATTTCAATGCCTGGTTTGTTTGGCGATCAGGTTATTCGTCTTGTCAAAAAGCAAACCAATGAAATAAAATTCCTCGTCATTACCGTCTATGATAATGATCTTTATATTTTTAAAACCTTCTCTGCAGGTGCTGAAGGCTTTATTTCTAAAGATGCTGACAAAGAAGAGTTAATCTCCGCAATTCGAAAAATTCGGGATGGAGAAAAATACTGTAAGAAATTTGATACGGAAGAAAAATTAAAAGATTTTCTTGAAACCTTTGAAGGACGTAATTATAACTTTCAAACTGAACAAAATACTATTCTTACTTCTAGGGAAATTGAAATAATTAAAAAAATCAAAGAGGGTAAAAACAATGCTCAAATTGCCGCCGATCTTTTTATTAGCATTAAAACCGTTCGTCATCACGAATCAAATATCTTCAGAAAACTGAATATCAAACACTCCAGAGAATTGCTTGCTTTGATTATGAATGACGAACAACTAAAAAAACTCCTCAATAATTCTTAAACATTTTCTCCTCCTTCTCCCTAACATCTCCCCCAAATCTTACAACACAATAAGAATTGCTAAGATTGCAGGAATTCCCCCCCTTGTAATACTCTAATATTGATATAAATACGTACTAAAGCCGTGGTAAAGCCGTGGTAAAGCCGTGGTAAAGCCGT
>JAAYVN010000144.1 GCA_012517155.1 Ignavibacteriales bacterium | reverse complement strand
CTAATAATTTTGACTTTGAGGTGATTTTTGTTGATGATGGAAGCACTGATAACTCCCTGAAAGTGATTAAAGATATTTGCAGGGGTGATAGACGCTTTAAATATGTCAGCTTTCAGAAAAATTATGGAAAATCTGCCGCATTAAATATCGGATTTAAAAAAGCTTCCGGTACCGTCGTTGTTACTATGGATGCTGATTTGCAGGATGACCCCGGCGAAATTCCTAACCTCATTCTAAAACTGAATGAGGGCTTTGACATGGTCTCTGGATGGAAGAAAAAAAGATATGATCCGTTCATAAAAAAACACTCCTCAAAGTTCTTTAATGCTGTAACCAGGTGGTTTAGCGGTGTTAAAATTCACGATTTCAACTGTGGACTGAAGATTTATAAGAAAAATGTTCTGGACCAAATTCGTGTTTATGGAGAACTTCATCGCTATATCCCCGTCCTCGCAAATTGGAAGGGCTTTTCTGTGGCTGAACTTGTTGTTACCCATCATCCCAGAAAATTCGGTTATACTAAATTTGGTATCTCTCGCTTCTTTAAAGGATTTGTTGATCTTCTTACAGTTGTCTTTATTACCCGTTACGCTAAAAGACCTATGCACTTATTTGGATTCCTCGGCGCCTTTTCTTTAATCGCTGGCACAATCCTTAATCTGGTCCTTACTTATCAGAAATTATTTCATAATATGCCGTTAAGTAATCGCCCGATGCTTTTTCTTGGTGTTTTATTGATTATTGTTGGTATGCAGTTCTTCTCTCTCGGACTTATTGGCGAAATGATGGTGAGTTCATCTCATACATCAAATGAATATACTTTAAGGGATTCTAATATCTGATTAATTAAAACGGAAATTCGTTATGCACTATGACCCTGTGAAAGATATATTTGCTGATGTTTTAAGGAAATATCCCTCCCTCCGTTCCTTGTTTTACCGACTCTTGGATCTTCTCTTCCTGCGGGCTTGGTACGTTCATCGCGAATTGCGGGAAATCAGAAAAAACTTTTCGGGTAAGAATATAAAAATTCTTGATGCCGGAAGCGGATATGGGCAGTACTCATATTTCATGATTAGAAAATTAACTCCTTGTTCTATATCTGCAATTGATGTGAAAGAGTCTTGGATAGAGGATTGTCAACGCTTCTTTACCGCCAAAAATTTTACTGATATAAAATTTGAAGTCGGCGATCTCCTTGAAATATCCGTTAAGGAAGCCTGCGATTTGATAGTCTGCGTCGATGTGATGGAACACATAGTGGAAGATGTTAAGGTTTTTCAAAATTATTATAATGCTCTTAAACCCGGTGGCTATCTTCTCATTAACACTCCTTCAATATTTGGGGGAAGTGATGCACATTCTCACGATGACGAAAGTTTTATTGGAGAGCATGCAAGAAATGGCTATAGCTTTGAAGATCTTACCGGTAAATTGTCTCCCCTTGGATTCAAACCATATTCGTCAAGGTATTCTTATGGCTTTTGGGGCGACCTTTATTGGAGGCTGATTAT
Source organism: Ignavibacteriales bacterium (assembly GCA_012517155.1). GTDB lineage: Bacteria > Bacteroidota > Ignavibacteria > Ignavibacteriales > Ignavibacteriaceae > JAAYVN01. The sequence continues at coordinate 10,695 of JAAYVN010000144.1, read as the reverse complement.
CAAATTTCCCATACTGATGGTAAATAAATTGAAAGCCGCAATTTTATTCCTCCCATTATATTATTTATTCACTCTTCCGTTTGGTCTTCTCTTTATGTTAATAGATTATAAGAAAAGAAATATAGTTGGATCCGGCATAACATACGTAGCTCAGAAACCATAAATTAATACTATTATTTAGGAGTTTTAATGGCAAAGAAAAAATCAGTCACTAAATCTGCAGTTCAGTCAAATTCTTTTTTAGCATCATTTGATCTCGAAAAAATTATTCCTCAGAAGTATCATCTCCTTGCTGTATTTTTGGTGATAGTTATTCTGTTTCTGATTTTTCTTAACCCCATGTACTTTGGTGGAAAAACTTTCCAGTCAGGAGATATTCTCACCAGCAAGAGCCTCATCCCCTATGTGGAAAAAGACCGCGATGGCTTCAGTCTCTGGAATCCTCATCTCTTTCTTGGTCTTCCGGCTTATGCTATGGGTACAACTTTCCCTTGGTTCAATATTATCGCTCTGGTTTTTACTGAAATTCGTGACTTTTTCACCTCTCTTTTCTCCGTAGACTATACTCGCTGGTCTTTCTATCTTATTTTACTCGCTTTCTCGTCTTTCACTTTTATGCGGTATCTTACAAAAAATACTCTTGTAAGTCTCTTTACTGCATTGGCTACTGCCTTCAGCACTGGAATTATTGTCTTCCTGTTTATTGGCCACGTTACTAAACTTACTTCCCTTGCCTGGTATCCTCTTGTCTTTCTTTTTATTCTGAAGTTTCAGGAAAAAATTAAACTTATTGATTTCCTCCTACTCATAATTGTGCTTCAATTGTTTATACAGGGATTTCACGTCCAGATTATTTTCTATACTCTTTTTGCAATTGGGATTTATTATATATATTTCTTCCTCCGCTACTTGGTCGCAAAACAAAAAGATAAGATAACCTCTTTGATAAAATCAGGACTCCTCCTTACCGCCGCTATAGTTGTTGCCCTTCTTATTTCTGCCGACAATTTTACGCAAATCTGGGAATATACCCCTTACTCAACTCGCGGTACGGTCGGTATTCTGGAAGCAACCCAGGAACCTACCACTAAATCTGAATCGGACTTTTACGAGTATCACACTAGCTGGTCATTCTCTCCCGAGGAAGTAATGACCTTTATTATTCCTTCATTCTATGGTTTTGGAAATGTTACTTATAAAGGACCTCTCTCAAATGAACAGGACGTTGAAGTCAATACTTATTTTGGGCAAATGCCTTTTGTTGATGTTGCTATGTATATGGGAGTGCTTGTTTTTTTCCTTGCATTATTTGGAGCTTTTGCTGGCTGGAAAGATCCAATGATTCGCTTCCTCTCAATTCTCACTCTGATATCTCTCATTATATCGTTTGGTAAAAATTTCTCTGTACTCTTCGATCTGATGTTTTACTACTTCCCTTATTTCGATAAATTCCGTGTTCCTTCAATGATTCTTGTCCTCGTTCAATTATCGGTTCCTGTGCTTGCCGGCCTTGGGCTGTTTAAGATAATTAACCTTCTCAGAGAAAAAGATGAAAAACTTATCAAAGTCCTGAAATATACAGCTTATGCTGCAATAGGGATTTTTGCCCTTTCAATTCTTCTAAGTGGAGTCGTATCTTCCTGGTTTGAAAGTCGGGTTGCGGATTTTGCAGCATCGCTTCCTCCTCAAAGACAACAGATGGCTCAGCAATACAACGCACTCGCACCATTTATGGCGGATATGTTTATTGGCGATATGATTCTTGCATTTGCTTTTACTGCTCTATTCTTCGGAGGATCTCTCCTTTATTTGAATAGAAAAATTAGCTCCGATGTTTTGGTTCTCATTGCAATAGTAATGGTTGTCATTGATCTCTGGAGAATAGATTCAAGAGGTGCAAGATATCACGAAAACCCTGATATTCAGGCGATGTTTAATAAACCTGACTACGTAGCTGCAATTGAATCTCAAAAAGACACCGCTCCCTTTAGAATGCTCAATCTGAAGCAAGATGGTAGTCTGGGATCATTTAACCAGAATTCGAATTTTAATGCATATTTCCTGCTTGAAGATTTCTATGGCTATTCAGGCATCAAACCACGCTCATTCCAGGATATGATGGATGTTATTGGACCTGCTAACCCCACTCTCTGGAATATGGCAAATGTAAAATACATTGTAACAGATGCAAAACAGGGAATACCTGGCATGACTCCTGTCTTCAGTAACGATAAAACCACTCTTTGGAAAAATGATTCGGTACTGCCTCGCTTATTCTTAGTCGATACTGTTGTAACAGCTCGTAATATTGATGTCCTCAATATGATTAAAGACAACTCATTTAATCCTAAAAACAAAGCATATATTCACGAAGGTACGATAAAAGTAGATACTCCCGACTCCACTGCTTTCGTCAAAATAACAAAATACACTGATGAAATTATTACTGCTGATGTTAAAACTACTGGAAATAATTTTCTCGTTTTCTCGACAACTTATATTCCTACAGGTTGGAAAGCAACCATTGACGGTGCAGAAGCAATCATTCACAGGGTGAATCATGGCTTTATGGGTATCACTATCCCTTCGGGAACGCACAAAGTCCAATTCACATACGCCCCCTCATCATTTTTCTTGACTGAGTACTTTGTGCTGATTGTTAGTTCATTGGTTATTCTTGGTGTCTTGCTCTCCGTTGCTCCGCACCTTAAAAAGAAAAAAGCATTTTTCTCCAGTGAAAAATCTGATGCTCAAATTATTTAGTAAATATAGAAATAACGAGTTAATCAGGAATTATACTAGGGTCTTTAGTGTTGACTTCTTAGTTCGCGCCTCTAATTTGATCTTGCTTCCCTTGTATCTTAAGTTAATGACGCAGGAAGCTTTTGGAATGTATACCTATATTTTTGCCGTGATCTCTACTTTCTCTCTCGTTCTTAATTTCGGTTTTTATGTTCCGCAAAGCAAACTTTTTCAGGACTACTCGCAACCTGGGGATAGAGGAGAAATCTTGTTTACAATTAATTCTCTGCTTTTTTTTCTGCTAACTTTAGTACTGCTTTTTACTTATTTCACACAATTTGATTTTATTGTTGTTGCTTTTCTGTTCAGTAAACCGATCGATTATTCAAGTTACAGAAATAGTATCTTCATAGCTATTATCTTTACGGTCTTTTCTTACATGCTGCTAAACTATTTCTTAACAAGTCAGCGGATAAAATTAGTACAGACTTACAATCTTGTTAGACTTTTTGGTGTGAATCTAACAGTCTTACTTCTTCTTTATTGGTTGGGTGGAGATTCAGTTGGAGTTAGACTTAAAAGCACATACTATCTTGAATTTCTTCTCCTTCTTTTTTTTGGATATTTTTTTATCAGACAAATGCATCTCACTTTTCGTCGGGAGCTGGTAGGGAAAATTTTACTCCTGTCATTTCCGGTAATGTTTTCTGCTGTCCTTGGACTTGCCCTCAATTTTGGGGATAAGTTCTTCCTTGAGAAATATGTCGGTTTTGATGATATGGCAATTTATAATCTTAGTTATAGCTTCGCAGCTATTGTGCCAATGATGTTTGCTTCATTTCAAAATGTCTGGCTCCCTTATTTCTTTAAGGAAAAGGATGTTAAAGAAAATAAAAGGAAAACTAAATCTTTCGTACTTAAAATTACCTCATTTTTCCTTTTCCTTTCGTTTGCTATATTTTTTTGCTTCTGGATTTTAGTAGAGTTAAGAATTATTGCCCCGAATTATAAACCTGTCCTTGGTATTCTCCCGGTAATGCTTTTTACTCAGATTATTGTTGCGGTTACAGTTTTGTATAGTAATTATATTATCTTTTTTGAAAAAACATATTATGCTATTATCATTGGAATCCCCCTTGCTGCAATTAGTGTCTTCATTAATATCTTCTTGATTTCAAGGTTTGGTTTGTATGGAGCTGCTTTTTCTGCTCTCATTATTAACTTCAGCTATTTTATAGCTTACTACTTATTGTTTAAATATCTTTATTCAAAATATATAAATAAAACACATAATATCTCTTCATCTGTTATGGAAAATCACTTTAAGGAGTAGTTTCATTGATTAATAAATTTCTAAAAAATATTCACAATTTCCTTCTGCTCTTTGGACTTGATGTACGCTTTGTTCAAAAAGAAAAAACTGTAAGTCACAATCATAATACGGAAATGGGGATGGATAAATTCTGGGAGGAATACAATCAGAAAAAAATGTGGAAAATACCCGAGATTTTAGCTTTTTACAATGAAATATTGCAAATTATTAAAACTAAGAATATTCTCCTTGATCATAAAAACATTGTTGATCTCGGATGTGGTACGGGTAGCCTCCTTTACTTCATAGATCAGCACTTTAAACCTGCTTCATATACTGGTTTGGAATTTTCAAATAAAGCAATTGAAATTGCTAAAGTAAATTTTCCAAGAGCAAACTATTATTACTTTGATATTCTCAAATCAGAGATTAATGAGAAATTCGACTTTCTTTTCTGTACCGAGGTGCTTGAACATATAGACGATCCATATTTAGCAATTAATAATATCCAAAATTTAATGGCTCCTGGATCTGTTGCTTTTATTACGGTCCCTAATGGTCGTGTCGATAATTACCCTGGTCATATTAATTTCTGGAGTCTCGAAAGTTGGGATGTTTTTGTTAAGAAGTTTACATCAGACAAATCTGTCGAGACTGGGTATGTAGGTAAAGATTTGTACGCACTAATTCAATCATAATTTTGTAATATGCGAATTGTAAAAATTACAAGTTTTTATTCACAGTTTCTTGATTATTATTATTCACGTTTCCCCTCGGTATCCGAAATGGACTATCCGTCTCAATATTCCCATTTGATGTCTCAAAAATTTGCTTGGGCTGACTTTTTCAAAAAGAATTTCGAACAACTTGGGCACGAAGCCTTTGAAATTATCTGGAATGCACAACCTCTTCAGCAAGCTTGGGCGGAATTCCACAATGTAAGTAAACACGGTATCCTTCTGTCCCAGATTCTCTACTATAGACCGGATGTTATAATTTTCCAGGATTCTGTAAGTTTTTCTGCTGAATTTATTCGTGAAATTCGCTTAAAAGTTAAAAGTGTGAAAATAATAGTTGGTTTTTTATGCTCTCCGTTCAATAATACTGTCCTGACTAACCTGAAAGAATATAATTTCGTCTTGGCCTGTGCACCATTCATTGAAGTATTAAAGCAAAATAGAATCAAATGCTTCAAATTTATCCATGCTTTTGAGGAATCGATTCTCACAGATTTGAAAGAACTTGGTGGCATCCGGTCAACTGATTTCTTTTTTGCTGGCTCACTCTTGGCTGGAAGTAATTTTCATTCTGGAAGAATTCAGATACTTGAAAATTTGGCAAATAGTGATATTAATCTTAAGATCTTTACGCCGCTGATTTCTTCAGATAATCCACTTTCATTTAATCTTAAAAAATTATCTTATCATACTTATAACATAGCAAAAAAAATAGGTCTCGCTGGGTTTTTTAATCATATCCCCAAATTTGAGAAAATAGCTCTTCTTAGTGAACCTCCTGAACGAATCAAACTGTCACCCAAATTGCGCACTATCATTAAATCCGATCCTTTATTTGGTAGCGATATGTATAAGGCTCTCGCTCTCAGTAAAATCGGCTTTAATTTTCATGGCGGTATCGCTGGAAACTTCGCAGCCAATGTTAGGATGTTTGAAGTTACTGGTGTTGGTACTCTTTTATTAACTGATCATAAACAAAATATTGCTGAACTTTTTGAACCGGATTATGAAGTGGTTACTTATAAAAATTCATCCGAGTGTATAGATAAAGTTCAATATCTTCTGAACCACCCGCACGAATTGACTCGCATAGCTTTGGCTGGGCAAAAACGTTGTCTGAGGGATCATTCTATTAAGAATAGAGTACTCCAAATTATTGATATCATTGAAAATAATCTTTAATAAATGTTCTTTTATTTTTTCTAATAATATTGACTTTAAATATTTTATTTGTTAATTTTAACTTCATCTTGGAGTGAATTATGAAAATAAAATTTTTTATTGTATTCTCGGTGTTATTTGTTTCTGTCCTAAGCTTTTGGGGTTGCTCAGGTGATCCCGTATCCAATTCTCCCGATACAACATCCTCTGGCGGTATTATTCTTAAAATCGACAAATCAAATGCCCCCGCTGATGTTGCCATTGTTACTGCATCATTAACCAGAACCGGTTTCCAGCCAATTAATGCATCTATGAATTTGCTTTCTGATACCTCAGCAACTCTCTCTCTAAATCTCATTCCCGTTGGCGAATGGCATTTAAAGGTGGAAGCTAAGAACAATCAAATGCTTACTTTGTACAGTGGTGAAACTGATGTGACAATACAGGATGGGATAATAATTCAAGTTTCCCTGACACTTCTTCCGGTTTCTCAGGGTGTCGGAGGTATCGAAATTCTTGTTACTTGGGGTTCCGGCATCACCCCCCCTTCAAACTGGGTTGATTTCCCCGGAAATCCTCTCCTGTCACAACAGAATCTATGGTGGGAGTTTGGCGGTCTCTTTCATCCCAAAATTATCTATGATGGGAATGGATATAAGATGTATTTTGTCGGGGTTGCTAATGCTTCTCTTTCTCATACCGGTTATGCTGTGTCAACTGATGGCATTTCCTGGACGCGACCTTCCTCATTACCTATCCTTTTCCCCGGTAACCCTGGGACTTGGGATTCCCAGGCTGCGCAAGCTGGAGCAATTATCAAAGAGGAAACTGGTTACAAAATGTACTATGTCGGATGGAGCGATCCTTATAAGGCTTGGAATATTGGTATGGCTACTTCCTCAGATGGAATTAATTGGACCAAAAGACAACTACCGGTTATTTATTCTTCAAGTGGATGGGAGTATCAGATTGTCCCATTCTCTGTGATTAAGGTTAATAACCTTTATTACCTCTATTATACAGGCCGTAGTTCTAATAATAAAATTGGACTGGCCACTTCCGAGGATGGTGTTAACTGGATTAAGCATCCGGGAAATCCAATTCTTACAGCTGGTTTTGCATGGGAAGGTTCTGGTGTTATGGGGGGATCTGTTTTGCAAACTGATCAGGGATTTACTTTGGTTTATTCTGGTCAGAAAGATGATGCCTTTGGTTTGGCTCATTCTCCTGATGGTAAAACCTGGATTAAGGATCCAGCGAATCCTGTTTTTCGCAAAAATTTTACTGCTAAAGGATGGGGAAGTTACCAAATCGCTTATCCGCACCTTACGGTAATTAATAATCAACAGGTAATATTTTATTCGGCCACTAATTCTTCTTATTCTCCTTTCAAAATAGGAATGATTAAAAAAATCAATTGATATTTTATGTATTCGGGCAGCACTCTTGCTGCCCGGATATCTCTTGATTTATATACTCCATTTCTCCTTTTTCCTTTAACGATATTTCCTTATCTTTAAGCAGATAATTTAATCTGTTTTGTTAATTGAAAAGGAAATATGCTTAGAAAAATTGTAAAAATAAACGAAGATAAATGCGATGGTTGTGGAGATTGCATCCCTAACTGCCATGAGGGCGCTCTTCAAATAATTGACGGTAAAGCCAGACTGATTAGTGACCTCTTCTGCGATGGTCTTGGTGCCTGCCTTGGTTTCTGTCATGCGGGGGCTATCTCTATTGAGGAGAGGGAAGCCGAACCATATGACGAGAAAAAAGTAATGGAATATATCGTTAAAGGCGGTCCTAACGTCATAAAAGCTCATCTTGAACACCTGATTGACCATAACGAGACTCTCTTCTATAACCAGGCGATTGATTTTCTGAATTCAACAGGTATTCCCATTCCCCCTCACAAAAAAGAAAAAAGGGAAGATTCCGCACCATGTTGTACTTCTGGAATTGAAATCTCTCCGGAACAAACGGAAACTCTTTCTGAATCTGGGCGGAGACAGTCTCACCTTACTCACTGGCCAATACAACTTCATCTTATTTCTCCTATGGCTTCGCAGTACAGAAATTCAGATTTGCTCATTGCTGCTGACTGCGTCGGTTTTTCATACCCCGATTTTCACAAAGACTTCCTGAAGGGTAAAAGCCTGGTCATTGCTTGCCCCAAACTGGACTCCAATAAGGAGGTTTATCTTAGCAAACTTATTTCTCTTGTGGATGACGCTGAAATTAAATCAATCTCAGTTTTAATCATGCAGGTCCCTTGTTGTGGTGGAATTGTTAAGTTAGCTCAACAGGCTTTGAATTTCACTAAAAGGGAAGTCCCCTTGTTTATGACTATGATTGGTATTCAGGGAGAAATATTGGCGCAGGAGCAGTTATAAAATTTTCAAAATTTATTTGAAAAAAAGACTGCAAATATTTATCTTTGTAACTCATTTTTACTTAAATAAGTAAAAAGGGCCTGTAGCTCAGTTGGTTAGAGCAGCTGACTCATAATCAGCGGGTCGGAGGTTCAAGTCCTTCCGGGCCCACAAAAAAGCCGGTATTTAACCGGCTTTTTCTTTATTCGTATTACCCTTGTAAACATTAGCTCCGGTAAACATCGGATAATATAAGATTTACAGAAAATCCACTAAAAAACAAGCCGGAAATTCATTTCTCATAACTGAGAAAACAGGTATCAAAAGGTATCATTTAGGTATCATTAGGTATCATTTATGTGTACACCAAAAACACCGTAAACAAAGAACCGATTTATAAGGAGGTTCTTTATGTATCTAATCAAACGCCAGAGCGGGTATTATTCCGTCCGGTATCTTAATCCAGTAACCGGAAAACTTTCTCTAAAGTCCACCGGAAAGAAATTGAAGACGGAGGCGACTCAATTTGTTATTGACTTCAAAAAGTCTTATCAAGTAACCAAACAACTCCCCCCGGAAAGCTTAACAGTCTTATTTTTCAATTTCCTGAAATCAGTTGAAAGTAAATACGCTGCAAAGACAATCAGAAGTTTCAAGATAACTTTCCGGGAACTTCTTAAATTTACCGGTGCAATTAATTCAACTCAATTAAGCAAAGAGTTATTCCAGGAATACCAAACACACCGGTTAAAAGTTTCTGTTTATACTGCCCGGCTTGACTTTGCTAATTTATCAATATTTTGTGAACATCTTAAGGAGCGAGGGTTTATAACTGAAAACTTCATTAAGCAAATAAAGAAACCACGCCTCCCGCAGCGACTCCCCTTGTTTATATCAGAAATGCAGCTTAATGAATTATTAACAATATCCACTAACAAAGATATTTCCGATATTACTGCCTTTGCTTTTTACACCGGTTTACGATTAAACGAACTTATTAATTTAAGGTTTACGGATATTGACTTTGAAAAAAGGATATTGATATTAAACAATCAAACAACCTTAACAAAGTCCCGGAAAGTACGGAGCGTCCCTTTATGTAATGCAGCTTATCAGATTGCAAATAATAGAAACCCCGCTGCGGGTGATTCAGGTTTTCTCTTTACTTATGAACAAAGACAATTCAAAGGTGACCACCTATCACACGCTTTTAAGAAGTTAATAAGGAAAGCCGGATTAAATGACAAAATAAAATTTCACAGTTTGCGGCATTCCTTTGCAAGTCATTTAGTACAAAAGGGCGTTCCTATCTTAACAGTAAGTAAGTTATTAGGGCATGCAAGTATTACAACTTCGTTAATATACAGTCACCTATCGCCGGAAAGTTTGCAAACAGAAATTAACAAAGCATTTAACAATTAACACCACAAACAACATAAGGAAAAATACAATGTTAGAAACCACAAACGAAAACAAACAAGACCTAAACGGAACTAATTCATTTTCTTTATTTGAGAAAATGATTGAACCAAAAATGACTCCTGAAAAGTTAGAAATAATACTAGGGAAAATGAAAGAAACTTATCCTGATTGGTATAAACCGCTTAATTATGAGATGGATGAGCTCACCCGGAAAGTTATTAATTTATCAGAGGTGATTGAAAATATTATTAATCTGTGTAAAATGATTGATAAAGTAAATGAATATACCGGTATGGATGACTCATATTCTTTTGTAATGGAAACAGGAATAAACTACATTAGAGAAAACATCGAAACACTTGCGGGATATATTAAAGTCTTAAGGGATAAATATTAGCTGCGGGGCTGCATATAGCAGCCCTTTTATTTCATGTTATCTTATTATATTTGTGAGTAATTTATTCAAAGGTTTAGCAAAATGAAAAAAGCAGTTAGAAAGAATCCCGCAGCCAAAGGCAAGATTAAAACTATACCAGATATTAAAGAAGTTGTTCATAAGTCAAGACTTGCGAAGCATTTCAAAAATATTGATGCCGAGTTATGTAATAAATTCCATGAGATTTATGAGGAAAGAATAACTAAATATTTACCAAGACTTCAGAAGGGAAAAAGAAACCACCGACTTTTGGATGTAGTCCAAATTATTAATATTGAAATTTTACTCTTCACTGCATATTTAGGGGAGCTCTTTGTAGTTTATCCATATAGTCCACATGTAGATTTAGAAGACAGAGTGCCCGGAATGATTAAGAGTATTGAAAACAGTCTCGATATTATTATTAGTCACAATTCAACGCAGGATAGAATAGGATATTTATTTTCACAGTTAAGAAGAAATATGCCGGAGGAAAAACTAATAAGCATCATAGGAGAAATACAAAAATTTTAT
>JAAYVN010000143.1 GCA_012517155.1 Ignavibacteriales bacterium | reverse complement strand
TGTTTTAAATAATGACGCATCGAAAAGAGTAATAGGCCCGGCGCCACTCTTCCCTGCCAAAGCATTTTTCCACGTTGTTTCAACGTCGTTCCCCAGCGGATTGATTGACCCCAAGCCTGTTACTACTGCTCTCTTTAACTCCATGAATGAAATGGATTATTTCGCGTGTTGTTCTACATAAGAAACAGCATCACCCACCGTGGAGATTTTTTCAGCCTGATCATCAGGAATTGAGATATTGAATTCTTTTTCGAATTCCATAATCAATTCAACGGTGTCAAGAGAGTCTGCACCCAAATCATTGGTGAAACTTGCTGTTTCCGTAACTTCTGATTCCTCAACACCCAATTTGTCGACAATGATCGATTTTACTCTTTGTGCTACTTCGGACATAACTTTCGATATTAATGAATAAATAAAATTTTATGCTTAAATTTGCGATTGCAAAGTAACGCATTTTTTCTCGAAATGTGCAAACTTTTGTCGGATAAAATCAAAAAAAATGCACAAAATACCCCTTATTGTGCAAAAAAAGCGGGTTATTTATGATCCATATCGCCATTTTTGCGTCAGGTAGCGGCAGCAATGCCGAAAATATTGCCGAATATTTTCGGGGTCATGCCGACATCCGGGTTGCACTCATTCTTTCCAATAATCCCGGTGCTTATGTGCATGAGCGTGCGAAAAAGCTGGGTATCCCTACCCATACCTTCAGTAAAGCAGCGTTTGACGAGGGCTCCGCTGTACTGGATACCCTGCGTGCATATAAGACGGATTACATTGTGCTGGCGGGTTTCCTGCTGAAGGTTTCGAAGCCGTTGCTGGACGCCTATCCCCGGCGTATAGTGAACATTCATCCGGCACTGCTGCCCAAATATGGCGGCAAGGGGATGTATGGCGAAAAGGTGCACCGGGCGGTGGTGGAGGCAGGCGAAACCAGGTCGGGAATAACCATTCATTATGTGAACGAGAATTATGATGAGGGAGATATTATTTTCCAGGCATCGTGCGAGGTGTCGCCGGGGGATGCTCCCGAGGAGGTTGCCCGTAAGGTGCATGAGCTGGAGTATGCCTATTTCCCCAGGGTAATTGAGGCTGTTATAAAATCACAATACTCACTGAATCCTTTTTCTTTGCCGGAGAAGGAGGGTAAAGAGGGGTGACCGTAAAAAGCGGGACTGTAAATGGGAGAGTTGCAGCATAAAATAAGTATCTTTGCAGACTATTCTGCGGCTGTGGCGTAATTGGTAGCCGCGCCAGACTTAGGATCTGGTGACGAGAGTCGTAAGGGTTCGAGTCCCTTCAGCCGCACACGTGAAATTGCCTGATCGCTCTTTTTGTCAGTACCATGGCCCATTTAGCCCACTTCTGTGTCCATGGAGTTGTCGGCGGCCATATAGCAGGACGACGTACGAAACTTTTCTTTTTCACAGTGGTTCCGTTTTTAATAGTCAGATCATCCGTGTAACTTGTGTCGGACAGTCTTGATATTTCAGGGATACATCAGGATTATCCAGTGTCTGCAAATACCATCGGCTTAGCCTGGGTGTCTTTTTTGTTCCGCGCTACGGAGTGAGGGTGGCCACATCGTAAAATGGCATTATTGATACGCCTCTACCACCTGCCGGAAAGATTATATTTCAAAGGTTCCGGTTTTCCGGTACCGGAAAAAGGTGTTTCGGAAATTTCAAGAATTAATGAATTGATTTTATTCAAGATCGCCTGATTTCCAGACTTTCTGTGATAGACAATATCTTTTCTTGCTGTATTGGAAAATTCAATCTTACGCTTCATTTTTCATTCCCAAAAATTCTGCCAAACCCTTCTCACTACCAATACGTGTTACTTTACCTTCCTTTATCTCCTGTTCGGATTGCATTATTTTTTCCACGAACTTGGGGTTATAAGGTGAATCCGCTTTTCTTAAAGGAACATCCAACGCTTTCAGTATCTTTTTTACAGTCCCCGCCTGTTTTTTGTCTTTAGGTGTTATGATAATACTGTCCATACACATGGACGTTTTACATTATACCTTGTATAAGGTCCAACTTTTTCCGTGTAAACCAATATGTCAAAGACCTATTTTTGAACCCTCCGGCGGACTGATTGATTTGTTCGCTCAGGTTCTTGCTATTGCTTATGCATGAATCGACCAACATAGCTCTCAATGTTATCACGCACTTATTATCATTATGCTGCAATGTGGATTAAGCGCTGACAAGTTTTGCATCCTGTTGGTGCTTAAAGTTTTAGAAATATATTCAGACAATTCTTTAAAAGTAATATTTTCTTCATAAAAAGTTAACCGGTCTGTAACATGAATTATCGTTCTTT
>JAAYVN010000142.1 GCA_012517155.1 Ignavibacteriales bacterium | reverse complement strand
TATTCTATATACCTTGAATGAAAAGGACGCTATAATTGTTAATGGTAAATTGTTAATGGTAAATGGACGAATAAAATCTGAGGACTGAAGTCAGAAGTCGGAAGACAGAAACCGAGATGTAGGCGGATGAGAGGAAAATGTGAAAAACAATTAACCGCAAAGTTCCGACAAGGTCGGACCAAAGTACGACACAAAGTTTCGCAAAGTAAAAAACATTTCATCTCTACAACTCCGACTGAGTCGGAATGACCATGAATGACAATAGATGATTATCGGGTGAATCACACACTCATTTTTACTAAAATATTTTTAGCCGGTGTTGGAAATTTTTGAATTCCTTTACTCTATGGTAATATGAATAACGAAATATCAAATACTTTAATTTCCAACAACGGTCACCTGACAAGGGAAGCCGCTAAAAGAAACAGTTTTTTTACCAGAGGATATCGCGCCGCCGGTAAACATTCCGGGGCTGTCTCTTCTTATCGTATTACTTTAGAGAGTATCCTCTGGAAACTTATTCATAATAACACACTGAAAAATGAGGACGCAGAAGAGAATAACCACCTGAGGGATGAGGAGAAAACCAGGTTAAGTGAGGAAATATCTATTAAAAACGACTCTCTTGCCGCTGCAGAAAATAAAACGGAAGAGCTTGAAAAGGAAATTTCCACGATTGCCGCTGAAAAGGAGTCAATTAAAAAATCCCCCGAAGATTTTGCGGGGCGGAAGTCGGACAGATTCTGGCTTAATGTTTATAAGGCGGTGATTGCAGCGCTCATAGTTTATCTCTATTTCTTCTATACTTCAGTTGTCTTTTCAGCTATTTTCAGAGTGGTTAATATTGCAAAGGATACTGTATTCAATTCAATCTTCTATCCCCGCGCCATCAGTGAATCTTTTTCGCTCGGCTTTACCGCAGCCGTGGTAACACTCTTTTCTCCTTCCATTTTTATTGCCGTTGCCGTTTTAATGCACAGAATATCCGTTAAAAGCGGTTCGAAAAACCGGGTGTGGGTTGCTTTCCTGACTCTTATTGTCTTCTCGCTTGATGCTCTTCTTGCTTATCATATTTCGGAAAGACTTCATAATGCTAAAATGCTTAATTCTTTTGAGAAGATAGCAGGGTATTCTCCCGCCACTGCCCTTAATGACCCGAATTTCTGGCTTATTATTTTCTTCGGCTTTGTTGTTTACATTATCCTTGGATTTATGCTTTCACTGTTCGACGAGGAAAGGGATATGGATATAAGGATTAACAGGCTTCTTGATAATTGCGATAACCGCATTGCCGCAGCTGAAGCTAAAAGAAAAAATGTTCTGGCTGAGACGGATAGTATCCGTAAGGAAATAGAAAATCTGCGTATGGAGCTGACTTCGCTGCTAAAGGAAAACCGGATGGTTACTTACAGCCCCGCTGAACTTAAACTGAAGATCTCCGACTTTACGCTCGGCTGGATGCAGTATCTTAAAAACGGCAGTTTCGGTGATGCTGCAGTTGCAGAAGTTGAAAATGATTTCCGCGAATTCATTAAATCGAAAGGACTGGAAAATGCGTAAGACGGTTATCTTTGTTTTGTTGGCTGCTTCTCTCCCGTTTTTTACCGGCTGCGATGAAACTTCTTCCAGGAATGCTGGTGTTGATCAGTTCGCAAATCTCAATGTTACTATTCTTGTTGATCTTTCGGACAGGATTTCTGCTGCAAAAAATATTGAACAGATTGAGAGGGACGTGGAGTGTATTAAAAGTGTGGTTCATGCTTTCAAATCTTTTGTTAATACTAAAGGAACGGTACACAGCGAGGACAGGATAAAAGTTGTTTTTTATCCAAACAACCTGAACTCCGGTCTGGAAAATATAGCTTCGGCTTTGAGCATTAATTTCGGCGAAACGGAGTTTCAAAACCGCCGCGGGGTTTACGATGCCATCGACTCTGTTTATTCTTATAATCTTGAACGGCTTTATTCGGTTGCTTCCTCGGCAGGGACTTTTAACGGCTCGGACATTTACAATTATTTCCGTCACCGCGTTGCGGATGACTGTATTGACGAAAGGGAAAATTTCAGAAATATTCTTGTTATACTTTCGGACGGATATATGTATCATAAGAATTCGATGGTTCAAAGCGGCAACAGGTATTCTTATATCCTCCCGGGTTCCGGGCATATGCGTGTTTTCAGGAATAATACCGGTTATGCGGGGCTGTTTGAACGGGAGAATTACGGTTTTATCAATACGGGAAACCGGCTTTCAAAGCTGAGTGTTCTTGCGCTTGAGTTTGCGCCATACAGGGACTATGCGTTCGATTATGATATCCAGAAGCTTTACTGGGAGAAGTGGTTCAGTGAGCAGGGGATTGAAAGAGGGAATTTCAAGATTGTTAAATCGGATCTTTCTGCATTGAACAAACCGATTATTAAAAATTTCATTCTTAAAATGAGCGAGGGAAAATGACTATCAACAAGTTCAGATCTGTGCTTTATAAGACGGGGAAAATTGCAGGGGATATCAATGCAATTAAAAGGGGGAAAATATTCCAAAGGATTATCCGCCGGCTTTTGGGTAAATTTACAGGCAGGCTTTTTTCGAGATTGTTCTGACAGAGACTTTTATCCGGTATTAATAAACCCTCCTCGTTTCTTTCGCCAGTCAGCTAACTGATCCGGATCCGGGCTGATGTTGACGGAAAACCGCTATGTATATCAATGCGATTCTTTTAATCATTCCCTCTGAAGATATATGTTTCCGATATCTTTCCTGCTTTGAGTTTTACCCGGAATTCTTTCTTCATCTCTGTCATTATCTCGGGGCTGTTTCGTATCTCTAATCGTGCAATTGATTCCTGAAATCTGATTTTGTCCCAGGTCTGAAAATAATCCCCCGCACCCATTTCAAAGTAATCTATTTCCCTGATGCTCTGATCAAGACTGGTGAATTCAAAGATAAAGCGGGAGTTGTCAAATGTAAGATCAACTCTTATCTTCCCTGCTGTGAAAAGGTCTGCAGATTCAGGGGGAATGAGAGATGCGTAATTTGAAACAGATTGAGCCGCATACCTGAAGGATAATGCGGTGTCATGAATATGAGGACCTGTGTGAGGAAGATTATCAGTAATCAGTTTAATTATCTTTACAGGTGTTTTTTTTATTTGGATAGCTTCGGCTTCTTTGAGCAATAAAAGGCTGAAAGCCTGAAGTTTAGTGCGGGTGAATTCCAGCCAGTTTTCGTACTCGTCAGCCAGGTGCGGAATTACTCCCTTCCCCCGGGTGATATTTGCGGGGAGTTCACATTTCTTTTTTTTATCCGCAGATTTTATGCAGTCAAAGGTGGTGTTTGCAAGTTCCGCATACAGTCTGCTGAAATCACGCCTGTGGATATTACCGGCAAGATGAGTGTGTGCAACTTGTTCTTGATTAAGAAAATCGTCGTCGCTGAAAACCAGGTCGTACATTTGTGCGAAATCGGTTTTTGATGAAATAACCATTACCCGGTAATCCATACCCGAAATTGAATTCCGCGGTCCATCCAGCACCACAACTTTTTCATTAAGTCCTTTAATTTCCCAAACCTGACCCGGAAGCGGAGGAAGGCTTGCATTCCGGATGAGTTTCCCCAACCGGGCATATGCTTTCTTTTTATCCCCGGAAGTGAAATCATCAGTCTGCGCTTCATTGTCTTTTATTTTTTCCAGTAAACTGTTATAAATTTCCGCAGCCTGCGGATCGGTTTTAATCAGATGCTCGATTCCCGGAATATCCTTTGCTCCGGTTCTTTTCAGCAGATAATCGCGTATTAATTCTTTTAAGTGTTCTTTTTCCATCTTAATTTCTCACTAAATCCGTTATTATTTTTTCAATGGATTCCGATATTCTGTTTTTATTCAGAAGGTTCCCCGTATCGTGTTTTATAATCAGTTCCGTAACGGTATCACGGATCTTTTGTTCTATGATTCCGAGCCGGTTATGAACTGTTGATTGCGGTATTCCTGTTTGAGCTGATATATCGGCGAGGTTAATGTTTTCTATATTATAGAGATAAAATATTTTCATATATTGCTTTCCGGACCCGGCATCTTTGGCGGCAAGCGTTTTTAGTTTGTTTTTTGCCCCGGCCAGGAATTCTTCCATTACAGTATTGTTTTCCTGTTCGGCATCAGCCGACACAACCGACTCAAATGAGGTATGGCTGTATTCTTCATTGTTTTCATCATTGTCAGAGACAGTTCCAAATATTTTTATTCCAATCCGGGCGCCGGTAATTTCAGCGATAACATCCGCACTCAAACTTCCGCCGCAACTTTCCAGCAGAAAAAGGATAAACTGTTCCAGTTCGGATTTTACTGCAGACGTCCAGTGTGTAAAAAGCATAAGACTATCCAGTTCAAATCCATAAGCGGTTTGCAGGACTATTTCTTTATCGGGTTTTACATCTTTGGTTTCATTATTAAACCAATACACCTTTTTCTTATCAGAGTGGATTTTTCCGCTTTTTTCCAGGTTTACAAGTATTTCCTTAACGATTTTTTTGAATTCGAGGTATTCTTTGTTAAATATTGTTGTGTCCTCTCCTCTGATTTTATTCCTTAGCAGGGTTTTGCAATAGGTCTCGGGGAAATCGGGGACGGACTTGTGGTTAATCAGATATAGTGTATAATCAGTGGCGCAGTCGTTTATAATAACCTGTATCTCTTCTTTGTTCCTTTTCCGGATGCGGCTTTCGGGATTAACCAGGTAGAGGCGGCTGAAAATTCCAAGCAGGCGGCTGTATTCTTCTTCTGTAATGTTCTGCCTGTCTGCAATTTTATCGCTTAATTCAGCAAGTGAAATTTTTTTACTCATAGGTTGTTTAATTTTAATTCCAGTTCTCTTAATTTATCTGCAGGCAGCATAAAGACTCTTGAGCTTAGCGTGAAATATTTATAGTATTGCCGGTACTGAATAAGAAAGGCTGTTTTCTTTTTTACTTTTCCCTGTCCGGAATCAAGAAAGAGGGTTAGTTCTTCATTACGGTTTTTAACGGCTCCTGTTCCGGGGATCCATTCAGTTTCGAAAGCGGTTTCTTCGGATGGGGGGGTTATTACAATTCCGGGTCTTTTGCTCTCCTTGAAATCATCCCGCTCAATCTGACCGAAACTGACTTTGGAATCGTCAACCAGGTGCCCGCTGCCAAAGACCTGCTCGAGCACCGCGGGATCGGCGGTTTTGTCGGAATACCGGAGTTCTTTTGGTTTGCGTCTTATTTTCTCGAACAATATTTCATCTTCGTCAAAGTATTTCATTCCTTACTCTTCCTTTTTAAGAATTGTTCCGTATTTATTCTTATTATCCCCCGACACAACAACAGCTCCATGAAGTGTGCCGTCATCATTTTTAACTTTTTTGTCATAAATCGCAACCACTGCTGATATTGGCTTTAATAAAGTTGTAAGTTGCGATACCAGCCAAAGCGGCATAGCCCCGTTAATTATGGTGACGTCGTAAGCTAGTTCAGACTCTAAACTTTTTATTGCTGCAGGTACCTGCTCAAGTATGGCCGGATTGTATTTTATGTCTTTCGGTTCAGTGAAAACATGAATTTCTGTTGCTTCGGTTGAATTGTAACGGACGGTCCTTGTTTCCAACTCTATTCTCCCCGGAAAAGAAGGAATTTTTTTTGAGAGATCTGAGTCAAGGAAGAGTTCTGTGGCAACTTTATCGAAATCGTGACAAAAAG